>CAIXLI010000138.1 GCA_903920205.1 uncultured Pseudomonadota bacterium
AATAAGTTCTTACAGTGAGCTCCCTCAATTTTCTGAACATATTTTTCCGCCTCCTGCACATTATTTATTGGCTCGTGGTTAAACTTTTTATAGGTAATGTTCAACTCTTGCAGAACCCGGAACAAGTCATCTTTGTTTTTCATGAAATCACGTCCTTGTTAAACTCAGAGCTTCAATTGGGTAAGGACATCATCAAGGATTAAGAGGCTTTCCTGCAGTTCTTCTCTGCTAATGATCAATGGCGGAGCGACAATCAATATATGCCGTCGATTCATTGTCCAGAAGCCTTTTTCCCTAAGCAGCTTCACCGCCGGACCAAGGTCGTCAAGCGGTTCTTTTGTGCTCCGATCCTCAACAAACTCTATGGCACTAAATAACCCTTTACCTCTGACATCCCCGATTGTTCGATGTTTTTCTTTCAACTCAAGCAACTTTTCGTACAACAGGCTTCCCATGACAGCGGAATTATTGACAAGGTTTTCCTGCTGATAAACGTCGATCGATGCCGAAGCCGCCGCACATCCTATCGGATGGGCACAGTTAGTGGAACCACAGCTTAAAACATTTTGATCAAAGTGTTTCGCAATACGATCATTTACCAAAACCGCGCCAAGCGGAAAATACGAACTAGTTACCCCCTTGGAAAGGGTAATCATGTCAGGGGATACTCCCCAGTGTTCAACCGCAAACCACGCACCGGTTCTTCCCCACCCAGTCATCACTTCATCACTTACCATCAAAATCCCATATTCATCGCACAATGCTCTCATTCCCTGCAAATATCCATCGGGTGGAATAATCACCCCATTGCCACCAATAATGGGTTCGACAAAAATAGCCGCCACGTTATCCGGTCCTTCAAAAAGGATTACCGACGTCATTGGGGCAAGAGTTTCCCTGACAGTCAACGGCCAAAAGAGCAAATTATGTCCAGCTGACGAATCTTACTGCTTCGTCGCACTCAAAAAGCCCAGATCATTCCCATCTCGGATGCACGGCCCTAACCTGAGGGAAAATAGGCACTATTTCTCTTGCACAATGGTTGTTATTTAATACATTATAAACAGTTATTGTCTATAATAACGATCATTGGTGAGGTGTGGTGATGCCCAGAAAAACAGCCCCGTTGTCACCAGCGTTGGAAGACATTCTGAAAGCGCTGGGAGAAAATATCAAGTTGGCTCGCTTGCGCCGCAAGATTACGACGACCATGTTGGCCGAACGGGCGGGCATGGGGCGCGTGACCTTGCGCAAGGTTGAGAACGGCGACAGCGGTGCGACGCTTGGCGCTTATGCCAGCGTACTGTTTTGCCTTGGGCTTGAAAAAGACCTGCTGTTGATCGGCAAGGATGATCCCTTAGGTAGGCGGCTTCAGGATGCTGCGCTCACGCCCACAAAAGAACGCGTGGCGAAACGGAAACAATCATGAGCGCGAAAAGGAATACGCAAAAATCCATTCAGGTCTGCGCCCACTGGCAGGGCATGGCAGATCCCGTTGTCATGGGTGTGATGTATGCCGCGCCCGCACGGGGCAAGGAGGTCTTTTCCTTTGAATATGATCCTGCCTGGCTGAAATCCCCGTTTGCCCAGATTCTCGATCCCAACCTTGGCTTGTTTGCAGGCCCACAATATGCGCTGGACGGGCATGATAATTTTGGCATGTTTCTGGACTCGTCGCCTGACCGTTGGGGACGCGTCCTGATGCAACGCCGCGAAGCATGGGCCGCAAAGACCGAAAAGCGCGAGGTGCGCCCGCTTTTGGAATCCGATTATCTGCTCGGCGTTTATGATGCCCACAGGATGGGGGCTTTGCGTTTTCGCCTAAGCGAAGATAGCCCTTTTCTTGACGATCTGGCCGACATGGCGGCACCGCCATGGACGAAACTGCGCGATCTGGAACATGCCAGCCTGCAGCTGGAGCGCGATGACGCGGAAGATAATCGGGGTTACGAAAAATGGCTCAAGATGCTGATAGCACCAGGCGGTTCGCTCGGCGGCGCGCGTCCCAAGGCCAGCGTGCTCGATGAAAGCGATATGCCGTGGATCGCCAAATTCCCCAGCCGCCGCGACGATATCAACATTGGAAAATGGGAATTTCTGGTTCACCGGCTGGCGCAGGCAGCAGGGGTCGAGACCGCGACCGCCGACATCCGGCACTTTTCTGGCGACTACGATACCTTCCTGACCAAACGCTTCGACCGATTGGAAGATGGCACACGCATCCATTTCGCTTCGGCCATGACTTTGCTGGGCAAGAAGGACGGCGACGGCGGCGATACCGGCGTCAGCTATCTCGATATGGCCTCTTTTCTGATGAAGAATGGAGCGCAGGTGAATAAAGACCTGGAGCAACTCTGGCGGCGCATCGTCTTTTACATTTGTGTTTCCAACACGGACGATCACTTGCGCAACCACGGCTTCCTGCTGCGGGAGCGCGGCTGGGTACTGTCTCCCGCCTACGACATCAATCCGGTTGCCACGGGTGGTGGCCTCGCGCTTAACATTTCCAAAGACGACAACAGCCAGAGCCTTGATCTCGCCCGCAGCGTGGCTCCAGTCTTCCGCGTCAGCAATGAAAAAGCCGACGCGATTATTAAAGAGATCGTCGACGCGGTTCGGGGCTGGGTCGATCTGGCGCACCAGCTTAAACTGCCACCCCGCGAGATCAGCGTAATGAATAACGCTTTTAACAAGACGGAAAGAGAATAGATTGTTGTTGCTATCCTGCTCGGGGCAACCGACGAACCTTACTGCTTCGTCATTCTCAACAGGCCAAGATCATACCCCATGTCGGCTGCACGGGCCTTGACTGTTTTCTCCAATGCCTCTGTTGGATGAGGCGTCCTGAAGAGTAGCCAGAGATAACGTCCAGACGGTTCACCGATGATCGACCAGTCATAAGCATCGCCGTGATCCAGCACCCAGTAGTTCCCAAAGAATGGCCAGAAGAACGACACGCGCAGCTTTGCGTTTTGGCTGCCGTCCACGACGTAGGCTTGGGCTTCTGCCGATTCAACAGGAGCATCAAGCCGTTCTCTGCAACAAGAATTGAGGACTTTTATTTTGCCGTCTGGGCGCAAACTGTAATCAGCCGTAACGGCCTCGCAGCCCTTTTGGAAGCTGGCCTCATAGCGGGCGATCTCATACCAGCGTCCGAGGTACTTTTGCAGATCAACAGCCTTTGCCGGTTCCGGCACTGCCGGATTGCCGACAGGCCCTTGGGCGCACCCAGTGACAGCCATAAGCACAGCAAGGAATAATGGCTTTAGCAGCTTTACAGCCTTTGTCATGTGAGGCTACCTTTCTTGGCGGAGAAAATCCTACAGCTATCCCTGAACTAAGAAAATTGTATCTTATGCGCAGATTTGGAATATGCCAAAATCCATCCAATTTAACAGCGGGTGACTTATACCATGTCGCCTTTGATAAAATAAGATCCCTGTCGTTTAGCACAACAATTGATCAATCGGCATAATGGCTGCAGGTAAGAACGATGCTTTCACGGCTTAAGTCCTTGTTCTTCTCTAGAGAAGCAACCGCCAAACTATCTAGGCCGCAGATCGCATTGCTGTCGCAATTCAACAGGGCCAGATCGCTCAAGGCATCGGGATGGATCGAGGGATGGCAAGCCGTTCTGAACGAAACCCCACAAAAGACGATGGAGCAATTCGTCAAAACCGGCCTCATCATTGCTGCGTCAAGAGAAGATTACGCCGATGCCCTCAATATATCGCAGCTAAAAGCGATCCTGAAAAAAACAGGACTTCCTGTTTCCGGCAAAAAATCCATATTGGTGGAGCGGGTCGTGTCATCTGGGTACGATGTTGTTCGTGACTACTCGCATGGCAAACTCTGGAAGTGTTCGGCGGCAGGGCTTTTGTACACCACGCCATCGCTCGTGCGTTAGCCGCGCGTAAGATGCTCATTAAGCACCCGCGTCGCCCATTGACGGAATTGAACGCCGCGTTTTGAGTTTACCCGGTAGGCTACGGAGATAATAACGTCCAGATTGTAATGATTAACCTTGCGGGAAATACTGCGCTTTCCCTCGGTTTGAACTACCGAGGATTCCTCGGTAGTTGCCCCCTCAGCCAGTTCCTCGTCGTCATATACGAGACGATGTTCGGAAACTTCAAAACCAAGGGCTTTAATCTGGAGGATACGCACATCACCGATCCCGATAAACTTTCCACTCTACTCGTTGTTCTCGCTCTTGCGGTCGCTCTGTCCGTTAAAACCGGCGCCGCTCTGGCGCGGTTAAACCCCATTCCTCTCAAAAAACATGGACGCAGAGCTTGGTCCTTGTTCGCTCTCGGTCTTCACGGCTTGCGAAAAATCTTTGTCTCCCCTCGGCTCAATCTGATTTTCCACTTCCTCACGCAGCTTCTTTCCCAGGGCTTGCCCTTAAAACCCTTGATGAATATGGGCTTTTAAATGCGAGTCGAGTACTGTGCATTTTGCGATACTTTCCGATGCTGAATTCCAAGATTGGCTTTATTTGTCGCAATAGTAGCGACAATATTGACATTTATGGCGACATTTGGTAGGATCTATTGTCTATCAAAGGAGAATTTCGCCATGCTACAGACACGTATTAATGCTCGTTTATCCGGCCCTTTAGCCGCCTTCGTTGAGAGGATGGTAAGCAAGGTTGGCCTTTACGAAACTCCCAGCGAATATGTTCGTGACCTTATTCGCCGAGACATGGAACAGCGGGACGGGCGGATGGAACGTGACTCCATTCTTGCCGGTTATCAAGATCTGGCGGCGGGTAGAACATTTGCTTCAACTGGCGATTTTAAGAAGGACATGAAGATTCTCACGCAAAAGGAATCGATTGATTGGCAATGAGCAAGTCGAACTTTCTTTTGGCGCGGCAGGCGGCAAGGACGCTGCGCGATATTCATAAATATTCCGAGAAGCAGTGGGGCCCAGAAACTGCAGATAAGTATATAGCCGATCTCTACGCCGCCATGAAGCAAGCCGCCGTAAAACCTGAGAACGGCCAACTGCGCGCCCATCGCGCAGTGCCATTTTTGATGGTGGCCGTCCGAGAGCATTTTATCGTCTATGATCGCATCGAAAAAGACATTGTTATCTTGACCTTGCTCAATCAACGCAGAGACATTGAGCGCGTCATTAGTGAATTGGAACCATCCTTTCTCATTGAAATAAAACGGTTGCGAGAAAGTATGGCGTAGTCTCTGAGACCATCTTACAGCGATGCGCAGCTTGACGGCATAAAAGCTAAGCGTGTGAAGGGCTGTGAAAGGCTCGGTTATCAGATAGGAACTGCGGCGGGGGAACAGAGGTGACGGCGAAGAAAGAAAAACCAGCGAAACTCTTCCAAAAGCAATCTTAACCTAGACCTGTCACCCCCGCAGGTCTACGTTGGGGCTATTGAAATTGATTGATGGGGATCATAAGGCTTGCCTTGAAAAGGACCCTGCAGCAGAATCGGCCCATTAATTCTGACAATGGACAAGCCTATGCAGCAAGCGGCGCGCAAATACTCTGATGAGAATGCAAATGCGAAAAATCTTCCCGTTGATAGACTGGAAGAAATTCACACACGTATCCGAGCGATCGGCGAACAGGCGCTTGAGCATATTCCTCCCGCCAAGATTCAGGCTAAGGTCGCCGATTTTCTAAGTTCCCTGCACGAATTACCGGATATTCAACTGCGCGCTGTCGATGCTTTGGGATATGCGCTGGACCTAGCGCTTTTTACGCCGTCCATGACAGGACAAACGGCAACGGATCGCTTGCTCCGCAGCGGTAAGATCAATGCGCCGAAGGAGAAAGAAGCTGCGGACTTATTGCGGAATGCAGTCTTTCGCCTAGTCGAAATCACTAAGGATTTAGGAGAAGAACTATTTGAGGCCATTGATCTTGCCAGCGAGGAGAGTCTTATTCTGTTCGACCAGAAAATGCCGTGCCGCGATGGCGCACGCTGGGCCTTACGCACCTGCCTTTATGGCTATACGCATATTTCTGTCGGTCCAGTGACGCCACTTGATGACAATATGCTAGAAATAGCGAAGCCATTTATCAATACAGGGCGGGGCCTCAAAAATCCGCTGCGGTGTGCGGAAGCGCTTTACCGTTATTTTATCCGCTTCGGGAATCCGATGAGCGCCATAAATTCAGATTTATTTGGCGAAGAAGAATTTGAATTTGGCTATGACGAAAACGATGGCCCCATTCATGCATTAGCGGCGCGCTGGGTGGCAAAGGACGTATTGCCTGAACCAAGTTCCGACGACATTCGCATTATTCGCGGCGAGGCGTACCTTATTCCGGTGCGCGAGGCATTAAGCGCCTGTCGTGGCGCGCATGAATTGAAATTGCAAAAGCTCGTCGCCGCCTACGAACGCATCCTCGTGATCCAACTTGAAACCATTCAGCGTCGTAACAGCTCTGGCATCCGCACATCGCACGAAACACTCGAAAGTCTGGCGGCAGATTTGAAACAGGCTATTGCTAACGGCCATATCGATTCCGGCGCAGAAAGCTTGTTTGATGATTTGTGCCGCCGCGCCAAATTGGCTTGCTCTGCCAAAACAGCCAACAAAGCCAGCCGCGATGAGTTGGATAAAGTTCTGGCGCGGATTCAGGCCCTACGCAGCAAAACCGTGGAACAGGGCTGCACGGAGGAAGAAGCTTTATCAGCGGCAAGCAAAGTTGCGGAATTGCTTGATCGCTACGGACTGTCGCTCAGCGAAGTCGATATGAAAGAGCAAAGCTGTGCCGGGGAAGGTATCGAAACTGATCGCCGGCGCCGCAGTCCTTTCGATGATTGTGTCGGGACGATCGCCGAATTTTGTGATTGCCGCAGCTGGTATGAAATGACGGTGAATGGACATATCCGGCACATCTTCTTCGGCATGCCCGCCGATGTCGCTGGCGCGCGTTATCTTTATGAGAAAATCGAAGAAGCGTTTGATACCGAAACCAGAAACTTTAAGCGTGGCGATCTGTATGATAGCCATCATTCCAGCCAGCGCCGCAGCGCCACGACTTCATTTCAGGCGGGGCTTGGTCACGGCATCCGCACCAAACTCGACAAACTCAAAGAGGCAAGAACCGCCAAAACGCAGGCATCGGGCGGGCGGGATCTTGTGCCGATTAAAAACGGGGTGATTGAAGATGAACTCGCCGATCTTGGGCTCAAGCTACGAGCCGTTAACATCAATCGCGGTAAACGCATTTTATCTAAAGCCTACCAATCAGGTCGCGTCACAGGAGAAAATATCGAATGGGAAGATAAAATTGAAGGTTAATTCGGCACGTTCCACTTCGAAGGACAAAATGTGATTCAAACTGGAAAGTTACGCTGTTACGGAAATTTGATTCCCTGATATGAGATAAAAATTCCCTGTTCCGTTTTTAGGGAATGCATCACTACAGCCCTTGTAAAGCACTGTCTTGCCGTGGCAATTTCAGACTGCTTGGTAGGCAGACAGTCTGCAAACAACGAAATTCCCTGTTCTTTCCCTGTTTAACAGGGAATGCCGTCAGAGAAGAGTTGGGCGTGACTGCAAGCACCGCCATCACTTCAATAAAATCAATATGTTATTGAAGTTTTTATCTCAAGCCCAACAACTAACCCCACAAAAGTTTGGGTGGTTGGATATTTGCAGAATGATTTCTGCCACCATTATGTAGCCGCATACGCGGTGTGTTTAATATTCAGGAAAGTTCCAGTGTAAGTCCCGTTCACCCTGCCATAAAAGAAGCCCCCTCTTGGGGGCTTCTTTTATGGCAGTGGCGGATAGAGCGAAGTGGGCTCCCCGCAGCAAATCTTACATTAGCCATATTTATTTTATAATTGTGGATGAGAAAGTCGATGGATCATGGCCGCTGCTTTTCAAAAACATAAGTTTGGTTGGACGCTGATAACAGCGGCAATTCTGCTGGGGCTGTCTGCGGCCTTGTTGCCTTGGAAACCTTGGGTGGAGGGTCGGCTCAAGGGGCTTTTTGAAGCGCAAGGCTTGACGGATGTTCGGCTGACGCTTTCTCATGTCGGGCTTACCACCATGACGCTTGAGGACATTACGTTCGGCAACACCGCGCCTTTGACCCTAAAAAATGTCACGCTTGATTATTCGATGGCGGCTTTGCTTGCGGGGGATGTGCGCGGCTTGACGGCAACAGGACTGTCCATAGAGGCGCACAAACAAGAAAACGCATGGAACGTCATCGGGCTCGAACATTGGGAAAACGGCACCGGAAAAAACGCGCCGTTTACCTTGCCGATCACCCTTGACGAACTTAACGCTATCCCCTTAAGCAACGCGCAGCTTAACAACAGCCATGCGCATATCGCTTCGGATCAATGGCAGCTTGATTTGCCTTTACAACTCCAATGGCAAAAACAGCCTACACCGAAGGTCGCTTATGTTGCCTCTGGCATAGCGTTTAAAACCCGCAATCTTGGCATGACGACCGGCGCTGCCACAGCGGAGGTCTTGCTGAAAGAAAACGACAAACGCTGGGAGGGTTCATGGAGCCTTCAAGATATTCACGTCACCGGAACTTCCCCGACAATTCCGGCCTTGAACGGTGGCGGCGAACTTTCCCTGCAATCCGATCAAGCGCGTATAACGGGCCAACTTCACGACGCCGCAAAAACATACACTATGGCCTTTGCCGTGAATTACCTTTTCGCTGCGCCCGATAAATCGGCGGTTGTTATCACAGATTTCTTGATGCCTTGGAATGGCGGAAGTCTTGCCGCGCACAATGTAAGAATACCGTTAAGTGGCCAAGCCCCAATCGACGTGACGCTTAGAATCAATCAGGTATCGGCAGACACGTTGATGCAACAGCTTACCGGAAAACGCGCTTCGGCTACCGGAAAGATCTCCGGCACTTTGCCCGCTACACTCGAGCCGGATGGCTCCATAGTTTTTCATGAAGGAACGCTGCACGCGGAAGAGCCCGGAACGATCACCATGTCACCCGAGGTTATTCCCGGCGATAACGAACAGGTTGCGCTTGTCCGTGAAGTCCTTAAGGACTTTCATTATACATCGCTCGCGATGCAGCTGAACAGCGGCGAGGGCCATCGCCTTGAGTTGCGCATGAATCTTGAAGGAAACAACCCGCAGGTTCAAGCAGGGCGCAGGGTCAAAATCAATGTCAATCTGAACGGCGATGTGCTAGACTTTGTTCAGCAAAATCTATTATGGCTGAGCGACCCCCAGAAAATAATGGAGCGAGGAAAAAATGCAAATCCTTAGCATCGCTTTGTTCTTAACGGCTTTTCTATCTGCCTGTACGCCGACGGTACAATTACAAGCGCCGGATAAGCCGATTGAAATTAATCTGAACGTCAACATTGAACAGCACATCAAAGTTGAAATTCAAAAAGACGTTCAACAAGCGATCGCCAAAAATCCCGATGTCTTTTAGGTGGAGGCTTAGATGAAACTACGTTTAGCTACGCTCTTGGCTTTGGTGGCGGTTCTGATCGTCACTCCGGCTCTTGCCCTTGATCTTCATCAGGCGCGCAGCACGAGCCTTGTCGGTGAAAAGTCAGACGGCTATGTGGCCGCGCTGAATCCGACGCCCGAGGTTCAAGCTTTGGTTGCGGATGTGAATGCCAAACGTCAGCAGGAATATGCTCGCATCTCGCAACAAAAAGGCCAGCCCGTTGATGTCGTCGCCAAATTGGCAGCCCAGCAGATCATAACCCAACTCGCCCCCGGCAGTTCTTATCAGGGCACGGACGGAAGTTGGAAAAAGCGCTAGTTGAGTGCAGGCTGCCCGAGACGGTGCGCCCTGTTATGGCGGATGCAGATAGGGCCAAGTCACCGAGTTCGTCCTCCTTCGCTAAAGCTTGGGAGTACGGTCACTTGCGGTTTATTCTTTTTTGTTGTTCAGAAACCCATCAATAAACGCCATAACAATATTTCCGACATCTGGTAAATCGCTGCCGGCACTCAGCAAACTTTGATGCGACAGTTTTCGGATTTTTTGCATTTGGTTGTAGGTTACCGCCATCAGAATGATGGTAACGCTTAGAACCAGCAGGCCTAAAACAATGCCTGTGCTAGAGGGATCAACGCCGTAATGAATCAGTCCTAGGTAGGCAAGGGCAAACAAGTCCACCAGCAGCGCACAAAGCATAAAGGCGCTAACGATGGCCAAGACCAAAACGTTAATGGCAGAGAAGAAACAACGGTGCAGCAGCCCTTGGTTCGCCAAGGCGCTGCCTACCGTTGCCACACTGAGAATTTTACCTAACATGAAATTGCCATTCACAGGGTGAAAGATAAATCAGCGGCGGAATAGCCTTCCAACGACAAGGCCGATGCCCAGAGCGATAAGGCTCGACTGAACGGGGTTTTCACGTATTTTGACAGTCAAGGCCTGCTCCGCACCCTTAAGGCTATGACCAGCCGAGTCCGCCATTTCCCGTATATGATGTCCTGTGCGACGCGCCGCTTCTTCAAGATCATCTTTGACGGCTCCCGTTGCAGCATGTACATCACGCCCAAAATGACGAGCCGCTTTCACCGCATCATCAATAGGATGACCGCCTTCATTAAGCATGCCGTCCTTAGCCGTATCAAGCTTTGCATCTTTGGTTGAAGCAAACATGGGAATCTCCTTATGGTGTTGAATCTAGGGGGGGTGCTGCCAATCAGTGAATTTAATTCACGCTTAATTTTTTCGGGCAACACGGGAAGGATAGGCTGCGCACAAGCCGATCGTTTGATAAACGTCAAAACTGACGAAGGGACGCGACGATTCTTTTTTTATGTGCGTCCTCAGGGCGCAACGTGCGTTAGACACACACCAGCGTTTTGCCGCATTGCATCCCGCCCCTTTATAAAACTTTCCGATTTGATTTTAAGCAAAGAGTAAGCGGACTCCCCGGCGGCCACCCAAAGTGCTCCACTTGTGGCCACCTGAAAGTGCTCCACTAAAATCCTAGAAATCCAGGACGGCAGCAGACGTTAATCTGACCCCTCAACATGTGAGGGAGAAAAGGATGAACGTCTTGAAGCCATAT
>CAIXLI010000139.1 GCA_903920205.1 uncultured Pseudomonadota bacterium
GGCTTTCTTCTTTTCCCGCTTTTTGGTACTATGCACCTCCTCTCGCCAAGGAGAAGATCATGACCTCAGAATGGATGTATCTTTTCGCCGGAGCCACGGCTTTGTCCGCTGTGGGTTTTGTCTGCGTCGCCGTCCTTTGGCTGCGTAAATTGCGCGAGACTGTCTCAGGCGCTTTGAGCGAAGCGGCGGGACAGCAAATTCGTACCGCGCAGCGCATGAGCGAAAGCATCGCGCAACTTCAAAAACAACAAGACAATTATACCCAGCAAATTCACGCGCTGGCACAAGAGGGATTGCGCCTACAGCAAGAGCTGTCCAGTGTCACCCACCGCCTCGAATCCACGCAAGCGGAGAATACGCGGGGCGGGCAGACGTTGCATTAGTTTTGAACATTTTCAAACAGAGGTTGGCGACGCAACAACTGTCCTTTTGGCTTTACGCCCCGAGCCCTAACCCATCGTAAACCATCCTCAAGGCGGTGTAGAGAACGACCACAACCCCCACATACCCAACCTTGGGATAGCGCGAGGTCAGCCGTGCGATCTGCGACGAGGCCAAGCCCATCAACGCGATGGATAGGACGAGGCCGATCACGAGTTCCACCATATGGTCACGGGCAACGCCTGCGACGCCGAGCACATTGTCCAAGGACATGGAAACATCGGCGACAACAATCTGCCAAACGGCGGCAGAGAATTTTTTGGCCGGTGCCTTGTCGAGCGCATGTTTGTTTTGGTGAAGCAGGCGCAGCTCCATCGCCATTTTCCACCCCACCCACAGCAGCAAGAGCCCACCCGCCGCCAACAAACCCGTAACGTGCAAAAGCTGAACGGCAAAAAACGCCAACACAATACGCAGCAACGTCGCCGCCGCGATGCCGACGACCGTCGCATGTTTGCGCTGTTGCGCAGGCAAAGAGGCAACCGCTATGCCGACAGCAATAGCGTTCTCGCCCGCAAGGGAAAGATCGATCAGAACGATCTGGATAAGATTAAAAAGGGAGGGCACGGGTTAAAGCTTTCATGATCTCTAAAAACATGTGTGTATGAGCAGCCAAGACGAGCGACCTACCCTCTTTCTCTTGAGAGGGGCTAGAGGATGGGCGCATCAAGCATAATCTTGCCACTACGGCGTATGTTGTAAGGGCTTGCCAGAATGCTTGGTGGTCCGTGGTTTGGCTCCTCCTGCTCACTTTCCTGATGTTGATAGGCGGTCCCCTGAGGCTTGCGCGAATATCCTCCGCCAACTAACACAGTTTCTCCCGTTTTTTTTCTCATAATAAAGACCATATACACCCGTCTTATACGTTCGACCATTCAAATAATAAGATTGCGCCATGGAATTTGTTCCTTTCAAAATAAAAGTGAACTCAGGGCTACGGCGACCATAGATATGTCTCACTAGTCTATAGGGATTGAAAACACCACATCACTCTTCATTTATATCACGCAGAAAATACTTTCAAAAAAATTTTCTGGTTAAGTCGTTGTATGTCTGCGCCAGATATGCCGCCTCTAGGCTGACGGATAACACTCTGCATTTTGGAAGCACAATCTCTCAAAAAATGTGTAAATCCGGAATCCACGATCCCTTCCTCAAGAGGTTGCCCCGCATTTAATGCAGGGGTAGCTGCCCACCATACCCTGTTGCTTACGATAATAAATAGTGAAGGGGCTCTTAGGCGTTTTCTTTGATCCAAGCCTGCAACGCCGCCTTGGGCACGGCACCAACTTTGGTCGCCACCATTTGACCGCCCTTGAACAACATCAAGGTTGGGATGCTGCGAATACCGTATTTGCTGGGCACCAAGGGGTTTTCATCGACATTGATCTTGGCAACAGTCAATTGTCCTTGAAGTTCCTCGGCGATTTCTTCCAAAACAGGGCCGATCATTTTGCACGGGCCGCACCATTCTGCCCAAAAATCGACGACGACGGGCAGTGTGGACTGCAAAACATCCGCTTCGAAGCTGGAGTCGTTAACGGCTTTAGTGGCTGCGCCCATGAGATTTCTCCCGATCATTTGGTTAATGTGGTGCCGAACAAAGAACGTTTAAGTCCTCGTTCGTCTTTACCGTCGCCCCTCCGCCTAAGCGAGGACGAGGATGACAAGGCAAAAGCCTTATCCCTCTTCCTGATATTGCGTATCGCCTTACCTTTGGCAAGCTGAATTTTTAACGATGCCAAGTTTCTGAAGCCAGGCAATGGTGCGCCACAAGCGCGGTTGATCCAGCGCGGGGAAGCGGGAGAAAACGGATTCTATCCTCGCGTTGCCCTGTTGGCCCATCCAGCCCAGAAGCGTGGAAATGTCTTGCGGCGAGAGGAGGACATCATTGGCGTAGGTGTTCAGCGTATGTTGCCAAAGGATTTTGATTTGCTCGATTGAGGCGGAGAGAGAGATGTGATCGTTTTTATCCAATGGTGCGGTCGAATAAGAGGCATACATCGTGTAGGGGTCGGGGAGTTGCGGGAGAGCGGAAGGGTAGCGTGGAATGGTTTGGGATTGCTCTTGCGGAGCACCCCCCTCCCCGACCCTTTCCGCGAGGGAGAGGGAATTCTTTTTTTCCTCTAAATCCTTCCACAAATCTTCATAGGCGGGGATGATGTGTCGCCAATCATAAACTGCGCGGACACGGGCGCGAGCTTTTTCGGCCATGGTGGCGCGGAGATTTTTGTCGGCGATAAGTTGCGCCAGACGATCTCCCGCTTGTTCGGCATCGACCGCGACCGTCAGCGCGGCTTTGGCAAGAAAGCCGCCATAAACTTCGCGCCCGCTTAACACTTGCGCTGTCAGGTCGAAACCGTTTCCGGCGGGGGGCTGCGTGGTGCGGATTAAAAAACCGTCTTCGCCGTCTGTCACGCTGTCGCGGTAGCCGTCCCAATCGCTGATGACGCGGGGCAATCCTGCTGCCATCGCTTCGATGGGGGTCAAGCCAAAGCTTTCCTGCATATTGTCGATCAGCGACAGGAAGATATCTCCCGCCGCCCAAAGCCCGTCGGGAAAACGCGGGTCGTTGGCGGCGATAAACGTCACAGTGGACTTACTGCAAAGAGCAGCGGCGAGTTTCTTGAATTGGGTCTCGGCCTCGTCCGGCACGAAATAGCCAACCATCACCAAATGCACCCGTGCACCCGACAGAGAGGCTGCGCGTTCCGCCGCTTGAAACATCGCCAAGGGATGTGCCTTGATCGCCGCGCTGAGCCTTCCGACCCACAGAACCATAATGTCGTCTTCGGCAAGACCAAGCTTCTTGCGCTGAGCGACGCGTTTGTCTTGTGTGGTTTTGGTGGCAAATTTCTCGATGTCGATGCCCAAGGGAATAACGGGCAATTGCACAGAACAACGATATGTCGCGCCGAAACGCGTGTGCAGATAATCGCCATAGGAATCCCAAAAAGCACGAATAGCGGATTTTACCGCCCGCGACGGGCAAATAATCGCGTCCGTGTCTTGCGAGGGGGAAAGGCAATAGTCTTGTAAAACATCGCCCGCCTCTGTGCCGCTGATTGCGTGGGCGAGGCCGCAAAAGGAAAACGAGCCACCCTGTTGGCTTAAAGCCTGTCTTTGCCACAACACATGGCGCGTGTCGGGTTCGGCGCGAAAAATGGTCGAGAATTGCGGAAAATTCTGTTCGGGAAAGCGACGGTCATAGGCGACCAACCGCGAAGCATCCACCCCCGCTTGCGCTGCGAGTTCCTGCACCTCTGCCCATTCTTCGCTTGCGCCTATCAGAAAGGAGAATGTCTCCGTGCGGGCATAACGAAAATAGGCCTTCAATAAATCCGCTATTGCCACCTGCAACCCAAAAACCTCCCGCTCCCGCCCTGTCGGTGGCTTGATCGAGGTATAATGGATGACAACGGACATAAAAGGCGGGGGTTCGAAGTTGATAATCAGGGATAACATAAAGCCCCAAAATCGTCATAGGCCAAAATCACCCGTCACGATCTTTCCTTCCCCGCCGCATTCTTCGTAGCCACGCCATCCTCCCCTTGCTACGCTCTTCCCCATGGACTGGACTGACGAAGGCATTGTTTTATCTGCGCGGCCTCACGGCGAAAACGCCGCCGTGGTGACGTTGCTAACGGCGGCACATGGGCGGCATGCGGGATTGGTTCCCGGGGGGCAAGGACGCACCGCACGGCCTGTTTTGCAACCGGGCAATCGCGTGCAGGCGGTATGGCGAGCGCGATTGGTCGATCATCTGGGCAATTATACGCTCGACCTCGCGGCGGCTCAGGCGGCTTTGTGGCTCGACGCGCCCGATATCATCGCCATCATCTCCAGCGCTTGCGCCGTGACGGAGGCCAGCCTACCCGAACGCCAACCCCTGCCGGGCGTCTATGCGGGACTGGCAACCCTACTATCTTTGCAAGACGCGGATTTATGGGCGCCCGTTTACATCAAATGGGAAATGAATTTGCTGCAGGCCTTGGGGTACGGACTTGATCTGAACCAATGCGCCGCCAGCGGCGAGACGGAAAATCTGGTCTATGTCAGCCCGCGCACAGGTCGCGCCGTTTCCCGCGAGGCTGGAGCCCCCTATCACGACAAGCTGTTCCCCCTGCCCCCCTTCTTGCTGGGCGGAGGGACATGGGACGCAAGGGATATTCTGCAAGGCTTGGAAATGACGGGCCACTTCCTGTCGCGCCATATCTTCGCCAACCCCCATTCCCGCCAGTTAATCCCCCGCGATGGCGACCTGCCCCAAGCGAGGCAAAGGCTTTTGGAATATTACAGGAAAGCGGCGGAATCCTTACAAGACGGAGCTGTTTTGGCATGATATAGAACACTATCTTTTGGGGTTGTTTCTCGGCTCAGATTTTATAGGATTTCCCAACCATGCAACAAAATCACCTCCCCACACCCCTTGCCCGCGCCGCGATGCGGGTTATTCCGGCATCCGTCCTGCAAAGGATGATTGACGCCCTGATGCGCGGCATGCGCCAAAGCCATCCGCGTTTGTTTAGCAATCTGGAACGGCTGGACGCCGCCGTCGTTCGTATTGAACCGTCTGACCTGCCGCATAATTTTACGCTGGCTTTCGGACACGGTGAAACCTCGCTGACTGTCACGAGTTCCAAGGACAGTGTGTGTTCAGCTCGCCTTAAAGGCAAGCTGGCGGCTTTGCTTGATCTATTAGAAGGGCGCATAGACGGCGATATGATGTTTTTCTCGCGTTCTATCGAGATTACGGGCGACACCTCTGTTATGGTTGCGCTGCGCAACACAATCGACCGCGAGGAAATCAATTTACTGGACGATGTGACCGCCTTGTTCGGCCCCTTTGCCCGTCCGGCACGACATGTCGCTTCGCTGATAGATAAGGTCGGGCAGCGCATGAAAGAGCGCATTCAAGAGATTAACGAAGAACGTTCCCCCGACGCGCAACCCGCCAAGGCCGAATGCGACGCCATGCGCGCCGAAGTGCAGGCGCTTAAAACACGCCTCGCCAAGCTTGAAGTCCGACGCCAACGCACGGAAGTTTCATCCCAATGACGCCATCCTATCTTGAACTTGTTTGTCCGGCGGGCACGCCCGCCTCTTTGCGCGCTGCCATCGATGCGGGAGCCGACACCGTTTATTGCGGCTTTCGTAACTGCACCAATGCGCGGAATTATCCGGGTTTGAATTTCGATCAAGACGAGCTTGTCGAGGGCATCGCCTATGCGCATGAGCGTGGGCGCAAGGTTCTTGTCGCCATCAACACCTTTCCTCGCGCAGGAGACGAAAAGCCATGGCACCAAGCCGTCGATAACGCGGCGGAAGCGAGAGCCGACGCGATCATTCTCGCCGATATTGGCGTTTTGGATTATGCCACGCGGCATCAACCCTCCATGCGCCGCCATTTGTCGGTGCAAGCCTCGGCAGCGAACGCTTTGTCCATCGCGTTTTACCGCGATCATTTCGACGTCAAGCGCGTGGTTCTGCCTCGCGTACTGTCGGTCGAAGATGTGGCGGCGTTGATTAAAGAAACTGGCATGGAAACAGAAGTTTTCGCCTTTGGCAGCGTGGGGCCAATGTCGGAAGGGCGCTGTTTTCTGTCGTCCTATATGACGGGGCTGTCCCCCACCAGCGAAGGTGTCTGCGCCCCTGCAAGCCATGTCGCCTACAAAGAAGACGGAGACTGCATCAAGTCTTGCCTTGGCTGCGTGACGCTAAACAAATTTTCTAAAGGGGAACCCGCGCCCTATCCTACCCCGTGCAAGGGCCGTTATGTGACGCATGGACAAGCATCCTATCTGTTCGAAGAACCGATAGGCCTGAACGCCATCGACATTCTGCCGCAACTGAAAGCGGCGGGCGTTACCGCGCTCAAGATCGAAGGCCGCCAACGCAGCCGCGCCTATGTCGCGGAAGTCGTAGGCGCGTTCCGCAAAGCTTTGGACGGTTTGGCGCAAGGCAACACGGAATCGTCAACCAATGATTTAAAAAACATCGCCGAAGGCGGACGCGAAACATTTGGCGCCTATAAAAAGGGATGGCGATGAAAAAGACGACGACCAAAACCAAAAAAGCCGCCAGCCGCCTGACCCTCGGCCCTCTTTTCTTCCATTGGCCTGCGGAAAAGCGGCGCGATTTCTATTTCCGTATCGCGGACGAGGCCGATATTGACAGCGTTTATCTGGGCGAAGTCGTTTGTTCGAAACGCGAGCCGTTTTTCGAAGATTTTCTTCCCGCCGTCACCGCACGTCTTCGCGCCGCAGGCAAAGAAGTCGTTTTCTCCACGCTCGCGCTGGTAACCTCTGAGCGCGAGATGAAAGCGATCTTAAGGCGCGTCGAGGAAGGGTTTTTGATTGAGGCCAACGATGTCGCTTGTCTGCAAGCGTTAAAGGACAAGCCCCATGTCATCGGCCCCTTTATCAATGTTTTCAACGAAAGTTCGCGCGATTTCCTGATCCGCAACAAAGCCAAGCGCATCGTTCTGCCAGTCGAAATTCCCGCCGCTTCAATTAAAACAGTCGCGGGGGGCAGCAAAGTCGAAACCGAAGTCATGGTGTTCGGTCGCCAGCCCCTTTCCGTCGCTATGCGCTGTTACCATGCGCGGTCACACGGGCTGAACAAGGATAGCTGCCAGTTTGTGTGCGGGCAAAATCCCGACGGTTTGCAAACGCAAACGGTGGACGGACAGCAAATCCTGACCGTCAACGGCACGCAAACCATGTCGCATGGCTATGCCGTCTTGCTGGAAGAATTGGCATCGTTGCAAAAAATGGGTGTCACCCATTTCCGCCTTTCGCCCCAAGATATCGACATGGTGGAAACGGCTCGCTTGTACCGCGCTGTTCTCAACAAAACCTGTGCACCGGATGAAGCCGAGATAAAACTAAAAACACTGACTGCCGATGTGCCCTTCGTGAACGGATTCCTGCATGGGCGCGAGGGATTGGCGTGGGTACAAGGCACATAACCCCCTATTTCCTCCGCATCACCACATAAAACGCGCCCTCGCCGCCATGTTTGGGGGCGGCTGGGCGGAGGGCGAGGATGGCGGGGGCTTCCGGCAATTGTCCGAGCCAACTCTCAAAATTCCGGCGCAAAACACCATCCCCGCCGCGTCCTTTGCCCGTGATAATAAGAAGATGGCGTTTTCCCGCTTTGACCTTTTTGCGCATGAAGTCAGTTAAAGCTGCGAAGGCTTCAACCTGCGTCATGCCATGGAGATCGAGTTTAGCGTCGATCTCGACGCTCCCTTGCCGCAAGGATTTTTCGCGTTTGCGTTCAAGGGCATTAAACACATCCCCCGCCAAAGGCTTGGGAGCATTGATCTTAGACAGTCGCGGCACTTCTTTTTCCGCCAATACCCGCGCCGCTGATTTTTCCGACACCGCCTTAACGCTCGAAACCTTACGCCGCGTCTTCGGCACAGGCGCTACCTCTCGTGTGTAGGTTTCCCAAACGTGCTTGTCTTTAATCGTCATGAGGCGTCACGGTTTTCGGCAACAGGATAAAAACGCGTCCACGACTTTGCATAGAGCCAGCTTGCGCGGCGGCTTCGTCACCTGCGCCCCAGAAAAAGTCCCCGCGCACGGGGCCTTTGATAGCGCCTCCCGTATCCTGCGCGACCATAAGGCGTTGCAGAACCTCACCGCGCCCATCGGTTGTGTCTACCCAAACAGGCACACCCAAGGGCAGAAAATCCCTATCGACCGCAAGGCTGCGCTGGGGGGTTAAGGCCACACCTTGCGCGCCTATGGCGTCTTCATTGGGAAGGCGACGGAAAAAGACATAGGACGGATTAAGATTCATCGCCTCTTGCGCCTGCGCCGGATGCGCGGCAAGCCAAGCGCGGATGGCTGGCATCGTGACAGGACGCCCCAAATCTCCACGATCCGCCAACACGCGCCCGATTGCCACATACGCTCGTCCATTGGCACTGTCATACCCGACAGGCAACAGGCTGCCATCGGTCAGGCGCACGCGCCCCGATCCTTGTATCTCTAAAAAGAATGCGCCGACGGGATCGTCGATCCACACCAAAGGCTTGGCTCGTTCGGTCAGCGAGCCTTGGGCAATCGCCGCGCGGTCGTCATAGGGAACAAGCGCGTTTTTGCGAACTTTGCCGACTAGATGCTGGCCTTTGAGATCGGTCTTAAACGCACCAAGATCGACCTCAATTTTATCATCCGGCGCAGCATAAAGAGGCGTTTGAAAGACACCCTCGCGCCGCAAGGAACCGCGCAATTCCGGCATGTAATAGCCCGTAAAAAGGCCGACATCGCCACCGCGCCCCGCAACGGCATAGGGTCGAAAAAAGTCTTCGAAATAAGCCCGGGCGGATTCGTCGGTCAAAGAAACCTTCCGCGCCGCCCCGCAAACATCGCGCCATGCGGCAACCTGTCCCCCAATCCCCATCGACGCCGCGCCATTCTTGCTCGCCAGCACGGAGCAGGAACGCTGAAACGCAGTCAAAGTCGCAGCATGAGAATCCTTACGCCACCCGTCAAGATCAGAAAAGGAAACAGGCGTCAAGGCGACGCGTTCCGCCCCCTGCTCCGGAACAACCGCGCAAGCAGCCAAAACAAAAAGAAGGATCGATACAAAAGCAATACGCATCGCATGACCTTTCAAAAGGAACAGTGCTTTATACACCATCGCTCCTAAAAGCCCAAAAATAGGTTATGCAGCGTCGCTCTTGCGGGAGGCAGTGTGAGCGATGTATAACGGCGCACCTTCACCATAAAGGATTTCCCCATGTCTCATACGTCGATGATTTTAAGCGGATTGATGACGATGGCGATGTTGGTTTTTATTGCGCCCAATATCTTTGCCCTTAATCGTGGGCATATCTTACGGAATATCGCTTTGTGGCTGGCGATCTTTCTTGGACTTGCTCTGGTCTATCAGAATTTCGGCCCGGGCAGCCCGCACCCTTTATTTCAATCGCCGGAAGCCATGTCGGGCATGCGCAAAGCCGCTCCCCAACCGACCACAGCCTCGCCCGATAAGGACGATAACGGCACAGGCGAACAAGGATTCACGCCACCGAAAGAGTAGTTCCGTCAGCCCGCTGGCACACGGGGGGCGCCTCTATTTTGCAAGCTTCTCTGACGGCATGGCGACGTCGATCTTGGGCATCTTCTGATCCAGGCGCTTCAGAACTTCGTCCGTAATATCCAAGGGTTGATCCGTCCATAAAGCCTGTTGTTTAACGATCACAATGTTCGCGCCGTGTTCGCGCGCGACTTTATCGACAACATCGAGCAACGCGCCGCGCACCGCATTCATCGAGTCGGCAAAGGATTGATCCAAAACTTTGCGGCGCGACTGAACATGGGTTTCGACGGTTGAAAAACGCTGCCGTAACTGCTGCTCTCGATCGGCATAGGTCTGCGCCGCAAGTTGATCCCGTTGCTTGGAAAGAGACTGCTCAGCCTGACGCAAACCGTTTTCTTCGCCTTCAATTTCAGTTTGGAACTTGGAACGCTGCGCTTCCAACTGCTTTTGCACGCTTTTGGCCGCCAAAGATTCTTGCAGAATGCGCTGAACATCGACGATGGCGATCACCGGCGAGGGCAATTTCACCGGCGTTTCGGCGCGTGCCGCAGGCATCGCCAAGGCAACGCACATCGCCATAAGGCCAAGCAATCCTATCGTGCGCATGAAACAACCTTTCGCAACGTCGCCCACCACAGATCCTCTTTGCCTCTAAAACTTCGTGCCGAAGCTAAAGTGGATATGTTCGATCTTGTCGAAGGACTTATACAAAATCGGCTCGGCGAAATCCAAACGGATGGGACCGAACGGCGAATCCCACGTGATGCCGACGCCTGTGCTCAGATGCAGGCTTTGGTCTTGAGTGATCGAACCGCCCGCAATCGACGTTTGGTCGGATTTACCCAAGAAACCAGCATCCGTGAACAAATGCGCCTTAACGCCGAATTCCGGCGGCAAGGGCGTCGGCATCGCCAAATCCGCCGAACCGCGCACGAAACGATTGCCCCCCAAGGCGTCTTGGTAAGAACTGGTCGTGTCGCGTGCGCCTATGCCGGCATATTGGAAACCGCGCAAATTGTCGCCGCCAAGGAAGAAGCGTTCGTTGATCTTGGTGTGTTCGCCGATTCCCCAGATTTGCCCCGCTTCCGCCATACCGCTGATAATCCATTTTTCAGCGATCGGATAGAACTGGGTACCGCCGATCTTGGCGCGGAACCACCTGCGCGAACCGCCAGCACCCGCGACATCGGTATCGAGATGGGTGACAAAACCCAACGTCGGGTCAAGCTTGCTGTCGCGCGTATCGTAAATCAAAGACTGACCGATCGACGATGTCGTCGTCGTCCCAACCTGATCGCGGATATAAAGCGAAGCGGTCGACGGCACGTTCAGAATTTGGTCCCCGTGGAAACTGTAATTCAGCTTCTGGCGGATCTCGCTCGACAAAGGATAGCCCAAACGCAGGGTGGTGCCCGCGCTGTTAACGTCGTAAGAGCTCAAATCCTGATTGTTGGTCTGTGACGCGAACACATCGGCACCCGCTGACAGATCGCGGTCAAGGAAGTAAGGCTCGGTAAAGCTGGTGTCGAGTTGCTTAGTACGGCCCGAAATGGTCGCCCCCACACGCACATCCTGCCCCTGCCCCATAAAGTTATGCTGGCTGATGCTGAAGTCGCCCAAAGGCCCGTCAGTCGAAGAGTATCCTGCGCCGATCATGACTTCGCCTGTCGACTTTTCCTTCACATCGACCTTGATATTGGCGCGGTCGGGCTGCGCTCCGTCCACCGGAGTGACCTTGGCCTCGGAGAAGAAACCGAGATCTTTCAGCCTCTGTTCCGATTTATGCAGTGCCGTAGCGTTAAAGGGATCACTTTCTGCCAATTGCATTTCGCGGCGAATAACCTTGTCGACCGTATTGGTATTGCCATTGACATCAATGCGCCCGACATAAACACGTTCACCCTGCTTGACAACGTAATTCAAATCGACGGTCAGAGTCTCTTTACGTCGTTCGGGGTTTGGCGTCACGGCAGCGAAAGCGTATTGGCGGTCGCCAAGCGCCGTGGTTATTTTGGAGATCGACTTTTCGATCCTGTCCGCATCATACCACTGGCCTTCCTGCGTCAGCAGATATTGGCGCAGCGTTTCGCTGTCCAGCCCCTTAATCTCGCTGGTTACAGTAACTTTTCCGAACTTATAGCGTTGGCCTTCTTCGACCGAGAAGGTGACGAAGAAATCGTCACGATCCGGCGTCAATTCCGCGACCGCCGACAAAACGCGGAAATCAACATAGCCTTCGTTAAGATAGAATTTCCGCAGCAATTCCTTGTCGTAGTTCATGCGATCGGGATCATAATAATCGGTCGAGGAAAAGAAGCGCCACCACGCGGTTTCGCGCGTATTGATGGTTTCGCGCAATTCACCATCGGCAAAATGTGAGTTGCCGACGAATTTGATGCTGCGAATACCGGTACGCGCGCCTTCCGCAATTTCAAAGACAAGATCGACGCGGTTTTGCTCCAACTTGACGATCTTGGGCTCGACGGTCGCGGCAAAACGACCGCTGCGGCGATAGACATCAAGGACACGCTGAACATCGCGCTCAACACGCGGCAGGGTATAGACCATGCGCGATTTAAGCTGAACTTCTTTTTCCAAATCTTCCTGAGAAATGGCGTCGTTACCTTCGAAAGCAACGCGGTTCAGGATCGGATTCTCCACGACCTTGGCAACCAAGGTATCGCCCTGCATCGTCAATGAAATATCGGCAAAAAGTCCCGTGGCGTAGAGCGCTTTCAAGGCCGTATCGAGCGCCGCTGGCGTAGCCTCGTCGCCTTTGTTAAGGCTGAGATAAGAGGCAACGGTTCCAGACTCCAACCTCTGGACGCCTTCAATACGAATATCGCCGATTCGGGATGCTGATGGCGCCGTAACAGAAAAAGGGTTTGATGCAGCCGGCGGCATAAAAGCGACTGCCGACCCCGCACAAACGCACAACATGGCCCCAAGGCCAAACACTCCACGCAGACGACGCGCCAAAAATCTAGCCATTGATGAGAAGTCCCGAATTGAATCTAACAGAGCCACAGGCTAAAAGATTAAGGAATGCTATACAAGGGCTAAGTTGCCCCGCCAAGAAAGCTCCTGATGACCTCAACCCGCCCTTTGGAAATCGCCGCTTTTCTCGACCGCCAGCGGTGGGGAGAAGCGCAAGGAGAAGCGTTTGACGCGGATTTCTCGCCGCGCCGCTATATGCGCTTGACCCAAGATACAGGAAAAACGGCGATCTTAATGGACGCCGATACCGACCAGAAAACGCCAGAATTTATCGCTGTGGCCAATATCCTGCGCCGGACAGGGCTTCTCGTCCCTGAGATTTATTCTGCCAACGCCGAGCAAGGTCTTGTTCTTATGCAAGATTTTGGCACACGGAACGTCGGCGCGTTGCTGGACGCAGGAGCATCCCCCCTGCCCTTTTTCTTGCGCGCCGCCGAAGTTCTTGCGCGGCTGCATTGCGGCTTTGAGAGCACAGAGGCGATAGGGATTGACCTACCCCTTTATAATGCGGCGCTTTTCACGACACAGGCCGAGCTTTTCCTCGATGCCTATTTCCCCTTCGCCACCCAGCGCGCGCCCACCGACGAAGAGCGGCAGGACTTTTGCACCGCTTGGCAAAGCGTCCTTCGCCCGATTGACCTTCTGCCGACAAGCTTGTTGTTGCGCGACTTTATGCCCGACAATTTAATGGATGTGCCACAACAAGGCTTGGGCGTGCTGGATTTTCAGGATGCGGGCATAGGCCCTACCGCCTACGACCTCGCTTCCCTCTGCGAAGAGGTGCGGCGCGATGGCGGATTTGCCCTGTTGCCAGAAGTCATTGCCCATTACCTCAAAATCCTTTCCCAAGAAGGAACGCCCGCCATTATCTCCGCACCAGACCTGCTTCGTGCCTGTACAATTCTCTCGGCCCAACGCCACACGCGCATCCTTGGCACCATTGTACGCCTGTCAATGAAATCGGGCCGCCGCGACAAACTTGCCTTCCTGCCCCGCATCCGCAATCATCTGGCGTATATCCTGAACGAGCCTTACCTTTTTCCCGTTCAGGAATGGATGAAAAGTAATAACGCTTAAAAACGGCAAGTTTGCCCTTGTCTTTCCATAATCGACAGGCATGCTCTCCGCACCCCTATATAAAGAGTGCCCGTCGATGCCCCCTCAGAAGAAAAAACTTCCTCTTAAAAAGAAAGTCGCGCCCAAGAAGAGCAACAACGGTTTTATCCGTTTTTTGCTGCGCACGGGGTTTGTTGTAGGCCTTTGGGCGTCTGTCGCGGTTGGGTTTTATGTCGGCTATTGCGCGCTTGATCTGCCGGACGTTCATCAGGTGACGCAAGCGCCTCTCCGTCCTTCGGTGGAAGTAGAATCCGACGACGGCACCGTTTTCGCCCGCTACGGCGATCTGATCGGCGAGCATGTATCCCTGTCAGACGTTCCCGCCTATCTGCCCGAAGCGATTATTTCGATCGAAGACCGCCGTTTCTATCACCATTTCGGCGTCGACATTTTGGGCATCCTGCGCGCAGCCGTGAGAAACGTCGCGGCGGGACATACAGTACAGGGGGGGTCGACCCTAACGCAGCAATTGGCCAAAAACCTGTTTCTATCGCCCGAACGCGCCATGAAACGCAAAGTTCAGGAAGTACTTTTGGCTTTGTGGCTTGAGCATACCTATACCAAAGACCAAATCCTGACCGCCTATCTGAATCGTGTTTATTTAGGCAGCGGCGCTTATGGCGTCGATGCTGCGGCGCAGACTTATTTCAACAAACCCGCGCATGATTTGAACCTGCGCGAATCCGCGCTGATTGCCGGACTTTTACGCGCCCCTTCGCGTTTTTCCCCTATGCACAACCCCGCACAAGCCATGGATCGCGCCAAAGTCGTGATGCAGGCGATGGTCGAGGAAGACTATATAACAGACGCGCAACGCCGTGCAGCGATTGCCAGCCAACCCTCGGCAGAACGCAAACGGGGCAATGGGGGCGAAGGCCATTATTTCGCCGATTGGGTCTATGACCAGATCGGCCCGATGATCGCCGACACCGAACAGGATATGATCGTTAAAACGACGCTGGATTTATCTTTGGAGCGTCTGGCGGAGCGCCATGTCGAAGACATGCTTTCCAAACAAGGCGAAGCCCGCAAGGTTTCCGAGGCTGCGTTAATAACAGTAGCTCCCGACGGCGCGGTACGCGCTTTGATCGGGGGGCGCGATTACCGTCAAAGCCAATTCAATCGCGCCACGCAGGCGCAACGCCAGCCCGGGTCTTCCTTCAAACCCATCGTCTATCTGTCGGCAATCGAGCAAGGACTGACGCAGGACGAGATTATCTCCGACGAGCCCCTGACCATTGGGAATTATTCGCCTGAAAACTATGAAGGCAAATATCTGGGGCTCATCACCGTGCGTCAGGCTTTGGCGGAATCGATCAATACCGTCGCGGTGCGTGTGCTGCAACGCGCAGGTGTTGCGAATGTTATCGCTACGGCGCGGGATTTGGGTGTCACGTCGCCTTTGGAACGCGATGCGGCGCTGGCCTTGGGGGCGAGCGAGGTTACGCCTTTGGAATTGGCAACGGTTTATGCCTCTCTGGCTGCTGGCGGCAAAGCGATCACGCCCTATGCCATCAAGGAAATCGACAGCCGTGCGGGACAGGTTCTTTATCGCCATAACGATGTTACGCCGCCGCAGGTGGTCGGAGCTTCTTCCGTGGCGACACTGACAAGCATGATGGAAGAAGTCGTCAAGTCGGGCACCGGCAAAGCGGCCTCCCTCGGTTCGCGCCAAGTCGCGGGTAAAACCGGTACGACATCCGATTACCGCGATGCGTGGTTTGCGGGCTTCACAGCAGACTACACCACGGTTGTCTGGATGGGCAACGACGACAATTCCCCAACCAAACGCGTGACGGGGGGAACCTTACCCGCGACGCTGTGGCACAATTACATGATGGACGCCGAACGCACCCTGCCGGAAACAAGCCTGAAAACAGGCGGCGTAGTGCAACAAATCATCGAGGGTGCCGAAGCCATCACCGACGACGCGTCGAAGGCGTTCGGGGCGTTCATCGACAATGTAATGGGCGGGAAGAGATAAACCTTACCGCAGAAGAAAATGTAGCGCGGTATCTCCGTAATTTCTCGACACCACGACCTCGCAACCCTCAAGCGGCTCCAGAGGTTCCTTCTTCGCCGTTTCCGCGACAATGACGGCGTGAGGGGCTATCCATCCGGCGGCATCTAGCGCGGCAAAAGACGGGGGGATTAGGTTTTTGCGGTAGGGCGGCGCAAGAAAGACCAATTTACATGCTGCGGGGGCCTGCGGCGGCTGGGTCGCATCCGCCGACAAGATCGTGCATTGCGCGGCGACGCCCAAAGCCGTGGCGTTCTGCCGTGCGATTTTCAGGGCTTGGGCGTCTTTATCAAATAACACCGCCTGTGCCGCGCCCCAAGAGAGCGATTCAAAGGCCAAAGCCCCTGTTCCGCAAAAAGCGTCCATCACATGAATATCGCTTTCAAACAAATCGCCGATATTCTTGCCCCAATCGCGGTGGGCGAGGATGTTAAACAACGCCTCGCGCACGCGATCCATCATAGGCCGCGTGACAAGGCTAAGAGGCGGTTCGATCTTCCGCCCAGAGAGAGTGCCGCCGACGATACGCATTATTTGCCCTTATGCCCTTCAAAAAACTTGCCCAAAGAATCGCGCAAAGCGCGGCGCGGAATTTCCTCGATACCGCCGCGAGGGAGTTTACCCAACGGAAAGGGGCCGAAGGCGACGCGAATCAAGCGTGTCACTTGCAGGTCAAGATGTTCCATAATCTTGCGCACTTCGCGGTTCTTGCCTTCGCGGATGGTTACCGCCAGCCAACTATTCGTGCCTTCTTCTTTGCCTTTTTCAATTTCGATTTTGACTGGCTCGTAATGAACGCCGGAAATCGTCACGCCCTTGGCAACCGAAGCCAGCTTGGCGGGATCGACTTCCCCATACACGCGCACGCGGTAATGGCGTAGCCATGCGTTCTGGGGCAATTCCAAATGCCGCGCCAATTCGCCGTCATTGGTGAGGAGCAGCAAACCTTCGGTATTGAAATCCAAACGTCCGACACTGACAACACGCGGCATTTCCGGCGGGAGTTTTTCAAACACCGTCGGGCGGCCTTGCGGATCGCGGGCGGTGGTGATCGTTCCAGCGGATTTGTGATAACGCCATACGCGGGTTTCCTCGGCGGCGACCAGAGGCTTGCCATCCACCGTAATGCGGTTGGCCTCGGTCACGTTCAGCGCGGGCGAGGTTAGAACCTTGCCGTCCACGGCGACGCGCCCTGCCTCGATCATCCTTTCGGCGTCGCGGCGCGAGCAGACGCCGGAACGTGCCATGCGTTTGGCGATGCGTTCGCCTTCGAAAGCCTTGGGCGGTTTTTTTGATGTGTTGTCTTTTGTGTTCATAAACGGCACCATAAAGAAAGAAGGGGGCGAGGTCGAGATGCCAAATTTCATGGAAATAGCGTTACAAGAAGCCGAACACGCCGCCTATAGGGGCGAAGTTCCCGTAGGCGCGGTCTTAGTATCGTCCACCGGCAAGATTCTGGCGCGTGCAGGCAACCGCACCGAGGAAGACTCCGATCCTACGGCGCATGCGGAAATCGTGGTTCTGCGTCAGGCCACGAAAAAGCGCGGCTCGCCACGCCTGTCGGGATGCGATCTTTATGTGACGCTGGAACCTTGCGCGATGTGCGCGGCGGCGATCAGCTTTGCGCGTTTACGCCGCGTTGTGTTCGCCGCCTATGATCCGAAAGGCGGCGCTGTCGATCACGGCCCTCGCTTTTTTTCGCAACCCACATGTCATCACGCGCCGGAATCTGTCGGCGGTGTAGAAGAAAAACGCGCATGCGCGATGTTGAAAAAGTTTTTCGAGGACAAACGCTGACTCGTTTTCCGTTCATCATTCGTTAGTAATTATCGCGCATAGCTTGTTCCATAGCGCGATTGCGGATTCTTTTTTGCGCTATGCGTTTCATTCTTTCATCCCCCCGTGCATTGTCAAAGATGCGCGAGGGATTTTTTTTGCGCGAATGAAAATTCGACTCGTTCGCCGCCAAACATGTTGCGTCCATGCAACGCGTCGGAACGATGCGACATGTTTCGAGTCAAAATCATGATCGGCGCATAAAATCTTGTTGACTATTTTTGGGACAAGACACAACATCAACTCCTCTACTCTAGTCAATCAACCAGGAGGTCACTATGGCTGCTGCTAAAAAGAAGACCGCTGCGAAGAAACCCGCGGCGAAGAAGGTTGCTAAGAAGCCCGTCAAGAAGGCTGCTAAGAAGAAGTAATCTTCGTCGCCTTCGGGCGACATGATTTTATCTTCAACCCCCGTTCGGTATGCTACGCGACTGCTGGCAATCCGAACGGGGGTTAAGTTTTTTAGGGCCCATTTTATTTGATGATTTTGCGCTTTTTATTTTTGCAAAAAATACGCGCTCTCTCCGATTTTTTACGCGCCTCGGAATTTATCGCAAACACAAAAACGGCAAACCATTCTGCCTCTCTCAACAGAGAAGCGACAGAAATTGGCGCGAGTAAAAACGGCTCTTTTTCTTTGCGCATGCTGCAACAAAATTTTCCTTTGCTCTCCCGAATCAGTCCTTGGCACTCCGTCTAACTGATTCGCCTTTAAGGGCAAGGGAGGGCAAAAAAGAGGGAGAACGAACAAAAAGCATCCCTTTTCCCCTTTCCGCCCCCGAATATCCCGACGAATCTCTTGTGTTGACGCGCCGATTTTTCCGGTTATCATCGCCGCCTCATCTCTGGAAGCCCCAGTGGTGGAATTGGTAGACGCGGTAGACTCAAAATCTACTATCGGCAACGATGTGGGGGTTCAAGTCCCTCCTGGGGCACCATCCTGCTTCGCTCAAGCTACGCAGGACTTGTCCTGCAACACAAGACAGCCCCTTCAGGGAGAATGTGTTGCCACCCGCTTGCTCTTGGACTAAAACCGCCGTGAACCCTTGAACCACGGATGAACCGCTATGGCCGCTTATCAATATATCTATGTTATGAAAAGCCTTTCCAAGGCGTGGCCTGGGGGCAAGAAGGTTTTGGACGATGTTTGGCTGTCCTTTTACCCCGATGCCAAGATCGGCGTGTTGGGGCCCAACGGGGCGGGTAAATCGACCTTGCTGAAAATCATGGCGGGGCTGGACACCGATTATTCGGGCGAGGCTTGGGTCGCCGAGGGCGCGACCATCGGTTATTTGCCGCAGGAGCCGCAGCTTGACCCCGCGCTGACCGTTTTGGAAAACGTGATGTCGGGCTTGGGCGACAAAAAGACCCTGCTCGACCGGTTTGAGGCCGTTAGCAATAAACTGGGCGAAGTCGAAGACCCCGACGAGATGCAAAAGCTGATCGACGAGCAAGCCGAGTTGCAGGAAAAGATCGAAGCCGGAAATCTGTGGGATTTGAACCGCTCTATCGAAATCGCGCTCGACGCGCTTCGTTGCCCCCCGCCCGATGCCGATGTCACAAACCTGTCGGGCGGCGAACGCCGCCGCGTGGCTTTGTGCCGTTTGTTGCTGCAAAAGCCCGATTTGCTTTTGCTTGATGAGCCGACCAACCATTTGGACGCGGAATCCATCGCGTGGTTGCAGCAATATCTGGCCGACTATACTGGCGCCGTAGTGATGATTACCCATGACCGTTACTTCCTCGACAACGTCACGGGCTGGATTTTGGAACTCGACCGCGCCAAGGGCATTCCTTACGAAGGTAATTATTCCGCGTGGCTGGAACAGAAACAAAAGCGTTTGGAGCAGGAATCGCGGGAAGAAACGGGGCGGCAGAAAACTCTCGCCCGCGAATTGGAATGGATTCGCCAATCCCCCAAGGCGCGGCATGCCAAAAGCAAGGCCCGCATCACATCCTACGACAATTTGCTGGCACAATGCGCCGAGGCGTCGTCCGATACCGCGCAGATCATCATTCCCGCACCACCGCGTTTGGGCAATACCGTCATCGATGCCGAACATTTGAAAAAATCCTATGGCGACAGGCTGTTGATCGACGATTTGTCGTTCAAGCTTCCCCCGGGTGGCATTGTCGGCATTCTGGGGCCTAACGGCGCGGGCAAATCGACCTTGTTCCGCATGATTACAGGGCAAGAACCGCCCGATGGCGGCACGATCAAGATTGGCGAAACGGTTAAGCTTGGCTATGTCGATCAAAGCCGCGACAGTCTTCGCGCCGATAAAACCGTGTGGGAGGAAATCTCGGACGGGCTGGACATCATCGACCTCGGCAAAAAAACCATGCCCAGCCGCGCCTATGTCGCCGCTTTCGGATTCAAAGGCGTCGATCAGCAAAAGAAGGTCGGCATTCTGTCGGGCGGCGAACGCAACCGCGTTCATATGGCAAAAATGCTGAAATCCGGCGCGAATGTCTTGCTGCTCGATGAACCGTCGAACGATTTGGATGTCGATACGCTCCGCGCCTTGGAAGACGCAATTGTCGCCTTCCCAGGCTGCGTCGTCGTTATCACCCATGACCGTTGGTTTATGGATCGCGTCGCCACGCATATTCTGGCGTTCGAAGGCGAAAGCCAAGTGGTCTGGTTTGAAGGCAATTACCAAGACTACGAAACCGACCGCCATCGCCGTTTGGGCGCGGAAGCCGACCAGCCGCACAGGATTAAGTACAAGCCGTTGGAAAGGGGATAATTGGTTTTCGCCACTTTGGCGTTAACCATACCCATAAATACGCCCTCTTATTTTGCATGAAAGTAATTGCGCCCTATAAGCAAAAGGCGTGAGCATGTATATTCACGTGGCTTAACGATGAGATATTTCAAAAGGAGAGAGAGAAATGGTCGAACTTAGTGAACGTCAGAAACATATACTCAAGGCTTTCAGTGCCCTGCAAGAGATTAAAGATATCCCGATGTACGGTGATGGTGATCATACGCGCTGGGCTCAACTTATCGACAAAAAGTTAGCCGCGATCCATGACGCCCTTAACCAAGCAAAGGCTGGACTAACCGCTATTTTCCCCAAAGAAAACACGAATGATGGTGCGCTAGACGCCCTTAAAAATCTCTGTACTAAAAAAGGCTATGCCCAATATTTGGACTTCAAAAGAGCCCCTTTTGAAGCCCTGCATTTTGAACTTGGTCTTCAAAAACAGGCTCAAGTCAAAACCCATATTGTCGTGCATCAGAGCAAAAGACCGTCACAGCAAAGACTTAAAGCTCTGCACCATCTGCGCCAGCAATAGCAGCGATAAATCTCCCTCCCCCTCGCGGGGAGGGAGGGTTAAGCAGACAAGTCCGCCACGATCTTTCGCGCCAAGACTTGCGCTTCCCCTTCTATTTCAACGATTTTCAAGCGTCCGGTTTCGCCGGATTTGATTTTGATTTGTTTTTTGTTGAGGCTCCATTCCTCCGCCAGTCTATCGATCAAGGCGCGGTTGGCTTTGCCGTCGCGGGCATCCGCCGCGACGGAGACCTCGACCGCCCTTTTGCCATCGCCAATATCCACCACTTTAACATCGCGGGCGCGGGACAGTCCTGGTTTAGCGCGAACGGTAATCCGTACGCCGTTCAAAAAAGGGCAGACAATATCTTCGAAACCGTCTGTGCTCATTTGACCTCGAACAGCAAATAATTCGACGGTTGATTGATGGGGATTTCGGTCAGCCAAGATGGCGCTTTATGAAGATTAAGTTGTCCGGCGAGACTGGCATTCTCCACCATTCTGACCCCGCCGTCGGGAAAGCTGACATAATGGGGGCCTTTGCCTTCCAAATACATATCGGGAATGTTACGGCACAAGACAACCAAATTAATGCCGTCGCGCCGTGCGATCTTTTCAGCCTGCGCCGCGTCGGTCGTCAAGAAAAAGTCGATGGAATCAATATTTCCGCGCAGATTAGTATGATACGGGGCCGCCATAACTTCGTGCGGCGTTAAAAACAGAAGCTCGGCTCCCTGCCCCGTCATATTCATTAAGCGCAGCTTGCGATCAGCATAGGGGGGCGCATTCAAAAGGTGTGCAAGACCGGTCATTTCGCAACTTGAGTCAAAGCTTTGCGCCGGAAAGAGAAGCATGCCTGTGTTGAACGCTCTGCCATCTTGCACCGCAGGCAGAAAAATGGCCATCAACGGCCCCACAGCAAGGACAAGGACAATTTCCGCCCAAAAACGCTGCCGCCCTTGATACTTCGCCGCAATCCACGACCACCCTCGTTCGACGCAAGCCGCCAAAGGAATAACGGCGAATAACTGCACATACATCAATACACGGACTTGATAGAACACCGTCAGAGCGAGGGACGCGCCCAATAAGGACGCCATCAAGAACCATCCCCATTTTTTATAATCCTGCGCCACACGCGCAAAAGACAGGCTGGCAACAAACGCGGCTATGGAGGGAATGAGCAGATACGACGCTTTGACCACAGGAAAGCGTTTGCTTAACGGTACCGCTTCTTGAAGATTGGCAAAGAATAATGCGGCAAGCCTTTTGTCCATCGCGCCATAAGGCCCCGCAAGCAACGCGGGAAAATGTCGCAAATAAACAGCCCCGAGGATTATGGCCACGCCGCCGGACACAATAAATCGCACCGCCGTCTTTTGTATAACCGTCGCCCCAGCGGCCACCACAAGGGCCAGAGCAATGCCCCCCATCAGAGCGACATAAGCAATGGAATAAGACAAAAGATCGGGCTGGAGGATCGACGCCATCGGTTTGTCGAGCGCAAGCAACGCTGCACCAGTCGCCAGCAAACTAAGACCAAACGACGCCGCAGATCGCGCGGCCTTGACTCCGGATGCGACCGTCCACAATCCTACGATGGCTGCGGTCAAAGCCATCCAAGGAAGAACCTCTAGAGCGATCGCTGTCGACAGAGCTAGAGCCGCCCCTGCAGCAACAGCCCATCGCGTTTGATCAGGGCGCGCAAAGGCATGAACGGTCAGGCCTATGGCGGTTATCGTCAGGATCGCTTCCACCCCGTGATGGTCGACTTGCCCGGGGGAGAATTTAGAAAGCAAGACTGAGGAAAACATCACCACAAAGGCCGTCAGCCCCACCCAATCCGATGCCATCAACCGCACCGCCGCTCCACGTAAGGCGGCAAACAAAACGCCCAAATAAACAACGGGCAAGACCAGAGATCCCAGCAATGCCGCGCCACGCCATGAGTAATGAAACAGACGAAACAGCATGATCACGCCTGCAATCGGCATTTCTGCAAAACGCGTGTAATGAATGGCGACGCCTTCGGGAGGACTCATGCGGTGCTGAACGTTGTCGAACCAGCTTTGCCCCTGCAACCAATCGAGCGTTTGCGAAAGATAGGTGTAATCGTCGGGGTCGGGCAAATTGCCACGCCAGATCGGGCATTGCACCATGGCGAAATAACTAAAAACGAAATAGAACCACATCACCACGGATAATCCGGAAAATGGCGTTTGAAAGATGCGCGCAACATCGTCAAAAAACTTCGCCATCCCTGTCGGTATACGCCGAAGCGATGCAATAAATTTTATGTAAAAAAAGCGGATCATTGCGGTTGCAGACATAAAACGGCAAGCTTGTCTTGCTGCACGTCGGAAAGAGGCTGATCGTTCAATAAAACCTTGTCGCCTTCGACCGTCAGCACGCCTAATGCCGCCTCAGTTCCCACGCCGATTTGAGTGTAGGGATAAACGGCGGTATTGAGATTCAACATTTTGACGAGATTGAGGGTCAAAGGAATCTTGATCGTGTCCGGCAAAGTCATGCGTGGCGAGTCTGGCAAATCAGCCGGAGCCACAGGCTTGCCGTAAACATCCACGCCGGATTGATACGCAACATCGGCCTGCGGTACATGCTTGGTCAAGGCGCGGCACAAAACAGGATCAACAACAGGAGAAGCGAGAGCGAGGGGTGAATAAATACAGAGAAAAGTCGCTGCCAAGAACAGAAGAACGGGGAGGCCCCGGGTCACATCTCCCCACAAGAAGGAAGAAATTTTGTGGCACGCGCAGCACGCTTTCCTCTTCATGGCCCTACCCCGCCAAACTTTCTCGCGCGGCATTGAGCCTAGCGAGCGTTGCCTCGGCCTCGGCCTTTCGCTCGCGTTGTTCTTCGACAATTTCAGGAGGAGCGCGGTCTACGAAAGACTTATTGCCAAGCTTGGCTTCGATCTTGCCGATTTCGGCGGCGATCTTTTCGCCTTCCTTCTTCAGCCTTGCGCTTTCCTGGGCGATGTCGATGATTTCCGCCAAGGGCAAGATCAGGGTCGCTTCGTCGAGAATGGTCTGCGCCGAGCCTTTGGCAACGATTTCCGTATGCGTGACGCTGGACAAACGCGCAAGACGGCCGATGATCGCCTGATGACGGTCAAGCCGCGCCGTGGTTTGTGCCGAAGAGCCCTTGACATGCAACGGAATTTGCGCCCCCGCCGGAACGTTCAATTCGGCACGAACGGCGCGGATGGAGGAGATCAAGCGCACCAGCCAATTCATTTCATCCTGCGCCGCCCGACCTTCGGCTTGCGCCATAATTTCCGGCCACTTTGCGGTTATCAGCATCGCCTGACTACCCGTGAATTCGCGCCATAATTCTTCGGTAATGTAGGGCATAAAGGGATGCAGCAGATGAAGAATCTGCCCCAACACCCATGCCGTCGTGGCGCGGGTTTCCGCTTTGGCGGCATCATTCTCGCCCATCAAAATGGGTTTGGTGAATTCCAGATACCAATCGCAAAAACCGTTCCACACGAATTCATACGCCGCCGTGGAAGCAAGATCGAAGCGATGGTCGTCCAGAAGTCCGGCGACTTTATCCACCGCTACCTTGGTTTCCCCGATGATCCATTGATTGACTGCTTGCGTCGCCTTCGCCGGATCAAAATCCGCAACCCAGACGCATTCGTTCATCTGGCAGAAACGCGCAGCATTCCATAATTTGGTGGCGAAGTTGCGGTTGCCTTCGATGCGGCTCGTGGCCAGCTTGATGTCGCGCCCGGGCGTAGACATAGTGGCAAGCGTAAAGCGCAAAGCATCGCAGCCGAATTTGTCGATGATGTCGATGGGGTCGATGACGTTGCCCTTGGTCTTGGACATCTTCTGACCCTTTTCGTCACGGACGAGGGCGTGGATGTAGACGGTTTTGAACGGCACATCTTTCATAAAATGCACGCCCATCATCATCATGCGGGCGACCCAGAAGAAGATAATGTCGAAGCCCGTCACCAAAACGTCGGTCGGATAATAACGCGCTATTTCCGGCGTTTCTTCAGGCCATCCGAGGGTTGAGAAAGGCCATAAAGCCGAAGAGAACCAAGTGTCGAGAACGTCTTCGTCGCGCTTGAGCTCGACCTTTGTGCCATAATGCTTTTCGGCTTCGGCATAGGCTTCGGCTTCATTTTCCGCGACGAAGGCTCTGCCGTCTTCGCCATACCACGCCGGAATCTGATGCCCCCACCACAACTGGCGGCTGATACACCACGGTTCGATATTCCGCATCCACGCATAATAGGTGTTTGCCCATTGTTCGGGCACGAATTTCGTGCGGCCTTCTTCGACCGCCTTCAACGCGGGTGCCGCCAAAGTTTTGGCGTCGCAATACCACTGTTCGGACAGCCAAGGCTCAATCGGCACGCCCGAACGGTCGCCATGAGGAACTGCATGCGTGTGCGGTTCAATCTTTTCCAGAAGCTCTAAAGCTTCCATATCTGCCACGATGCGTTTGCGCGCTTCGAAGCGGTCGAGACCGCGATATTTTTCCGGAGCTTCTTCGTTCAGCTTAGCGTGTTGATCGAAGATATTGATCCTCGGCAATTTGTGGCGCTTGCCGACTTCGAAATCGTTGAAATCGTGGGCGGGCGTAATTTTCACCGCGCCTGTGCCTTTTTCAGGATCGGCGTAATCGTCGCCGATGATAGGGATCAACCGACCAACCAGCGGCAGAACGACGTTCTTGCCGATTAAATGTTTCAGCTTTTCATTTTCGGGATGCACTGCGACAGCGGTATCGCCCAGCATCGTCTCGGGGCGCGTGGTGGCGACGATGATCGATTCATCGCTGTTTTCAATCGGGTATTTGAAATACCACATATGGGATTTCACTTCGACCTGTTCGACTTCCAGATCGGACACCGCCGTCAGCATCTTGGGATCCCAGTTGACGAGGCGCTTGTCTTTATAGATCAGACCTTCGCGGTAAAGCGTCACGAAAACCTTGCGCACCGCCGCGGTTAGCCCTTCATCCATTGTGAAGCGTTCACGCGTCCAGTCGCAAGACGAGCCTAAACGCCGCAACTGCCGCGTGATCGTGCCGCCGGATTCGGCTTTCCATGCCCAGACTTTTTCCAAGAAAGCCTCGCGCCCCATATCGCGGCGGTTCAATTTCTGCGCCGCTAATTGGCGTTCAACGACCATTTGCGTGGCAATGCCTGCATGATCTGTTCCGGGCTGCCATAACGTATCTTTGCCCTTCATGCGCTGATAGCGGATAAGGATGTCTTGCAGGGTATAGCTCAGCGCATGCCCCATATGCAGGCTGCCCGTGACATTGGGTGGCGGGATCATGATCGTATAGGGCGTCTTGGACGAATGAACGTCGGCGGTAAACGCCCCGGACTTTTCCCACTGGTCATAAAGCTTGGCTTCGGTCGCGGCGGAATCGTAATTTTTATCGATGGGCATGGCTCTATCCTTGGAATTTTTTTATATTAAAGCCGAAAAATGGGCGGAAGCGCAAGAAAAGCTTATCTTTTCTTTCTGTTCTGATACCAAACGATCAGCAGCCTGAAAACGATGATCAGCAGGAAAAGCCCCAACGTCGTCATCGTAATCTGGCGGACGCTTTCTTCGACGACTTCGGTTTTATGGCGCATATGCCCGATAACGTCGCCGAAAAGATAACCGGCTCCCGTAAAAGCCGCCGCCCAGACAAAGGCAGCAAGAGCATTCCACGCCATAAATTTCTGCCACGGCAGACGGCTCATGCCTATGGCGATGCCACTGATATTGCGGATGCCGTACATAAAACGATAAGCAAGGATAAAAACGGCAGCGTGCCGTTCCAACCAGCCCAGCGAACGGTCGATGGGCGGTTTAAGCTTGGGAAACCGATCAAGAATATGGATGCCATAGCGGCGTCCGGCAAAAAAGAACACCTGATCGCCGCAAAAAGAGCCCAGCCACGATGCCAAAAACAAGAGCCAGACATTCAGCATATTCTTTTGCGCCGCCAGCCCCGCGAAAATCACAAAAGTTTCCCCCTCCAACGCCGTCCAAAGGAAGGTAAGAAGGTAAAACAGATTTCCATGATGTTGTATCAGAAGGCGGACGTCAGGCATGACGGGGACATAAAGGGGGTTGAAGGTGGGAATGCAAGCACAGCCATCCCTCTCAGGGACAAAACTCTACCTATACGCGACTTTGGTCACTTCATAGCCTCTGCCGCCCTTGGGGGTAGCGACTTCGACCGTATCGCCGATTGTTTTGTTGATCAGGGCGCGTGCCAGAGGTGAGGTGATCGACAGAAGGCCGAGTTTGACGTTTGATTCGTCTTCACCGACGATTTGATAGGCCACTTCTTCATCAGTCTCGGCGTCGATCAAGGTTACCGATGCGCCGAACTTGACGACACTGCCGGTCAAAGACGAAACATCGATGATCTCGGCACGGCCTATCTTGCCTTCCAATTCCTGAATGCGGCCTTCGACGAAGCTTTGGCGTTCACGGGCGGCGTGATATTCGGCGTTTTCGGACAAATCGCCATGTTCACGCGCTTCGGCAATCGCCTTGACGATGGCGTGGCGTTCGACATTTTTCAATCGCCTCAATTCTTCCTCAAGCCGTTCATAGCCTGACTTGGTCATCGGCACTTTATCTGTCATAGAAACCTCGAACGAAAGAAAGCAAAAAACACCCTCGGCACAGCAAGGAGCCAGAGCGATAAGTTTCAGGATAGGGAAGCGTATGCCTGAATCGGTGAGACTTCAAGACTGCCCGTTTGCAGCGCAGCGATGGCCTCTATCGCGGCTCTTGCCCCCGGCATGGTCGTATAATTGGGGATTCCGCGCATGAGGCCTGTGCGGCGCAGGCTGAAGCTATCGGCCTGCATCTGAGCGCCTTCCGCCGTGGTGTTGATCATCATATGAACCTCGCCATTGATCAAGGCATCGACGACATGCGGTTGGCCTTCATAGACTTTGTTCACGCGCCGGACAGGCACGCCAGCAGCTTGCAATGCTGCCGCCGTCCCTGCGGTCGACACCAGATCAAACCCCAAATTAATCAACTGCCACGCCAAAAGAATCGCGGCGGGCTTATCTTTGTCTTTGACCGAGATAAAGCACGTCCCCTTCAGCGGCAAAGAAATCCCCGCCCCGATCTGCGCCTTGGCGAAAGCGCGGGCAAAATTGCGGTCGACGCCCATAACTTCGCCCGTCGATTTCATTTCGGGTCCCAGCACAACATCGACGCCCGGGAAACGCGCAAACGGGAAAACAGGCGTTTTGACCGACAAATGTGGCAAAGGCGGCTTGCCCATGTCGATAGACTTCAACCTCTCTCCCGCCATCAAACGTGCGGCAATTTTAGCAATGGGAATACCGACTGCTTTGGCGACGAAAGGCACCGTGCGACTGGCGCGGGGATTGACTTCAAGGATATAGATATCGCCGTCCTTAACCGCGAATTGCACGTTCATCAAACCGACAACGCCGATAGAACGCGCCAAAACTTCAGCCTGACGCGAAATCTCGCGCACGACATCGGAAGACAAGGAATGCGGCGGCAAAGAGCAAGAGCTATCGCCCGAATGAACGCCCGCTTCTTCGATATGCTCCATGATTCCCGCGACGAAAACATCCGTCGAGTCGGCGACGACATCGACATCGACTTCAATCGCGTCTTGCAAATAATAATCAATCAGAATCGGGTTTCCTCCCGACACATGCATCGCTTTTTGCATATAACGGCGCAAGGCATCGACATCATAAGTAATTTCCATCGCCCGCCCGCCCAACACATAGGAAGGACGCACGACGACGGGATAGCCGATGCTCTCCGCCACACGCTCCGCCTCTTCGACCGTACGCGCAAGGCCGTTGGCGGGTTGCTTGAGGCCAAGTTTTTGCAATAAAACCTGAAAACGCTCGCGGTCTTCGGCAAGGTCGATAGCGTCCGGCGAGGTGCCGAGAATGGGGATATTCGCCTCTTGAAGCGCATGCGCCAATTTCAACGGCGTTTGCCCACCAAATTGAACGATGACACCCAACACTTCCCCGCGCGATTGTTCCTTGCGAATAATCTCGATGACATCTTCGGCGGTTAAAGGTTCGAAGTACAGACGGTCGGAGGTATCGTAATCCGTCGAGACGGTTTCGGGGTTGCAGTTAATCATGATCGTCTCGATCCCGACCTCGCGCAGCGCCATCACAGCATGGACGCAGCAGTAATCGAATTCGATGCCCTGCCCGATGCGGTTCGGCCCGCCGCCGAGGATAACAACTTTCTTCTTGTCGGAAGGAGCGGCTTCGCATTGAGGCGCAAAAAGACCGTTGCCTTCATAAGTCGAGTAAAGATAAGGCGTGTGCGACGCGAATTCCGCCGCGCACGTGTCGATGCGTTTGAACACAGGTACGACATTCAAGGCGCGGCGCGCCGAGGCCACATCCGCCTCTTTCTTACCCGTCAATTGCGCCAGACGCGCATCGCTGAACCCCATTTGCTTGAGGTTTTGCAAGCCTTGGGCATCCTTAGGCAAGCCTTGGGCACGGACATCTTTTTCAACGGCGATAATTTCCGCGATCCTTTCGATGAACCAGACATCGAATTTGCAAATCTCCGCCACCTGATCGACCGTCATGCCGCGCCGCAAGGCTTCGGCAATCACCAAGATTCGGTCATGCGTCGGACGCGCTAAAGCCGCGTGCAATTCTTGAATATCGGCATGGGCAAATTGCCGCATTTCGTTAAAGCCCGTCAGGCCGATTTCAAGACCGCGCAAAGCCTTTTGCAGCGATTCATGCCAGTTCCGGCCTATCGCCATCACCTCGCCCACCGACTTCATCGCCGTGGTCAGCAAAGGCTCTGTGCCCGGAAATTTTTCAAAAGCGAAGCGCGGGATTTTGGTGACGATATAGTCAATCGTCGGCTCGAACGCCGCAGGCGTGTCGCCCGTAATGTCGTTTTTCAATTCGTCCAGCGTATAGCCGACCGCCAAACGCGCCGCGACCTTGGCAATCGGGAATCCGGTCGCCTTGCTCGCCAAAGCCGAAGAACGGCTGACGCGAGGATTCATTTCGATCACGATCATGCGCCCGTCTTCGGGATTGATCGCAAACTGGACGTTTGAACCGCCCGTATCAACGCCGATCTCGCGCAACACCGCGATAGAGGCGTCGCGCATCACCTGATATTCCTTATCCGTCAGCGTCAACGCAGGAGCGACCGTCATGCTGTCGCCCGTATGAATGCCCATCGGATCGACGTTTTCGATGGAGCAAATAATAATGCAGTTGTCCTTGCTGTCGCGGACAACTTCCATTTCATATTCTTTCCAGCCGAGGACCGATTGTTCAACCAGAACTTCTCCCACGGGGCTTGCCGCTATGCCGCTGGCGACGATTTCCGCATATTCATCGCGGTTATAAGCGATACCGCCGCCGGTGCCGCCCAAGGTGAAGCTGGGGCGAATGATCGCGGGCAAACCGATATCGGCAAGTGCCGTATTCGCCTGTTCCTTGTTCTTCACAAGATGGCTTTTGGGGCAAGACAGGCCGATACGCTCCATAGCATTACGGAACAAAGCGCGGTCTTCGGCCTTTTCAATCGCGGCGCGGTTCGCGCCGATCAATTCGATGCCAAGCCGATCGAGCGTGCCGTCCTTGACCAAGGCCATCGCCGTGTTGAGCGCCGTTTGTCCGCCCATCGTCGCCAAAACGGCATCCGGCCTTTCGCGTTCCAAGATTTTGGCGACCATCGCGGGAGTCACGGGTTCGATATAGGTCGCATCGGCCATATCGGGATCCGTCATGATCGTCGCCGGATTCGAATTGACCAGAATGATGCGATAGCCTTCTTCCCGCAACGCTTTGCACGCCTGAACGCCGGAATAATCGAACTCGCAAGCCTGCCCGATAACAATGGGGCCTGCGCCGATGATAAGGATGGATTTGATGTCGGTACGTTTAGGCATTAGGCAGCTCTCCGCGAGGCTTTATGCGCTTCGATCATTTCGATGAACCTTTTAAACAAATAGTGGCTGTCATGGGGCCCGGGCGAGGCTTCGGGATGGTATTGGACGGAAAAGGCGGGTTTGTCTTTCAGACGAAGGCCTTCGTTCGATCCGTCGAACAGACTGACATGCGTGACTTCCGCCGAAGCCGGAAGCGTAGCGGGCAGAACGTGGAAGCCGTGGTTTTGGCTGGTGATGTCGACTTTGCCGGACAGGAGATCCTTGACCGGATGATTGGCACCGCGATGCCCACGCGGCATCTTCGCCGTTTTCGCGCCCAAAGCCAAAGCCAACATCTGATGCCCGAGGCAAATACCAAATAAGGGAATACCGCTCTCTAAAACCGCTTGGATCACTGGCACGGAATAAACGCCCGTCGCGGCGGGATCGCCTGGACCGTTTGACAAAAACACGCCATCGGGTTTCAAAGCAAAGATGTCTTCCGCCGAGGTCGAGGCCGGAACCACCGTGACACGGCAACCCGCACTGACAAGGCAGCGCAGAATGTTATGTTTCGCGCCGTAATCGATAGCGACGACATGATGCTTGGGACCCGCAGGTCTTGCATAGGCCGCGTGCTTATTAGGATACCATTTCCATATGCCCTCACTCCATTCGTAAGCAACGGGACAGGTGACATCTTTTGCCAAGTCCATGCCTTCAAGCCCAGGCCATTCCTTCGCCTTGGCTTTGAGCGCGTCCAGATCGAACGCGCCGTTACGGTCATGCGCAATCACGGCATTGGGCGCCCCAAGATCGCGGATGCGAATCGTCAAAGCGCGGGTATCGATGCCGGAAAGGCCGATCAGATTGCTGCGCTCCAGCCAATCTTCCAAATGTCCTGCGGCGCGCCAATTAGACGGCGTCGTGATTTGTTCGCGCAGCACCATGCCGCGCACCGACGGTTTGCGCGTTTCGACATCTTGCATATTGATGCCAGTATTGCCGATATGCGGAAAGGTAAAGGTAATGATTTGCCCCGCATAGCTGGGGTCTGTCGTGATTTCCTGGTACCCCGTCATAGAAGTATTGAAACACAATTCGCCCGTAGCGAATCCGTCTGCGCCCATCCCTCTGCCCCAGAAAACGGAGCCGTCGGCAAGAACAAGAACGCCTGTAGCGTTAGCGGGTTTTATGCTTGCGCATGAAGAAGCGCACCCCTGTGGAGAAGGATTCGTCATAGTCCTCAACTTTTCTGGAAACCGTTACCCAAACGGGATGGCACTATGCCGATTCTACCCCCTCGGCGCAACCCAAAAACAGGAGTCCAAAAAGAGGGGAACTTCTTACCTATCCCCTCAAAATTTCCCAAAATCATAATTCCGTATTTTGCCGATAGGCCATTGAATTTCCATAATTATTTATCCACCCCATCTTCCGCTTGGCGCTGGGGGGAGCATAGGGTAGAACGAGCCTTGTCCGAAAGGACGTCGCCCCTAGCAATGGAAGGCTTACATTCGATGATCGGTTCATTTCTTAACGCAACGATTGATGACATCGCATTAACGGGTTTATCCGCCCCTTATTCCGGCAAAGTTCGCCAAAGCTATAACGCGCCGGGTGGGCGCAAGATCATTGTGGCAACCGACAGGCTGAGTGCCTTTGACAGGCAAATCACGACGATTCCCCTGAAGGGACAGGTTCTTACCCAGCTTTCGCGCTATTGGTTTGAGAAAACACGAGATATTTGCCCTAACCATGTTATCGCCTATCCCGACCCCAATGTCGTGGTGTGCCGCAAGCTGAACATGCTTCCGGTTGAATTGGTCGTGCGTGGCTATTTGGCGGGATCGACGGGAACTTCTATTCTTAGGATGTATAAGGCCGGACGCAGAACCATGTACGGCGTCACCTTCCCCGACGGCATGCGCGATTGTCAGAAATTGGATCACCCCATCATCACGCCGACGACCAAAGCGGGCGTGGCGGAGCATGACGCGCCGCTGACTCCGCAGCAAGTCGTTGCGGAAAACATTGTCGATCAGGCCACTTGGAATACGGTGAGCGCCTATGCTTTGGCCTTATTCGCTCGCGGGCAAGAAATCGCCGCGACACGAGGCCTCATCCTCGCCGACACCAAATACGAATTCGGAGTCTTGCCGGACGGCACAATTCTGCTCGGCGACGAAATCCACACGCCGGATAGCAGCCGCTACTGGATCGCGGACACCTATCAGCAACGGTTGGATGCAGGAGAAATGCCGGACACGCTGGATAAGGATGTCGTGCGCCGCTGGCTGACCGCGCATTGCGATCCCTATAACGACCCCATCCCGACGATTCCTGACGAGGTTAGAATCGCCACGGCGGAAACCTATATCTCCGTGTACGAAAAAATCACCGGAGAAAAGCTGGTTTTGCCCGACGCGGCGGTTGATCCTGCGAAGAGGATACAAGCCGCCGTTCAAGATTATTTGGCAGGGAATCCGTAGGGAGAGAAGGGGGTTAACCGCAAGTAGGGTGTTGCGGCTTGATCGTAGCCCCGGGAAGTACGACCTCAGGCTTTGTCAAATGATAGTGTTTGGCATCCCTTGCCCCAAGAATTTCATCCAACGAACCAAAAGCAACATCATAATGATCCGCAAGCCCACAAAGAGAAGCGGATTGTGAGCTCTTTTGGGGGGCGGGGGCAACAACGGGCGTTTGGGAGGCGGGGGCAACAACGGGCGTTTGTAGTTTTTTTTCCATATCAACAATTCCCCTGAAGACAAAAAGTTTGGCTAACTCGCTTGGACTGTCTCACAAAACAAACCCATTTGCCAAGAGCGAATAACTCTTTGTCAACGCAAAGTTAAAATGTCCTTTTTTCCCGCAACGTGAGAATGTCCTCTTTTGGGACGGAGATGGGGGCTGTGGGTAAGGGCGGGTGACGCGCACCCCTCAGGTTGTGCGCTAGCGGCACCCGCCCTTATCCAC
>CAIXLI010000140.1 GCA_903920205.1 uncultured Pseudomonadota bacterium
GGTGAAATGGCTATAAAATATTGCTTATGTTGCATTTATATTCGCTTCAAAGCGTAATTATCACAATACTTTTTGACAAAAAAATTTCATTTGTTATAATCGTTCATTCTTTGAACACTCAATGAAGCTGGGGTTTGTCATGGATGAGCGGGAATTTGAATTGATCAATATCATCGGAGGGGAATTGGGCGCGAGCCAGCGTGATATTTCCCGCCAGATGAACCTTTCTCTGGGCATGACCAATATGCTCATCCATCGGCTGTTGACAAAAGGCCATATCCGTATCAAGCAGCTTAATAAAAAGAAGGTTGAATACCTGTTGACGCCCAAGGGTTTTGCTGAAAAAATGCAGAAATCCGTTAAATACACGCTTAAGACGTTAAATTCCATCGGGTTAGTTAAAAAGAACATTGAGGGGATGCTCGCGCGGCTGCATGCTGCGGGTGTGCGCAAGTTCTATGTGCTGGGGGCTTCGGACCTGGCGGGACTTATCGAAATGGTCCTGGCGGAAGAATTCTCCGGCCAGTATGAATTGGGGCATATTGAAGAAGTGCAGGATGTTTTGGCTGACGGGATCATCTTGATATGCCGTGAAGGGGTGATCGCGCCTGAGGGTGTTCGCGCTGTGCAGGTGATCGATGAACTGGCCAGGGATGAGGCTTTCCTGACACACAGCCTCGGTGAAGACAGGATACTGGCGCAAGGAGGTGTGGCATGAAGAAATATGGATGGATCCCGGATATACCGGATAGCAGGGATTATTTTTACAGCGCCATCAGGCCGAAATTGCGGTTGCCGGTATCAGTGGATCTTCGCGTGAATTGTTCTTCGGTGGAAGATCAGGGCCAGCTGGGCAGTTGCACGGCCAACGCGCTCGCCGGGAATATTGAATTCCTGGATAAGCAGGCGGACGGGGCTTATACCGATGCCAGCCGGCTTTTCATTTACTATAACGAGCGGGTATTGCAGGGCAGTGTGGCGGCGGATTCCGGGGCTTCGTTGCGTAACGGGATCAAGGCTCTGGCGGCCAACGGGGTTTGTTCCGAGAAGGTCTGGCCGTACATGATCGAAAAGTTCGCGGCCAAGCCTGCGGCGCGCTGTTATCAGGAGGGCCTGAAACACCGGATCGTTTCCTATCACAGGATCGTGAGGCTGGCGGACATGCTGTCGTGTTTGTCCGAGGGCTTTCCATTTGTGTTCGGGTTCGCGGTTTATGAGAGCCTTCAGACTCCGCAGGTGGCAAAAACCGGCAAAGTCCCGATGCCGAAGAAAACCGAGCGGATGCTCGGCGGGCATGCGGTGCTGGCGGTAGGTTACGACCAGAAAGACAAGCGTTTTCTGGTGCGTAATTCCTGGGGTGCGGCGTGGGGGATGAAAGGGTATTTCACGATACCGTTCGCGTACCTTGAGACACTGGCGGCGGATTTTTGGACTATAAGGATTGCCATGAGTGGATTGCATGCCCACGGCCACTTGCTCCACCCGCTCACGTGTGGCACGAGACATGCCAACGATGGCTCGAATATCTGTTGCCCTCTGTTGTGCCTCCTCTTGCACGGCGGTGATGGCTTCTTTGGCCTTGACTTGGGCACCGCACACGCCTTCTGTCAGGCGTTGCAACCTTGTGTGTAC
>CAIXLI010000141.1 GCA_903920205.1 uncultured Pseudomonadota bacterium
CGCTACCTTCGCCTTAAACGCCGCATTGTGCTTCTTTCGTGTCTTCGACATGTTTTTCCCTGTGTTTTCTACTTCTAAGGGCAAAACTTTCTCTTAGCCAGTGTCTCATTTTACGGGGCCAGCATAGTTACTAGAGTCCGTTAGTATTCGTCTCGCCAATAATGAATTGAATCATAAGGCCGTGACAGAGGCAGTGCAGATGATAGCGTCGTCCACTAATGCCTTAAAGGAAAAGACCCTTTCTGGTGTGAAGGGGGTGTATGCACGGATTCCTTTAGAAGAAGGCGTCTTGTCCCGGATAGTCGAAAATATTGTTATCAGACTGAACGCCTCGACACCGACAAGGGCAGAGGAAGCCGAAGCTGGTACCATGGCATCAAGGCTTGCCGAACATAATTTTGTTGCCTAATCTTGACTGCCACGCCCCATTTGCCTATTTTTTAGGCAGGTGCTATAGGGCAGCGTCATGCATAAAAAACTTCTAACATCTCATCAGATCAAGCCGATAAGAATTGGCGCGTTGACGTTGGAAAACCCCGTCATACTTGCACCGATGTCCGGCGTGACTGATCTGCCTTTCCGCCGTCTGGTTAAAAAATTTGGGGCAGGGATGGTTGTGTCGGAAATGATCGCCAGCCAAGCGATGATCCGCGAGTGCCGCAAAACGATGCAAATGGCGACACGCGCTCCTGACGAAGGGCTGATGGCGGTACAAATAGCCGGATGCGAACCCGATGTGATGGGGGAAGCCGCCAAACTAAATGAAGATCGCGGCGCAGACATTATCGACATCAATTTCGGCTGTCCGGTCAGAAAGGTCGTCAACGGTCACGCGGGCTCCGCCCTTATGCGCGATGAAATTCACGCAGCGCGCATTTTAGAAGCAACCGTGAAAGCGGTCAAAGTCCCCGTGACCTTGAAAATGCGTCTGGGCTGGAATCACGAAAACAAAAACGCGCCCCGCCTCGCCAAGATCGCCGAAGAATGCGGAATCCAAATGGTCACGGTTCACGGAAGAACGCGCTGCCAAATGTACGAAGGGCAGGCGGATTGGAGCGCCCTTCGCGCAGTCCGTGACGCGATGAAACTCCCCCTGATCGTCAACGGCGATATCTGCGACATGAATGACGCAGAACAGGCTTTAGAAGAATCCGGCGCGGACGGGATAATGATAGGACGCGGCGCTTATGGCCGCCCATGGCTCTTGCAGCAAGCCATAGACTATCTGCGCAACGGCGTCACGACGGCATCGCCCACGCTGGATCGTCAATATACGACACTGCTTGAACATTTCGATGCGATGTTAACGCATTACGGCAGCCATGCCGGATTACGCATTGCCCGCAAGCATATCGGGTGGTATTCAAAAGGTCTGACCCGTTCGTCGGAATTTCGCGCTGCGGTCAATGCGACCGACGACGCGGAAAAAGCCCGCGAACTTATCCACCATTTCTACGCGTCGTTGCCGGAGCAGGTTGCATGAATGCCAAAAGCCTTTCCGCCAGCGTCGAGCGTCATTTGCGCGATTACTTCGCCGCCCATGAAAACGGATTGCCATCCGCCGGTCTCTACGACCGCGTTTTGCAAGAGATCGAACGGCCTTTACTCAGCATTGCCTTATCAGAATGCAGGGGAAATCAACTTCGCGCAGCAGCCCTGCTTGGATTAAACCGCAACACGCTCCGCAAAAAAATCCGCGATCTTGGATTGGATGCATCGCCCCCTCACAAAACACGAGGTGGCGCATGATACTCTCTATGATTAAATTTACCCCCCTGAAAGACCAACTCCAACGTTTCGCCATTTGGTCGATACGTACGCGTCTGCGCGATAAAATGGTTATCGCTTTGATTATCGCCTCAGTAGCATCAGGGCTGGCGACCTATGCCGCAATGACGCGTTCTCCGTTTTTCGGCAATGACCCGACGACGATTATGATCCTGTCGCTGCTCGATTTATTTTTCTTGGTGCTTCTGGGCACGGTCGTAACGCATCGGCTCTATAAAGTCTGGCGTCGCCGCCATCGTAATCTGGCTGGCTCCAAGCTCCAGATTAGGATGATCAGCGTTTTCACGCTCTTGGCTGTGGCTCCGGCAATGCTTGTGGCGATGTTTGCAGCGGCCTTTTTCTACTTTGGCGTAGAAACGTGGTTTTCCAACCATGTGCGCACTTCCTTGAATGAATCGCTAGAAGTCGCTCAAGCCTATCTGGAAGAGCATAAACAAGTCCTCCGCGCCGACGCAATGGCAATGGGCAACGATTTAAACCGCCAAGCCGCTCTTTTCTCCCAAGACCCCGTGCGTTTCACCGAAGCAGTCTCAGCTCAAGCCTATCTACGCAACCTGACCGAAGTCATCGTGTTCGACGGCTCTGGAAAAATCCTTGCGCGCTCCGGCTTGACCTTCGCGCTGACCTTCGAGCCAATCACCGATGATATGCGAGCCCGCGCCCAGAAAGGCGACGTCGTTCTAGTCGTCAGCGATAACGACGACCGCGTACGCGCGTTAATACGGCTTGATCACTTCGTCGATACCTATCTCTTCGTAGGCCGTCCGGTCGAGCCCAAAGTTTTGGCGCATATGGCGGCGACGCAGTCGGCGGTTAACGAATATAAACAATTGGAAGGCAAGCGATCAGGGCTGCAAGTCATCATCGGCCTGATCTTCGTCGTCGTGGCTCTCTTGCTGCTCCTCGCAGCGGTATGGTTCGGTCTTAACTTCGCCATGCGTCTGACGCGGCCTATCGGCGACCTGATTGGCGCGACGAACCGCGTGCGTGGAGGCGATCTCAGCGCGCGCGTCAGCGAAGCCACTCAAGACAGTGACGACGAAATAGAACTCCTCGGACGCGCCTTTAACCGCATGACCAGCCAGTTAGAAGCTCAGCGCAATGACCTGATCGACGCCAATCGCCAATTGGATTTTCGCCGCCGTTTTAGCGAAGCCGTTCTATCCGGTGTTTCCGCAGGCGTCATTGGGCTTGACCAACGCGGTCGCGTCAATTTGATGAACGCCTCGGCGGCAGATTTTTTTGGAATCGACGATCCAACCTTGCTCACCGGCAAATCGCTTTCGGTCTTGGCGCCGGAGATTCAAAATATCATCGAACAACTGCCGCGCGGGGCAGGGCTCAAAAGCGATCAAGTCGAAATTCGCCGCCCCAACCAGCCGACGCGAACGATTCTGGTGCGCGTGTCGTCGGAATTGGCGGAAACGGAAACCAAAGGCTATGTCGTTACCTTCGATGACGTTTCCGATTTGCTGTCGGCGCAGCGCAAAGCGGCATGGGCCGACGTCGCCCGCCGCATCGCGCACGAGATTAAAAACCCTTTAACGCCGATTCAGCTTTCCGCCGAGCGCCTGCGCCGCAAATACACTAAGGAAATTGTTACAGACCCCGAAGTCTTTCAAACCTGCACTGATACTATCGTGCGTCATGTCGACGATATCGGACGTATGGTCGACGAATTTTCCGCCTTCGCGCGGATGCCATCGCCAGTGATTAAGGAACACGAACTTAAGGAAATAAGCCGCCAAACCTTGTTCCTGCAAAGCAGTAGCCGCCCCGACATCACCTATACGCAAGATATAGCGCCAACCCCGTGTCATGCGGAATGCGATGCACGCCAAATAGCACAAGCGCTCACCAACTTGTTGAAGAACGCGGCAGAAGCCATTGATGCGCGTACATCTCCCTTAGAAGGAACGTTACCTCAAGGTAAAATACTGATGCGCTTGGCCTGCGGCGAGAAAGAAGCGGCTTTGTCGGTCGAGGATAACGGCAAGGGCCTTCCCGTCGAAGAACGCAACAACCTGACCGAACCCTATGTAACCACCCGCAAAAAGGGAACGGGCTTAGGGCTTGCTATCGTCAAGAAAATCATGGAAGACCATCTTGGTCGCTTGGAACTAGAAGACAGGCAAGGGGGCGGCGCCATCGTCCGCTTGATCTGGCCCCTCCGCCAGCCGAAAGCGGAAACTTTGTCGAAGCAGAAAGAATCTGATAGCATCCCGTCATCGACGCGTCGCAATCAAACGGTCTGAGGAGTTCACATAAATACATGGTATTGCCGATGAAAGAAAAAGGGTTGACCAGTGATATCCTCGTCGTCGACGACGAAGCCGACATCCGCGCCCTGATTAAAGGCATTTTAAACGACGAAGGCCTGTCGGTGCGCGAAGCCGCAGACGCAGAAGAAACGTTGAAAACCATCGCCTCGCGCAGACCGACCCTGGTGATCCTCGACATCTGGCTCAGCGGCAGCACGATGGATGGCATGCAGATTCTCGACCATATCTGCCGCAACTATCCTGATATGCCGGTCATCATGATAAGCGGTCACGGAAATATCGACACCGCCGTTTCCGCGATCAAAATGGGCGCTTATGACTTTATCGAAAAGCCGTTCAAGGCAGACCGCCTGATCCTTCAGGTCCAGCACGCGCTGGACGCGGCGCGGCTCAAGCGGGAAAATCAGGAATTGAAATTTCGCGCTAACGCCGACAACGACATTATCGGCAAATCCTCCTCCATCCATCAGGTCCGCCAGATCATCGAACGCGTTGCGCCCACGGGCAGCCGCGTGTTGATCTCCGGCCCCTCCGGCTCCGGCAAAGAAGTCGTCGCCCGCGTCCTGCATCGCCAGTCGCGCCGCGCCGAAGAGCCCTTTATCGTCGTCAATTGCGGGATGTTGTCCCCCGAACAACTTGAACTTGAACTTTTCGGCACCGAACATGGCGTAGGCGAAGGCAGCCGCAAGATCGGCGTCTTTGAGCAAGCACATGGCGGCACGCTTTATCTTGACGAAGTCGGCGATATGCCTCTTGAAACGCAAAGCAAGGTCGTCCGCCTTTTGCAAGAACAAGTCTTTACCCGCATCGGCGGCACGACCCGCGTTGAAGTCGACGTACGCGTCATCGCCAGCAGCAGCGGCGATTTGCAGATGGAACTGCAAGCAGGAACGATCCGTCAGGATTTGTATTACCGCCTCAACGTCGTGCCGATCAAAGTCCCAGCCCTGTCTGAACGGCGCGAAGACATCCCCCTTATCGCCGAGCATTTTCTTGCCCACGCAGCAGAATCTTCGGGCACATCGACCCGCGTTCTGGGTGAAGACGCGATGGCGGCTATTCAATCCTATGACTGGCCCGGCAATGTTCGCCAATTGCGAAATTCCATGGAATGGCTTTTGATTATGGCGCAAGGCAATCCGGCGGACCCCATCCGCGCCGATATGCTACCACCGGAAATAACATCCTCCGCGCCCAGCGTCTTGCGTTGGGAAAAAAGCGGCGAGATCATGAAGCTTCCCCTGCGCGACGCGCGTGAAATGTTCGAACGCGAATATCTCATAGCGCAAGTCACCCGCTTCGGGGGCAACATCTCCCGCACGGCTGGTTTCATTGGCATGGAAAGATCGGCCCTGCACCGCAAGTTGAAATTGCTGGGCGTGCATGGCGGCACCAACGAAAATAACGCGCTTGCAGCGGAAACCGCCAGTTAATGAAGAACGTTCTCCCTCGCGCTGTCATCTTCGATTGGGACAATACGCTGGTCGATAGCTGGGGTGCAATCGGGGAGGCGGTCAACCATGTCCGCGCCCGATACGGCAAACCTGTCTGGCCGCGCGAAGAAATCCCTGACCGATGCACCCGCTCGGCACGCGATAGTTTTCCGGAAATGTTTGGCGACAAATGGCAAGAAGCGATGGACGCGTTCTATGTCCATTTCAGAAAAGCCCGCGAACGAGACGGCATTCACCCTGCCGAAGGAGCCAAAGATCTTTTGGCCTGGCTTCTGGACAACCGCATTCCCGCAATTGTCGTCAGCAATAAAATGGGCGAGCACCTGCGCCATGAAGCGACGCATCTCGGCTGGGATCACTATTTCGCCTCCATCGTCGGTGCGCGCGACGCTATCCGCGACAAACCCGCGCGAGAACACGCCGACCACGCCCTGAGTCTGGCAGGGCTGGAGGCCAGTCCCGATATTTGGTTCATCGGCGACGGTGAATCCGACGTCGCCTGCGCCCGCGCCATCGGCTGCATCCCTCTTTTGATCGGCAATCAAGCCACCGCGCAAACCCTAGGCGTCGCCCATTTCTTCACTGGCTGCCGCGAGATTTTGGAACAGCTTAACGCAATAAAATCCGCGCTCCCCTAACCGTCGTTCGATCATTCTTAGAGGCGATGCTCTTTTTCATAAGAGGCAAGCGTTTTCTTATAATGCTGCTCTATCCCCGAGTAGATCGAAGGGCAGACTTTCGTAATTTTTTCAAGAGACGGTTTGCCCCAAACATTGATGTCGATGGTATAGCTCATGTCCGGGTTTATGATCTCTATTTTCTTATTAAGACCGCTAAATTTGACGGAATAGGACCCGCAAATAATCTTGTAGTATTCGTAGAAGGAGTTTCTTTCCTCTTTCACTTCCAAGGGAAGGTTCGACTTCTTTGACCCTTCGCTCAAATTTTGTAAGTTTTCCAAAAGTCCCGCCACCGCCGCAACAAATTCATGAACAACTATTGCGTCGTCTTTATTATCCTGATTATCTTGCATTTTCAATATTCCTTAAAATTATAGTATCATCTTTGGGCGCAACTCATATCAAAAGCAGCCAGTCCCCTCAATATCTTAATGTGGTTAATACGCCTGATAATCCTTTAGCCGCAAGAAAGAATATCCGTTTTTTGTAAACTGATTCCCTAAACCGACAAACTGCGGTAAGAGTATCTCTAAGAACAAAAAAACGGAAACGTCATGTCCACCCTGTCCTTTACCGATAAACTTAACGGCCTTGGCAAGGGCGTCTTTCTCACGATCCTTGTAGCGACGCTAGGTTATTTCGTGGACGTATTTGATCTCATTTTGTTCGGCGTTGTCAGAGTTTCAAGCCTTAAAAGCATAGGTGTGGACGATGAACACCTTTTATCTACCGGAATTTTTCTTATCAATATTCAACTGACAGGGCTTCTTGTCGGCGGGTTTTTATGGGGCGTCCTGGGCGACAAATTCGGGCGGCTATCAGTATTGCTTGGCTCGATCCTCCTTTATTCCGCAAGCACTTTTGCCAACGCTTTCGTTGATAATGTAACGTTGTATGCCATTTTACGCTTTCTGGCGGGCGTAGGGCTGGCAGGTGAGTTGGGGATCGGTGTGACCCTTATTTCCGAGATCATGCCGCGACAGTATCGTGGAATTGGGGCGACCATTCTAGGTGCAGCAGGCATGCTAGGAGCGGTGACGGCGGGGCTTGTCGGAGATTCCCTTGGCTGGCGTTTTGCCTATGGTTTTGGCGGATTGATGGGGCTAGCCCTTTTGCTCATGCGGATAGGCTTAAAAGAGTCACCGTTATATTTAGAGCTTGCGAAGAAAAACGCAGGGTCTCAGCGCGGTCGTTTATTTTCTCTTCTTTGTAACCCATCCCTTTTGCGACGCTACATAGCCGTTATTCTTGTTCCCTTGCCTCTTCTAACGATGGTCTGGATTCTTGTTGCTTTTACGCCGGAATTCGCCTCCAGCTTCGGGGCGTCCGTTCCTTTACTAGCAGGCAAAGCCATTACCTTTTGTTATATCGGCATGACAATAGGCGATATTCTTTGCGGATTATTGAGCCAATTTTTGAAAAGCCGTCGAAAAGCAATCGCTTGGTTTTTACTGATGCTATCGATTACATGTGCGGCCCATTTTCTCTTGCGTCCCGCAACAGCAGGCCTTTATTATCTTTCATGCCTGTTTATGGGGCTAGCGGGAGGCTATTGGATCGTCGCCATACAATTTGGGGCAGAGCAGTTTGGCACGAATATAAGGGCGACGGCGGCGACAAGCCTTCCCCATATCGCCAGAGCCTTGGTTATTCCTGCAACTATAGGCTTTAAAGCGATGACTCCTATGATGGGGGTGGCGGCAAGTTGGGCTATCATTATGGCGGTTGCCATGTTTTTATCCCTGCTAAGTCTTTTTAGCCTTCAAGACAGCTTCCATAAAGATCTTGATTATGTGGAATAATTTTGAACAAGAACAAAAAAAGGAAATCTTCATGACTGAGTCACCAACCAACCTTCAAGACGTTTTTCTCCACCATCTCCGCGCGCAAAAAGTCGCAACCACCGTTTTCCTGATTAATGGCGTTAAGCTGCAAGGCATCATAACATGGTTCGATGAATCCTCGCTTCTTCTTCGCCGCGAAGCGCATGTGCAGCTTGTCTACAAACACGCGATCTCGACCATCATGCCCAACACCGCAATCCAAGTTTTTGAAGGCGGCGAGACCGAGGAAGCCTCCGCGTGACGGAAGCTTTCACAGACATTTCAGGAGTCCGCCACGGCGACCGTGCCTTGGTCCTGAACCCCGTTCTGAAATCCGACAGAACGCACCGCGTCGATGACGGCGCTTTAGAAGAAACCATAGGTCTAGCGCACGCCATCGATTTGCAAGTCGTCCACGCCGCAACCGTAGCTCTAAGCAAAACAGTACCCGCAACCCTGTTCGGCAGCGGCCAAGTCGAAAACTTTGCGCAAATTGTCGAGGACGGAGAGATAACACTCGCCGTCATCAATCACGCGCTAACGCCGGTACAGCAGCGCAATCTTGAACGCGACTTGAAATGCAAAGTCATTGACCGCACAGGGATCATCCTTGAGATTTTTGGCGATCGCGCCCGCACCCGCGAAGGCCAGTTGCAGGTCGAACTCGCGGCCCTGAATTATCAGAAATCACGGCTCGTACGTTCTTGGACGCATTTAGAAAGACAGCGCGGCGGCTTCGGCTTCATGGGCGGCCCGGGCGAGTCCCAGCTTGAAACCGACCGCCGTCTTATAACCCAGCGCATTGTGCGTCTGAAACAAGAACTGGATCAAGTTCGTCGCACGCGTGGGCTGCAACGCGAAGCGCGCCAACGGGCAGAACACCCGACTGTTGCCTTGGTCGGCTATACCAACGCCGGAAAATCGACGCTGTTCAACCGCCTGACAGGGGCGGAGGTGATGGCCAAGGACATGCTTTTCGCAACGCTGGACCCCACCATGCGCGGCATGAAATTGCCTGATGGGCACGAGATTATTCTCTCCGATACCGTCGGCTTCATCTCCGACCTGCCGACGCACCTCATCGAAGCCTTCCGCGCAACATTGGAAGAAGTTCAACTTGCTGAAGTTATTATCCATGTGCGCGACATCTCGCACCCCGACACGCGGGATCAACGCGATGCGGTGATGGATATTCTTGCCGATCTCGGCATCGGCGCGGACGACGACCGCCTGATCGAAGTGCAAAACAAAGTCGACC
>CAIXLI010000142.1 GCA_903920205.1 uncultured Pseudomonadota bacterium
CAGTCTGAAGCAAATCGCCCGTTCCCTCTGCTCCACCGGCAAGCTCGGTTTGCGCTTCCTTTTGTCCTGCGCCCAAGCCCTCGCTCCTCCTTACCCTCTAAAAATCATGGGGTGGTAAGACTCGCCTTCATAATTTCGTCGCAGCAGCCTGAATTCCTATATATAATGATCTTTCATGCGAAGAATGTTTTTTCATACTGGGCCGTGCGCACCAATTGATTGGGAAGCCATTCAAAGAAATTTTCCCTTTGCGCAGAAGGCCCTTGCCCTACGAGATAAAGAGTTTGCTCGGCTGATAGAGGCCAAACTCGATAGCTCGGCTTCTTATAGAGCTATGTGCTGGCAATGCGGCCAATACGTTAAGCATGAGCTTGAAGAACAACAATATACTCGCGCATGCAGAGCACTGCACCCTGTAGCCCCCACCATTCGCCTAGAAGATATACAAAAGGGAGGGCTATCGCCCATGGAGGAAGGGGGCCTGCGTTGTCATAACTGTGGTTCGGAAAACACGCTACGTTTTGGAAAAATGGGAGCTTTCTGGGGATGCACCAATTACCCATCCTGTCCCCGCTGCCGTACCGCCGGACTTAAAGCTGTTCCTAGCAAGAATAAGTAAGAAAAATCGTGGGCACCCAATGTTGAAATATGCCCAACATTGATGTAAAACGGTCGGGCGTCAGCGGTAGGATTATTTAACTATTACAGCACAATCCCAAGTACTTACGATCCCATTATTGGCAAGATTTATTGTCTCAATTTGCTTATCATTCCCCTTATGGTGCCCCTCAAAATTTATGGAGCCTTTCATGACCACCCCAACCACACCTCCGTCATCCATAGAAGAAATTATAAAGCAGAGACCTCCGTTGCGGAACGTTAATAAGGAGGTGAAAGAGAAGCTGACGCGGCTGGATCAATTGGCGGTTTGGATTACGGATCGGGTTGGGACGATGGGGTTCTTTCTAGTTATTTTTGGGTGGACGGTGTGTTGGCTGGGGTGGAATTTGTTGGCTCCGAAAGAGATGCAGTTTGACTCGCCTATGGGGTTTGTTTTTTGGCTTTTTATATCGAACCTGATTCAGATCATGCTGATGCCGCTTATTATGGTGGGGCAAAATATCCAAGGGCATCATGCGGAGAAAAGAGCCGAAAGCGATTTGGAAATCAACATCAAGGCCGAACAGGAAGTCGAAGTTATTTTGCGTCATCTGGAATATCAGAACTCCCTTCTGATCGCTATGCTGCAAAAACTGGGGGTTGATCCGGCTGGCGTCTTGACGGACAAAACTTCCGGTCAACGATAGAGGCTTGCGGCGAGGTTAGGCGGAAAAGAAAGGGCGGGATATGGAATCGGAGGAATCTCTGCGTCGCTATTACGCCGCGCGCGCTCAAGAATATGATGCCGTTTATGCCAAGCCTGAGCGGCAAGCCGATTTAAGAATTATGGAAGACTGGGTTCCTGACATCATGTCGGGTAAGCGGATTCTTGAGGTGGCTTGCGGTACTGGTTATTGGACTCAATTTTTGGCTCCTCAAGCGGCTTCTATCCTTGCCACGGATGCGGCTGAAGAAACTTTGGAAATCGCCAAAAGACGGGGGGATACGAAGAAAGTTGATTTTTGTCTTGCCGATGCCTATGCGCTGCCTGACCCAAAAGATCCTTTTGACGGGGCTTTTGCGGGATTTTGGCTATCCCATGTTCCCTTGCAACGTCTGCGACAATTCCTTGACGGTCTTCACGCAAAACTTGCTCCGGAATCCGTCGTTCTGTTTTTGGATAATCTTTTTGTCGAGGGGAACAGCACGCCGATTGCGGAACATGATGCGGAAGGAAACGCCTATCAACGGCGAAAACTGCGCGACGGAACATTTCATCGCGTTTTGAAGAACTTTCCGTCCGAGGCGGATTTAGAAAATATGATTGAGGGCATCGGCACCAATCCCCAATACCGCAAGTTTACTTATTACTGGGGCTTTCATTACAAAACTCCGCCGTTGCGGTAAGGCAGAAGAGGGTGGCTTTTTACAAGCCCCCTTCCCTCTTCAACAACGCTTTCTTGATTTTAAGTCCGCTTGAAAATCCGCCAAGGCCGTTAGCGGCGACAATGCGGTGGCAGGGGACAAGAAGGGGAACGGGGTTCGCGCCACAGGCTGTGCCGACTGCTCTTGCGGCGCGGGGGTTACCGATGCGCCTTGCCAAGTCGCCATAGGAGAGGGTTTTTCCGCCGGGGATTTTGGTCATGGTGCGCCATACGGCGTGTTGGAAGGCGGTGCCGATCAGAAGGATCGGGGCGGTGGGATAATTCGTGACATCCGCGCCTTTGAAGAATTCCGTTCGAGGCCACGCGGCACGCCATGCGGCGAGGACTTCACTGGCTTGGCGGTTGCACAGGAAGGCGAGGCGGCATACTTCGCCTTTTTCCGTTAGGCCAACCGCCACTTTGCCCACGGGCGAGGCCGCGATGCCCCATGCCACCCGTGCGGGCGGCACAAAGCTTGTGCGAATGTTCACCTCGGAACCATGCTGCCGTCTGTTATTTCCCATCCGCTGCCGGATTGGCGCAGGACAAGCCCTTGAACCGTTACGGCTTGTTTCAAGTCATCCAGCGATCCGGCAAAGGACAGGTCGATGTGGCTGACTCCGCGCCCGAGATCGAGCGTGTCGATTTTTGCCACTTGCGGCACGGCGTTCAGCCGCTTTTTGATCTGCGCCCATGCCGCCAGAGAATCCGTCTGAACGGCGGTGGTCACATGCGATAGAGGACCTGAAGGAAGCGGTTTACCTTCTTCTCCCGTAACCGAAGCCCCTATTTTTTTCTGCGCCGCTGAAGGTTTGAAGCGGATTGTAAAAACGCCGATATAGCGCACGGCGGAGACGCGCTCGCTTTGCACTTCGAAACTTTGCACCAGCGCCGCCAAGGCGTCGTCGGTCAGTTTGATCGAATTATCGGGCACGCCCAACCTTCCGCAAAGCTGCCCATAGGCCGCGCGTTCCGCCTGCATCAAAGCCTGATCCCGCGCATGGGCGGCGGTATCCGCCATAACATCGGCGTTCACATCGGCGACGGTATAGGGGTCGGAAGCGGGAGGCGTGGGGTTTTCTTTGGTCGCCGGAGCATCCCTGGCGGGGGTCGATGCCTCGGGCGCAGCCCCTCCCTGAACCACGACAGGCGGCAGATTATCCATGACGGATTGAGCCTGCGCCGCCGCAAATGCGGGAATCAGCGCCAAAAACGTGAGAAAAACAAAGCGCATGGGGTCTGACATCCGATGGTTAACCTTCAATATTATGGAAATGATAGCCGCGAATGGAATTCCTTTACATAAAAATTTGTGCTAACCGAACTGAATTAAGGCCTTAAGCCCAAACTTGACCCCTGACCCTTAGTTTGACATGTCCGACACAACCTCCCCTTCTTCTTCCCGCCGCGCCTATGCCGAAGCGGGCGTCGATATCGATGCCGGAAACGCTTTGGTCAATGCGATCAAGCCCTTGGCGAAATCGACGGCTCGCAAGGGGGCCGATGCAGGGCTAGGCGGGTTTGGTGCTTTGTTCGATCTTAAAGCCGCGGGTTTCCGTGACCCTATTTTGGTCAGCACGACGGACGGCGTCGGCACCAAGCTGAAAGTCGCTATCGACGCCAACAAACACGACACAGTCGGCATCGATCTTGTGGCGATGTGCGTGAACGATTTGATCGTGCAGGGCGCGGAGCCTTTGCTGTTTTTGGATTATTTCGCCACGGGGAAACTGGATGTCGCTTCTGCCGCGCAAGTGATCGCGGGGATTGCCGAAGGCTGTCGCCAAGCGGGATGCGCCCTTGTCGGGGGAGAAACCGCCGAGATGCCCGGGATGTATGGCAAGGGCGATTACGATCTTGCCGGTTTTTCCGTCGGCGCTGCGGAGCGCGAACAAATTTTGCCGCGTCAGGATATCGTCGCGGGGGATATCGTGCTGGGGCTCGCGTCCAGCGGGGCGCATAGCAACGGGTTTTCTTTGATCCGCAAAATCGTCGCGCAGGAAAATTTATCTTATGAAAATCCTGCGCCGTTCGAACCGTCGCAGAAACTGGGCGATGCTTTGCTGACGCCGACGCGCATTTATGTTCGCGCTATGCTGAAGGCGATACGCGCCGATTCCGTCAAAGCGATGGCGCATATAACGGGCGGCGGGTTGTTGGAAAACATTCCTCGCGTATTGCCCCAAGGCATCGGCGTGCGTATCGACGCTGCTAGCTGGCAGGCTCCGCCTGTGTTTCACTGGCTGGCGACGGCGGGCAATATTGACGCGCACGAAATGGCGCGGACGTTTAACTGCGGCATCGGCATGACGGTCATTGTTTCTCCCGATCAGGCCGACAAAGCCTCCACGATTTTGACCGAGGCGGGCGAGAAAGTTTACCGCATCGGCGTTGTCGAACCCCGCCCCACGGGCGAACAGGTCGTTTTGGAAAATTACGGCGACATCTGGCCATGCTGAAAATCGGCGTCCTTATCTCGGGTCGAGGCAGCAATCTGCAATCGCTGATCGCGGCCTGCGCCGCCTCGGGCTTTCCGGCGCAAATCGCCTGCGTCATTTCGAACAAGGCTGAGGCCAGAGGTTTAGATCACGCCCGCGCCGCCAACATCCCCGCGCTGGTCATTTCGCACCGCGATTATGCCGATCGTCCTGCGTTTGAAGCGGCGTTAGATGCCGCACTGGCGCAACATCAGGTTCAGCTTGTTTGCCTCGCTGGTTTTATGCGGATTTTGACTGCGTGGTTTACCGAGCGTTGGCGGGACAGATTAATCAACATCCATCCATCACTTCTGCCTGCCTTTCCTGGCTTGGACACGCATCAAAAAGCGATCGACTATGGCAGCAAGCTGACAGGCTGCACGGTTCATTTTGTTCGTGCGGAAATGGATCACGGCCCGATCATTTTGCAAGCCGCCGTCCCTGTTTTTCCTGAAGATACCGAGGAAACGCTTTCCGCACGGGTACTAAAGGCCGAACACAAGGCCTATCCCACGGCATTGCGGCTGATCGCGGACAATCGCGTGAATGTTTTTGAAGAGCGGACTTTTATCAGCGACGTTCCTGCCTCGGACGAAGCCCTATTCTCCCCGCCAAAGCTTTAATCGCTTGAGGCCTTTGGTCAGGTCTTGCTGTAAATCCGAGAAAGCGCAAGACGGCGTGGAAACACGCGCAATCAGCACATAGTCATGTTCCTGCGCGGCATAAATCATCAGCTGCGCCGCCAAAGCCCGCAGGCGGCGGCGTGCGCGATTCCGCGTGACGGCATTGCCGATCTTGCGGCTGGCAGTCAGGCCATAGCGGATGGTTGGGGAAACTTCGTGCGCTGCGCCGATCTGAAGAATGAATCCGGGCGCGACCCACCTTTTGCCGCTAGATGCTACGGCAAGAAATTCGGCGCGTTTGCGTAAGACTTCGAGCTTGATGGCCGAGGCCGACAAGTTAGGCCGAAAGCTTCTTGCGGCCTTGTGCGCGGCGACGAGCCAAGACCTTGCGGCCATTTGCCGTGGCCATGCGGGCGCGGAAACCGTGACGGCGCTTGCGCACCAGCTTGCTGGGTTGATAAGTACGTTTCATGTCTCATTCCTTTAAAAGAGGCTGCTTTATAGGGATTCGGGGATGGGGAGTCAATGAATTTGGCGGGGATGCCGCAGATTCGTTAATTTCCCCGCTTATTAGCCTTATTACAGGCCTTTTTTCTCCAAACCACCACTTGGATCGATGGGATTGTCACCGCGCCGCCATTCGAAATAAAGCTCCGGCTTAGTTCCTGCTTTGACGGGCAAAACGCCCAGGGGTTCGCCCGCAGCAACCTCCTGCCCCATTTCCGCGTCGATGCGCCCGAATCCGGACAGAAAGCTGTGGTAGCCACTGTCATGCTGTAAAATCATGATCTGCCCATAACCGCGAAACGGCCCTGCGAACACGACGCGTCCGGCGCGGGGGGCGACGATGGGGGCACCAGACGGCGCGGCAAGGGTCATGCCTTCGCTTGTAACCCCATCGGCATCTTTATCGCCAAAATTCTTACGCACCGCTCCCGACACAGGCCACTTTAAGGCAACGGCGTCGCGCGATGCCTGTTTTTGTTTACGCGGCGGGATTACAACTTTTTCCATCAATTGCCGCAAATCCCGCGCTTCGACGGAAAGCGCCGCCAGATGACGGGCGGTGTCGGCCTTTTGTGCTTCGGTGCGTTGCAGGAAGCCTTGGCGCGTGGAGATCATTTGATCGAGATCTGCTTGCTGCTTTTGCAAATTATCATGCGCGGCGGAAACAAGCCTTTTTTGCTCGGCGAGTTGCGTTTGCAGATCGTAAAGCGCAGCAAGATCCCGCGCTGCGCTTTCGGTTTCTTCTTTCAGACGCGGCAGGATCGCCTGAAGCAGTAAACTGCGGTGAATATGATCGGTCGTGACATGGTTTTGTAAAAACAGGCTTTCGGGCGGGCGGCTGGCGATTTCGACCAAGGCAGAGACCATCAAGGAAAGCTGGGCGCGTTCCTGTGCCGCGTTTTTGCTTTTCTCAGCGATTTGCCCGGTCAGCTCGTCAAGCCTGTTTTCCAGCCGCTCCTGTTCGTTTTCTTTGTCCTGCAAAGTCTGCGTCGAATGGATCATCCGTTCGCGCAGTTCTTCCAAACCTCGACTGGCTTCGCGTGCAGCAGCGTCCAATATTTCCTGCTGGCGTTTTTTTTCGATCAGTTGCTGTTCGACTTGGCGCAGCTTGTCGTCAGGCTTGGCCTGCGAGGAGAGCGGGAGAAGCAAAAAAAGCCCGAGAAAAATAATCCGCCGCTTCATGTCCGAACGATCAAACTTTGCCCGTCCATAACTGCGGGTTTGGGCAGTTGCAGCAATTCCAGCAAGGTCGGCGCGACATCGGCGAGTTTGCCGTCGCGCAGAGCCGTAACATCGGGCGGAGCGCCCACCAAGATCACGGGCACGCGATCCAGCGTATGCGCCGTATGAGGGCCGTGCGTCGTGGGGTCGTACATGATCTCGCAATTGCCGTGATCCGCCGTCAGCACAATGACGCCGCCCCGCTTTTCGACGGCGGCAAACAGCCGCCCCAGACAGGCGTCGATAGTTTCGACCATTTTGATCGCGGCTTCCAGAACGCCGGTATGACCGAGCATGTCGGGATTGGCGTAATTCAGAATAATCAGGTCAAAACTATCGGCTTCAATCGCCGCCACGACTTTATCGGTAACTTCTGGCGCGGACATTTCGGGTTGCAGATCGTAAGTCGCCACTTTGGGTGACGGCACCAGAATGCGGGCCTCTCCCACAAAAGGCTCTTCGTGCCCATTATTGAAGAAGAAGGTGACATGGGCGTATTTTTCCGTTTCGGCAATCCGCAACTGCGTCATCCCCGCATCGGCGACGATCTCTCCCAAACACTTTTCGATGCTCTTATGCGGAAATAGCGTCGACATAAGCGCGTTTAGAAATTCGGAATATTCGACCATGCCGAGGGCGGCGGCAAAAGAAATGGTCTTTTTCCGCGCAAAGCCCTTAAAAGCGGGGTCGAGCAATGCCGTTAAAATTTCCCGTGCGCGGTCGGTGCGGAAATTGGCAAAGAGAACGCCGTCACCATCCTTCATGCCTGCATAATCGCCCAGCGCGACAGGCAAAAAGAATTCGTCGAAGACTCCGGCGGCATAGCTGGCCTGAATGGCCTCCAAAGCATTATCGGCACGCGTTCCCTCACCCTGCGCGATCGACGTGTAAGCCCGTTCGATGCGTTCCCATCTTTTGTCCCGATCCATGCCGTAATAACGCCCGCACATCGTCGCCAGCTTCGCGCCTTTGACGGTGGCGAGAAAATCAATCAAGCGCCCTATATGCTCGGGTGCGCTTTGCGGCGGCACATCGCGCCCGTCGAGAAAAGCGTGCACGGCGACCGGAACACCCGCCTCGGTGATGATGCGAATCAAGGCTTCGATATGATCGGGATAGGAATGCACGCCGCCTGTCGAGACAAGCCCCATAAGATGGCAAACGCCGCCGCTTTTCTTCAACGCGGTAATCATGTCTTGCAAAGCGGGGTTGGAAGCCAACGCGCCCGTGGCGATGGCCTGATTGATCCTCGGCAAATCCTGCCAAACGACCCGCCCCGCGCCGAGATTCATATGCCCGACCTCGGAATTGCCCATCTGTCCCGCAGGTAAACCGACATGCTCTTCCGACGCATCCAGCAAAGCATGGGGCGATGTTTCCCAAGCGTGGCGGAAAACGGGAGCGTTGCCGCGTGTCGTCGCGTTATCGGGCGCATCCTCGCGGAAGCCCCACCCATCGAGGACGCATAAAACGACAGGCCTCTGACGAACGCTCATGCCTTACCCCAGAGATTGAGTTCTGATGTCTTTGTGTACTGGCCTAAGCCTGAAATATCAACAGGTTAATCGGCGGATGGGTAACATCGGCAACAAGGCGGGCCGGCACTCAAGTACGAGTGGCGACCAAATCGGGCAGATAGGGGACAGACCCCTTGGGCAAGATATGCAGGCGATCGCCGAGGTAATCCCAGAAGG
>CAIXLI010000143.1 GCA_903920205.1 uncultured Pseudomonadota bacterium
ACCCCACCGTTCCTTGATAATATCAGCCAACATGTTCACCCCCATACCCGCCCCACCTAGTGCAAAGGCAGCGGCGATATCGCCTTGCGTAGCGACTAGAGTACCCACAAAAATCGCAGCACCAACAATCACATCGTCTAGTGTACAGATGCTCCGCGCACAAGACCGAAGCTGAAGCAATAATTCTTTCTTATTATGATTCATTAACACAGCAAGCTCCTTGACAGTGAAGGCTTGGGAACTCCGTTATTAAAACCCCCGCAACGGCTGGATTCAAGGTTAATTTTTAAGATTTACTTTCGGGGCAATCCGACTTACCGAAGAGGGGCGCCCTTTCCCTTAACGAGTCGCTTTATGAAATATCTCCGCTCTCTTTGGTTTAACATCGCCTTCTATGGCGCTAATCTGATTATGAGTTCTCTGCTCAGCTGGTCTTTGCTGCTGTCACGCAAGAAGATCGTGTGGGCAGTGCATGTTTGGCTGGGCACAGTCGCGTGGGTCGAGAACCATATCTGCGGCATCAAGTACCGCGTCATCGGGCGCGAGAACGTTCCTCAAGGCGCGTGCATTATCGCCAGCAAGCACCAATCGGAATGGGAGACGTTCAAGCTGCACCTGATTTTGGGCGACCCCGCGATTGTGTTGAAGCGCGAGCTTTTGAACATTCCGTTGATCGGGTGGTATATGAGCCGCTCCGGCTCGATCCCCATTGACCGCGCCTCGCGCACCAAGGCTTTGTCAGGCATGACGCTTGCCGCGCGGAAAGCAGCGGCGGAAGGCCGCCCCATCGTGATCTTCCCCGAAGGCACCCGCGCCGCGCCCGGCGAATCCCGCCCTTATAAAAGCGGCATCGCGGCTTTGTATCAGGATTTGAATATTCCGGTCGTGCCGATGGCGCTGAATTCGGGATTGCTGTGGCCCAAGAATAGCTTTGTTAAAAAACAAGGGACGATCACGGTCGAGTTCCTGCCCCCCATCCCCTCGGGATTGCCCCGCGAGGAGATGATGCAAGAACTGCGCGACATTTTGGAGCCCGCCGCTTTGCGGTTGCTGAAGGTTTAGAAAACCTATCTCAACACGACCCAGAACCCACCGATGATCGCCGCAAGGACGCCCAGCGCGACCCAAGTCAGGTATTTTTCAATAAAGACACGGATTGGCTCACCGAATTTGCGCACCAAGGCCGCGATAATAAAAAACCGTGCGCCGCGTGTGGCTATCGCCGCCAGAACGAACGCGCCCAGGTTCAGCCCCGCGACGCCGCTGGCAATCGTCACCAGTTTGAACGGAATGGGGGTCAGCCCCTTGGCTAGGATAATCAGCACGCCCCATTTGTTGAATTGATCGTGGAAAGTCTGAAACGCGTTTTGCAAGTGATAGGTGTTGACCACCCACTGCCCCAGAGTCGCCATCGCAAAAGTGCCGATGCTATACCCGATCAACCCACCCAGAACGGAGCCCGCCGTACAAACCGCCGCCAACCGCCAAGCCTTGTCGCGCCGCGCTACCGCCATAGGCAGCAAAAGGATGTCAGGGGGCAAGGGAAACACCGAAGCCTCTGCCATCGCCATCGCAAACAAAATCCATTCGGCATAAGGTTTTTCGGCCTGCCGCAGCACCCAATCGTATAATGCGCGTATCATCGATGATTACTCCTTGGTTTGCGTGCGGCTTCCGTCATGGTTAAGGAACCCCATGCAGTCCCTTTAGCGATTTGCCCCCCGCAAACCAAGCCTTTTTCCCGCCCCCTGCCCCTTTATCAGAAAAAATGCGCCCGCCATGCATATCTTCCTTGATTCACAAGCCAACCTCGTCTAACAGTTGCCCCCTCGCGGCAGCAAGAACTGGGCTAACCCCCAAACCCGCCCGAGACCGACGTCCCCTTCGTCTAGAGGCCTAGGACATTACCCTTTCACGGTAGTAACACGGGTTCGAATCCCGTAGGGGACGCCAAT
>CAIXLI010000144.1 GCA_903920205.1 uncultured Pseudomonadota bacterium
GTTTGCGGTGGCCTTGGCTAGGTGTGGCGCGAATACGGCGCAGAGCGTCGGGAAAAACGGGCTTTCCTGTTAACGCGCCCAAATGCTGCGCCAAAAGCGAGGCTTGATTATAGCGGCGATGAAACAACCGCCAGCGATGCGGGGGCACGGGGATGAGGGCGTCGGCTTGGGCGAGGTTCTCGCCTCCGGCGCGATGCATCCATACCGCCAGCGCCTGAGCCGCATGGGTGCGATCACCATGTTTGAATCCCAAAATCAATTTGCGGCTTGCTTCGTCATACAGCATCGCGGCTCGCGCCGACTGAAAACGCGGGGATTAAGTTAGGCACCGGCCGCACAACGTCCCCTCCTCCACCGGAATATCGAAAGGAACGCCGCAACACGCACAGAAAGGCGGCGCGATAAATTGAATTTTCTTCCAGCAGGCGGCGCACACAAAGTCGCGTTGGCGCCGACAGGCTCGTCGCAGACCAAGCACAGGGGCGGCAGCAAAAGATCAAGAGCGCGGAGGGCGAGGTTTTTCCCGAGAAAAGCCATGCGCCATTCTGTCTCAACGATCCGCGCCCAACAAGCTTGTTTTTCGGTGCTTTATAGTCCTTACAAATAATTTTCATACATCGTCATACCGGCGAAAGCCGGTATCCAGATTAAAAACTTTTTTCTCTTCGTTATCAGCGTTATATGACGCGCAGACGCGCTTTCTGGATTCCGGCTTTCGCCGGAATGACGACTGTTTATTAATTGGAACAACTATCGACGCGATGACTTACCCTATGGGTGGGGAAATAATTGCCCTGCTTTTTGCGCGAGGCTTTGAGGGGGCGACTCTTCCCCCCGCTCCCATCGCTGCCATTCGCTGGCAAAGCCTTGATCCAATTTCTCTAGCTCCTCTACGAACGCGAGGACATAGCGTCTCGCCAGCCCTCTTATCTGGGAATACCCTCCCGTTAGATCGATCCTCCCACTATCTTGTTGGTCTATTTTTAGGAATGCGTCAGCGATTTGTGCGACGGTATCGATTGGATTTCGGCTTAATCTGAGGGTTTGAGCTATCCCTCCTTTTTTGTAAATAAGGCTGTGCGCTTTCGCTGCGCACAGAGAGGGCGCTTCAGGATAATCCTCTTTATCTTGTTGCTCCCTCTCTATAAACGCACGGACGCCACTCTTCATCGCCGTCGCCACGGACGCGGCGTATTCCTGTTCTTCATAATTTTGAACGCCAACCATTGAAATCTCCTTTATTAATAAGGGCTCATGACAAGGGGGGTGTACGATAGCCCTTTGTCGGCAAAATTCAAAGAATGGGTAATTTTTAATTCGCTTTCGGCCTTTAGCCGTTAAAGGGGCGAGGAATATCTTCCAAAGCATACGGCGTTGCATCGTAAACGGCCTTGATCCAATTGGCGTAGAGAAAGCCCGTATAGCGCCAACTGTTGAAAGGTTGTTGCGCGGGGTCTTCCCCCGCAAAATAGTGGCGCGGCAAGGGCGTGTCGGGATTATTCGCGCTGTCGCGGAGATATTCGCGTTGCAGCGTGTCGGTATCGTATTCAGGGTGGTTCAAAACATAGACGCGGCGCGGATAGCGTCTGGTTCCGTCAAAGGGCGCGGATTCGACCAGCATATTCGCTCCTGTTTCTTCCGATGCGGCAACGATTTCCAAAGCAGGGCACGCGGCAAGCGCTGTGGGATCAGGATTTTTCCACCGCGAGACGGGCACAGGAAACCTGTCGGGAAAGCCGAACAGCAAATCCGTCGTGTCGGTAACGCGCCGATGGTCGAAAAGGCCGAAAGTTTTTTTGTCGCCCTTGATGCTTTCGACGTTATGAAAATGCTTCAACGCCGCTTTGGCCCCCCAACAAAGAAAGAGCGAAGAAAAAACGTTGGTTTCCGACCAGCGCAGAACGTCCTGCACATCGTCCCAAAAAATCTCGTCGCTGACCCTGGGCTGCATGGCGTTCATGCCCGTCACAATTAGTCCGTCGAATTTCTTGTTTTTGATCTCGCTCCACGCGCAGTAAAATTTGCGGATATGGTCGGACGGCGTGTTCTTGCTTTCGCGTCCGGCTTGGATGTCACGCAGATAGCGATCAGTCGCGGCGAAGGTCAGGCGCACCTGCAAAGTGCTGTGCCCCAGCCATAACGCCAACTGTCGTTCCGTCGCTACCTTATCCGCCATCAAATTCAAAATGACAATTTCCAGTGGGCGAATATCCTGACGCGCCGCCCGATCCCGCGCAATTGCCGCACCGCTGGCAAGCGAGGGCAGGAAGGGATGGATTTCTTCGGAGGCAACAATAACAGGCATGAATTTGATCCTTAAGGCAGCACCGCCCATTCATACTGTCGATGCCCTCGGCAGGGAAGCGTTTTAACCATAACTGCGGTCAAAAACCTCTTTCGCAACTAAAAAACATCCTTTATGTTTCGTTCTCATAAAGTAGAAAACCACACTATTAAAAAGGGGATTGTTTTGTCTGATATTATAGCTTTTGAGGAACAGGTTTATCCCTCCACAGAATCCGCTGCGCAGCAGCCTAACAATAAAAACGCGATATTAAATGACTTTCATAACGCTGCCTTTGTCGCGCTGGAACGGCTTGTGGAGAGCCTCCCTAACAACACGTCTGCCTTTAAACAATCTGGCGGTCTTTATGTTACCAAAGAAAAGGGTGCGGAAAAAGGAACACTTCAGATTCTTCTGAAAAGAAACAATCCTGATAAAACGGGCCAGAGCCTCGTGTGCTCCGTTTCTTTTCCTTCAGATAGGAAGCCCCCCGTTGTTCAAGATGCCAACACAAATTTTTACGTTGTGAGGGAATATGTTTCTCTGACGGAAATTTTAAAAAGGATTACTCGAAAGCCCCCTACATCTGCGGAGCTTAAGGAAAAATTACCAGTCCTTGTTAAGAACGTATCCGATTGCCTTGCTACCAAGAGTTATTATTCATTAATATCATAACATCGCACCGAAACGATCATGGGCGGGAAATTCGAAGCGCCTCTTTGCTGTGCCAAAGAATCCCCGCGTCTGAATTCTTCCGTCGTTTCTATTTTGCAGAAACGACGGTGTTTTTCATGCTTTCGCTTTAAATCCTCTGCTGCCCAAAGTGATCTTTGGCGGAGCGGAGCATGCCAAAGACTGCGGCAGCATCGGCGTCTTCGGCGGCAACGCCTGCCTTCGCTAAGGCTCTGCGCAAATCGGGCTGGTCGGTACGCAGAAAGGGATTGCATAATTTCTCAACGCCCATCGTTACGGGTATCGTGGGCTTGCCCTGTTTGCGTAGCGCATCGATTTCTGCGGCGCGGAGTTTCAACGCTTCGTTGTTTTTATCGATAGCCAGCGCGAATTTGGCGTTGTCGGCGCTTTTTTCATGGGCACAGTAAATGTTTGTATCGTCGGGCAAGGCGCGGAGCAGCTTGAGCGATTCCCACATTTCTGTTGTGTTGCCTTCATAGAGACGACCACAGCCGAGCGAGAACAAGGCGTCGCCGCAGAACAAGGCTTTAATTTGAGGAAAATAATAGGACACATGCCCGTCAGTGTGCCCGTGGGTCGCCAGCACTTCGCCGCGCAAGGCCGAAAAGGTCAGCGTGTCCCCATGCGACACGGCACGAGATATGCCCGGAATAAATCCTTTTTCCTTAGCAGGGCCAATGATCGGCGCGCCGAATTCCAGTTGCAGCTTGTCGTTACCCCCGATGTGATCGCTGTGATGATGCGTGTTTAAAATCAAGGCGAGATAAAGCTCACGCTCTTTCAAGGCGCGGAGAACGACATCGCCATCGCCCGGATCGACGACCATCGCCAGCCCCAGATCACGGTCGCTGACCAGAAAAATGTAATTGTCCGCGAAAGCGGGCAGAAGTTCGATCGTGAAAGACATAAAAACCCCGCATAAGCCTTCGGTACCCAGAGCTGTTGATTGTCTCTGATTTGTGCTAAGAGTCCGTTAACACTTAGGCTTTCGTGGCTCATGTTTACCACTCTCGCTGATTTACGCGATTTTTACCAAACGCCGCTTGGCCTCCGGACACAGCGGGTTCTGCGTGCGCGGCTTAACGGGTTGGAAATCGGCTTGCGCGGTGCGCAAGTGTTAACACTTGGCTATGGCGTTCCACTTCTTGATCCGTTGAGGCATGAGGCCGCCGCCGTCTATGCTTTCATGCCTGCCACACAAGGCGTCATGCGTTGGCCCGACGAAGGCGCGAATAGCGCCAGTCTGGTTGACCTTGCCCATCTGCCCCTGCCCGACGACAGTATGGATTACGTGATAGCCCTGCACGCGCTTGAAGGATTGGCGGAGCCATCCCCTTTGCTGCGCGAGGTCTGGCGCGTGATGAAAGCCGAGGGCAGGCTTTTGCTGATTGTTCCCAATCGGCGAGGTTTGTGGGCGCATAGCGACCGCACGCCCTTCGGCAATGGACAACCCTATTCTGCCGCGCAGATCGAAAAAGCGCTGAATCATCAAGGCTTTTTTGTCGATCGTCTGCGCAGCGCGTTATATGCCCCACCAAGCGGATCGAAACTTGGTTTATCTTTGGCGGATTCTATAGAAAAATTTGCGGCGCAGATTTTCCCGAGCTTGGGTGGCGTGCTTCTAATCGAGGCCAGCAAGCAACTTTGTGCGCCGCTGGGAACAACGGAGCGGGCAAGGCAGAGAAGGCTGCTTTCTTTGTCTTTGCCGGAGGTATCCCCGCTTCCAACCTAGGAAACTGCTTATAAATTTGGACTTTTCCCCAATTTAGGCCTATTCTAATTTGCAAATAATACATTTCAAGGGCTTCCCATCATGTCGATTAAGACCGTTTCTGCGAGTTCCGATAAACAGGCTTTAGCCGATTCACGCGCTCAAATAGACCGGATCGACTCTGTATTACACGACCTTCTGCGCGAACGCGCCGAAGTCATCGACCATGTGCGCAAGCTGAAGGGCAAGCAGCATATCTATATTCGTCCGGGCCGCGAGGCGCAGATGTTGCGCGCGCTTGTCGGGCGCCCTCAAGGCAAACTGCCCGAAGGCTTGGTCGTGCGTTTGTGGCGTGAGATGATTTCGGCCTTCACGTTGACGGAGGGTTCTTTCAAAGTTGCGGTCACGGTTCCCGCGAAGGGCCCCGATCTGTGGGATCTTGCGCGCGATTATTACGGTTCCTTTACTCCCCTTTTAGAGTCGCCCTCAGCGCTTGCCGCGATCAAGGCGGTTCAAGCGGAAAAAGCCACCATCGCCATCGTGCCCTTCCCCAAGGACAACGACAAAGACGCGTGGTGGCCTTTGCTGGCAAGCGATAAAAAGAACGTGTTGACGGTGTTCGCCTCCCTGCCCTTCGAAACCGTTAAGGCCGGACGCTCCAATGCGCGGAATTCGATGCCTAGCGCCTTGGTCATCGGCAAGCTTTATCCCGAATTGACTGGCGACGATCACAGCTTTCTCGCCATGCACTGCGTCCATGTTCCTGAAAGCGAAATGAAGCGCCTGCTCGGCAAGGCCGGATACAAAGTCCGGCAATTGCTGGCGCAGACGGTGGGGCGTGGCGGCTCAGCCCCCACCCTCTATCTTGTAGAAACAGAAGGCTATGTCGGGCGCAACGATACGCGCTTGTCCCGCCTTCGCGCTATGTTGGGCAGCCGCTTGCAGTATCTCGCCCCCTTGGGCGGCTATGCCGTGCCTTTGAAGGGCGGGCGGAGATAAGTTTCCCGCATGAGCCAAGTCTCTCTCGGCCTTATCGGCGTCGGCGCATTCGGCGCGTTGGCGGCACAGCATCTTGCTCCGCATTTTGATCTTGTCCTGCATGACGCGGCGGCGGATGTCACAGCTTTGGCGTCCGATCTCGGCGCACGCCAAGGCGATCTGAAAACGGCGGCGGCCTGCGACATCGTTTTGCTGGCAGTACCAGTGCAAAAAATCCGGCAAACGCTTTACGAAATTGCGCCTTTGCTTGCGCAGGATGCGTTGGTTGTGGATGTGGCCTCTGTCAAGATCAAGCCCGTCGAGGCGATGCTGGAAATTCTGCCTCCCACCGTGTCGATTATCGGCACGCATCCCCTCTTCGGGCCGCAAAGCGGCAAAAACGGCATTGCGGGACTGAACATCGCCCTTTGCGATGTTCGTGGCGGGCGCGGCGCAGAGGTCGCGCAGTTTTGCACCGAGAAACTTGGTTTGCGCGTTTCGCAAGTAACGCCGGAAGAACATGATGCGGAGGCGGCCTATGTTCAGGGGCTGACGCATATGCTGGCGAAGATCGTCGTTGCGCTCGACCTGCCCCCTATGCGCTTTCCGACGCGCACCTATGATCTGATGCAACAAATGGTCGAGATGGTGCGTCACGATTCCGACGATTTGTTCCGCGCCATCGCACGGGAAAATCCATTTTCGGAAACGGCAACAAAAGCCTTCTTTGCGGCAGCCAAAAAGCTGGAAGAAGATTTGTCGCGCAAGTGAGGGATTTTTAAAACGCAGAGGCCGAAAGCCTATCGGAGCCGGAGCGGTTTCCCGATTTAAAAATCAGAAGGTTGCTCCGGCGTCCAATGCCTAAGGCGGCTGCGGGAGGTCCGCGCGCCGCCTTTCTCTACTCTAGGCCCGCCCAAACTAGTCAATTGCGCGAGGCCAAGTCAACCCAATGTTCCTCAAATGTTCCAAAATATATATTTTTTATTCCTCTTGTTAATGGGAATTGCGCTTGTGGATAAGCCTACCCTCATGAAATTCATGTGTTTTTCTTTTACTTAGGCCGTTTGGTTGAAATCTTTTGTTTTTCCTTCCCAACCGCCGTATAGGCTCCGCCTTCACTCCCGATGACACAAGGCCGATCCATCATGCAAGCCCCAAGCGATAACCTTATCCTCCCCTTTCAACTGGAATCTTCGCATTTGCGGGGACGTTTGGTGCGGATGGGCGAGGTTCTGGATATCATCCTGCATCAACACGCCTATCCCGATGCGGTTGCCGAGCTTCTCGCCGAAGCTATTGTTATTGCTTCGTTATTGGCGTCGTCTTTGAAGTATGACGGTGTTTTTACGCTTCAGGCGAAGGGGGATGGGGCCGTGCGTCTGCTGGTCGCCGATGTGACGAGCGATGGCGGCCTTCGCGCCTATTCCCAATACGATAAGGACAAGCTGGGCGATGCGGCTGCCGATACCAAACTGTTGGGCAAGGGATTTCTGGCTTTCACCTGCGCTTTGGCAGGCAAGGATGATCGCTATCAAGGCATCGTAGCGCTGGAGGGAGGGACGTTAGCCGAGGCGGTTCAGCATTATTTCCGCCAATCGGAGCAAGTACCGACCGGCATACAAGCCGCCGCCAGACGCGACGCGGAGGGACATTGGCGGGGAGGAGGGCTTCTTGTCCAACGCATGCCCCGCGACGGAGGCATTAACGTCGAAAGCTTTTCGCCCGAAGCGGAGAATTGGACGCGTGCGATGATTGTCATGGGAACCTGCACGCCGCAAGAACTGACCGATGCCGCTTTGCCTGCAGAAACACTGCTTTTCCGCTTGTTCCACGAAGAGGGCGTGCGCGGTTACGACCCCCTGCCCTTGCGGCATCAATGCCGCTGCTCCCAAGCGCGGGTCGAGGCGATGTTGCGCGCCCTGCCCCAAACAGAAATCAAGGATTTTACCGTCGAGGGACGCGTCACCGTTACCTGTGAATTCTGCAATAAAAGCTACGCATTCGATGAGCCAGCCCTTGCGGCGCTTTTCGTAGGAGAGGGCGCGTAGTCGCGCCCCCCTGTTTTATTGAATCTTCCAATAAGGAAAATGTTTCGTTAACCACTTTCAATTATCGTGTCCGCCAGTGGTTTGTTGTTTTCTCTAGGAAAGCTTATAAAACCCCGTTGCCGAGGAGGCCCCCCGTGGACGCCTTTGACTCCCCCCGCGCTCTTGCAAAGAAACAATTCTTCGACATTGTCGAGACTCTGCGCAAACAATATTATTATATTTTTCCAACCGCCCTGCCCTTGCCCATACAGCAAAAGCGTCTTGCTGTCCTTCAGTCGCGCCTTCGCTTGCTGGTTGGCGTTATGGCCATCGGTCTTCCCTCGTGGAGCGTTTTGGAGTTTTTTGTTTTCCCCCATGAATTATGGCTTCCCCTCTTTCAGGCGCGCATGCTTGCGGGCGCCGCCTTGGCTGGTTTTCTTCTTTGGGGAGACAAGGTTTCCCCCAAAAGCATCGGCAAGCTATGGCGCGCCTATCTTCTCTTGGGCGTTGTTTTCGTTGTTCCTATGTTGCTTTACGTCTTCTGCGTTCGCTTTCCCGCGCCCGCGTTCCATGCAAGCCCTTTTGCCGTTGCTATTGCGAATGGGTACTCCCTTCTACCCTTTGCCATTTTGGCCTGCATCGGCTTTTTCCCTCTGACCGTTCTTGAATCGGCCTGCATTGTCACGCCCTTCCTGACAGGTTATTGCTTGACCGCTCCGATATCAAACGCCGTTCTGTGGTTGCCGGATGTCGGCATGATGTGGGTTATGGCCCTGCTGTCGATCATCTCCGTCATCATTTGCTACAGTCAGCTGCACATGTTTGTGGAGCTTGTTTCTTATTCGTCCTATGACCTGTTGACTAATTGTCTGGGAAGACGCACTGGAGAAGAAGTCGTAAAAACCCTGTGGCATTCCTCGATCAGGAAGAAATCGAATCTGGCCGTCGCCTTTGTTGATCTCGACCATTTTAAGGAGGTTAATGATGAGTTTGGCCATCTGGCAGGAGATGCTGTGCTGGCCAATACCGCCACAGCGATCAAAGAAACCTTGCGCGAAAGCGACTTTGTCATTCGCTGGGGTGGAGAAGAGTTCCTCGTTGTTCTTCCTGATGCCAATCTTGATAACGCCTCCAGCGCCATGAAGCGCGTAGCTGAAAAAGGGAGCGTCTTGCGTCCCGACGGCTCGCCCCAAACCGTCAGTATTGGTGTTTCCGAGCGCCTAAGCGAGGCGGTCGCCGATGAAAAAAAACTAATTCAGGTTGCGGATGAGCGCCTTTATCAAGCAAAAACATCCGGACGTTCTCGCATTATGGGCGCCAAAATGGTTATTGTAACCCCGTCATCCGCGCCCGTGTCTGAGGGACAATGAATTCGCTTGGGAGCAAAGATAAGCGTGTCGCCTGCGAATTCTGCAGAAAAGTTACGCGTTCGACAATGCCATCCTTGTCGTGCTTTATCAGAAGGGGGGCGCTTAACGCCTCTTTAAGCCGTACGCGGTAAGATTGCCCGCCTTCTTCCGCGAGCATTTTAAGGAAGGAAACACCTAACACCATGATAATGATGGGTTTTATGCAAGCCCGACCTTGCCTTGACAGATGGGGCAACTTGTCCTTATGTACGGAACCTCGTTCTTAGAAGAAACGGGGGCCCAAGGCTCCATAATCGGGCAAAGGCCCGACGCCTGCGCCAAGCCGCCGGAAAGCGGTTGAGCCTCCGATACCGAGTGAAGTCACCCTGCAACCTTTATAAAGAGTCTTTCTATGAAACTGTCCGTTAAAGGCAAACAAATCGACGTTGGCGATGCTTTGCGTTCGCATGTTGAAACCCAAATGAAGGAAGGCGTGGCCAAGTTCTTTGGCGACTCGCTGGACGCCACCGTGACCTTCTCGCGCGATGCGCATTTGTTCCGTGCCGATATTATCGTTCATGCGGCACATGGCCTTCTTTTGCAAAGCAATGCCTCGTCAGATCAGCCCTATCCCGCGTTCGACATCGCTGTCGCACGCCTTTCGGGTCGTCTGCGCCGCCACAAGACCAAGATCAAGCAACAGCATCACGACAGCAGCCGCGAAGGGGTCGCCTCTTTGGCGAATTCCTTTGTTTTGCATGGCGATGAGCAGGGCGAAGGCGAAGAAGTCAAGGACAACCCCACGATCGTCGCCGAAATGACGACGCCCGTAGAAACGCTGACCGTCGGCGAAGCCGTCATGCGCCTCGATCTGGGCGATTTGCCCGCTTTGCTGTTCCGCAATCGCGGTCATGGCGGGCTGAACATGATTTATCGCCGTCCCGACGGGAATATCGGCTGGGTCGATCCCACCGAAACGCTTCCCGCCGCGCATCGCGCCTAATAAGGCAGGGAGCTTTCCCATGGCACAGAATTTAACGATGCGCGACTTAATTTTGCCTCAGGCCGTGGAAGCGGCCTTGA
>CAIXLI010000145.1 GCA_903920205.1 uncultured Pseudomonadota bacterium
CATGATGGTTTTGAGTTACGGGATGCCGCGAAGGAGTGATGCCCGGTGTGGCCGGTAGGGATGCTCGCTTTTGGGGGGGCATCCATTTTCCGTTTTTCCTTCGTCGTCTCCTCGGTTTCGTGTTGTGGGAGAACATGTAACACCGAGGGAGGCAAATCATACGATAAAAATTTTTCGTCGTCCTTCTGTTGAAAACCGGGATGCCATTTCCAAAAAGCCTTATTCTAATTCCTCGTTGAGCGCCTGCGTCTGCATTTGCAAAAAAGTCCAGCGTTTTAACACATTATGTTACGACCTTCGGTTTAGAGTGCCTCCCCCCGGTTTTGCATGCTCTCAAGAATGGAAGGGAGGCTGCACGAATTTGGGAATTATCTAAAAAGGGATCTTGGATTAAAATATCTATAAGCACCATATAAATCAGTTGCTTATTTTTTCTAAGTGTCGTAAATTGACAATATGAAAAAGTTACAAGACACACTGCTCTCCAAAATGAGCAAGCGCATCGTGCGCCAGCGCAATGACGTTATTCTACGACAAGATTTTCTTGATCTTGGAGGCTATGACCAAGTTGGGCGTTGTTTGCTTCGGTTAGTAAAAGAAGGGATGCTTGTCAAAATAGGCCAAGGCATTTATGTGCGGGCGACGGTATCGCCTCTTGATGCCCGTCCGTCACTTCCCAGAAGCCTTAACAGTCTGGTATTGGAGGCGATGAAAAAGCTGGGCGTTCCTACTGGCCTGACAGAAATGGAAATCAAGTACAATGAAGGCAAAACGACTCAAGTTCCAACTGGCCGTGTTATCGGTGTTCGCAAACGTGTTCGTCGCCGTATTGGATTCGACGGGTATAGCATGAGGTTTGAACATGCCGCTTAATCAATCCCAGCCCACAAAATCGGCCATTGAACGTGCCGCTGGAATACTCGTCACAACTGACGAAGCTTTTATTGAGAAGGATTGGCATGTGGTTCGAGCCCTTACGTTGCTTAACGACCTTCAAATCGAAGGGTTACAATTGGCTTTTGGCGGTGGAACATCGTTAGCCAAAGCGGGACTTATCAAACGGTTTTCTGAAGATGTTGATTTTAAAGCTACCATACACCCTGCCGGGCACAAGCATTATCGTGAAATTCGCAAAAAAATAATTGCAGCTCTTGAAGCTGAAGAATTTCGTCTGGTCGCAGAACCGATGGTACGCGATGGAAGCAGATTCTTTTCGCTTGAACTGGATTACTGGGCAATATTTACGCGGAACCGACGACTGAGGACGCATATCCGTGTCGAGGTGCGTTTTATTCCGCCACAAATGCCTGTTGTTTTCAAGCCAGTACAGTCGTTGTTAAGATTTACGGAAGGGCAACCCGCCGAAATTGCCTCTATGCCCTATATCGATCCGGTCGAAATCGCGGCGGATAAAGTAAGTGCGCTATCGTGGCGATTGCTCGACGAAGAAGAACGCCAAGATAAAACCCTGATACGGCACGTGCACGATCTGGCTGCACTTGAAACTTTGATTACGCCGACCGCGGAATTTCCAAACCTTGTTCGCCAATCAATTGCTGGCGATCACAACCGCAGCGACATCCCCCAAGAACAAAGGCTTCGTGGCGTTATAACAAATTTGCAAACCGCCGGATGGAAAGAAGCGTATCAAGCGTTCGTGCAGGATATGTCTTTTGCGCGTGATGATGAAATTATTCCATACGAAACAGCGATTGATGCCTGTGAGCGTTTGATTCATCTGGTTGATCGCTAACGGAATTTTCTTGACCGCCATAGCTTATCGAGCCTTGCCGGCTTAGCTGCCGCGTAAATCAGGGCGTGCCGAATGTTCCGGTGCTTCCCCCGGTGTCCATAATAGTCATGAACAGGCCCTGTGCCTCAGCCCCTTGATCTGTCAAAGCGAAATCGCAAGCCTGACTGAGCGTACGGGTGGGCTGGCAGGGAAAGTCCGGCCTGTTCGTCATCATTGCGGATCGAAAGCCAAGCTTTTTTCCGGCTTAATGCCTCTTGTCGATTACTCAGAAAAAAATCATCCATCTCCGCCGTCGTCTTTTTGTAGTTGTTCTCCCTTGGTGAAAGAGCGTTTACCAAGAGCTCTGTTGCTCATACTCACTCCTTTCGTTCTTCACAATCAAACCAGCAAGTATAGGGTGCATTCATGCTGATGCTCCCAAAGAACAGGGTGAAGCGGGGTCATCCGGCTCGATTTACCTTGTTGCCATAACCCGTTATTGCATCATGCTGACAGG
>CAIXLI010000146.1 GCA_903920205.1 uncultured Pseudomonadota bacterium
GGCATGAAATCTCTGCAGGGCTGGCCCGGCGACAGCATTCCGGTTCGGGCCTTTACCGATGCGCTCGATATGGCCTGCTTGATCGGTGGGGTTAATCCTGCAGCGGACGCAAGCGGGTTCTTCTCCCAAGGGCATTACGAGCATGTCGTTGCGAGCTATCCCGATCTCGCGCACATGGTTAGCGAAAAACACATCGTATTCGTCGACAGCATCACCGATCTGACGCGGCAAGCCATGGCGTGGGCAAAAACGCGGCCCGAGGCCTTTTCGGAAAAGACAGGCAAGCCCGACACTAGGGGCGCTTACGGTCTGTTGGCGCGCGAGGTGATCGGTCTTCTGAAACACCTGCAGCATGCGCCGGGCAAGACAGTGATTTTTGTCGGCATCCTGGAATCCATCACCGACGACATGAACCGCACCACATGGCAGCCGCAAATGGACGGCGGCAAGGTCGGTCGCGAGCTTCCTGGCATCGTTGATCAGGTGATGACGCTTTCGCTGTTTGACCGTGATGAAAGCGGCTGGCGTCACAACCCGACATCCGGCGCGGAACGCCGGTTTGTTTGCCGCTCCGGCAACCCTTGGGCGCTGCCCGCAAAAGATCGCAGCGGCCGCCTTGAAATCACCGAAAGCCCGGATCTGGGCGCGCTTCTCTCCAAAATCAACCTGCAAACCAAGAAAGGATAAGACCATGAGTTTCGACATGAACGACGCCGAGCCGCAAAAAACCAGCGAGATCATTCCCGACGGCACTTTCGCCAAGGTCAGCCTGACTATCCGCAAAGGCACCATCGACGGCGAGAGCGAGATCGACAAAGGACTTCTCAAGGCATCGAACAGCCCGGGGAGCGACGTCTTGATGCTCGATGGTGAGTTCACCGTCACCGAGGGCCCGCACGCGCGGCGCAAGTTCTGGCAGATGCTAACCGTCTCCGGCGGCAAGGTGAACGAAAAAGGTGTATCCATCGGCTGGAAGATCACGAAAAGCACGATCCGCGCTATGATCGACAGTGCGCTCGGCCTCAATCCCGAGGATATGAGCGAAGCGGCAAAAGCCAAACGCATTCTGCGCGGTTTTGCCGATCTGAACGGCATCACCTTCGTGGCCAAAATCAGGATCGAACCGTCAAGCGACCCCCGCTACGGCGACAGCAACAAGCTGGATCGCGTAATCCTGCCGACCGAGCCGGAATGGAAAAAGGTGATGGACGGTCAGGACAGTCCGGCCGTGCCCAGCACAATGCGCCGCAAACCGGCACCTGTGCCGACGACAGCAGCCGCCCCAGCGTGGAGCCAGCCGCAGCAACAGGCTTTGCCTGCATCTGCGGCTCTCGCCGCCACGCAAGGCCCAGCATGGCTCAACGGGTAACGGCATGAATACAGCGCAGTCACGGTTGCGCGAAGCGCAGAGTAGTCGCGCCAACGCAGAGGACGAATGGCAAAAGCACGTCACACAGGAAGCAGCCAAAGCCATGGGCTTATGGCTCGAGGGACGCGGAGGACTGCATCGGCCCATCGCGTCTCTCACCAAGGCGGATCTGGAGGCGATGGCCAGCAATGCGATCTCCCGATTTGTGGTCTTGGGGTCGCAAAGGCTGCAAGCGGAACCAAACGATTCTCCAGATTTGAGTTGGCTGTTAGCCGGTTAGCCCTGTGCGCCGTGTGTGGACGTGAACAGCGCGGGTTCGGATACCTCCACCACCCCAACACGGAAGCGCAATACCGATTTTGCTCGAAGAAATGTCAGGACGTGGGGTTCATCCACGCCTGCAGGAACAACGGAATGATCGACAAAACAAACATGGAAACGCAGGCGATCAAAGATGGCCGCCGTTTCTTCGCAGAGGCGCTGAAGGAGCTTGGGCTGATGCCTGCCTTCCAGAACCGTACCGCCAAAGACATCGATCAGATCATTGAGGCTTGCGTGGACGGGTTCCAGGAGTCGATGCGGCGACAGGTCGCAGCCAAAGACGGATGCAA
>CAIXLI010000147.1 GCA_903920205.1 uncultured Pseudomonadota bacterium
GATCTTCGGTTGATGGGTATTTGCCTTCGTCATCAAGCAATCCTCCTTGCAAATCAACGGGATTACTCAACGAATCATTCTTTCCTTACTCCCTCGTTAACTCAGTCGATTGCCCTAGGGGCGGGGGTGAACATCCCTATTCTTTTCATTTATTAAGTTTTTTGTGAGTCAGGAACTTTTTATCGCGATTCTTGGGTTTCAGCAGAAGCATGGACGCGGCGAAACCTAGCTGCTAAAATAGGCTTGTCTTCGTACCCATGGGGGCAACCTTTTGCCCTTATCTTTAATAATTCTTCAAGAAGCATAACGTTGGGTAAATGCTTCTTCCCATGGTTCATTCAGCAACAGCGCCTTGGGCGTTTGGGGGAGTTTCTTTCAATACATCCATAGGATGGAACTGCCCCCGTTTTTCCGCCTTTGCCGACGGTGTGGGGCCAAGGAGAAGTTTTGTGACGGTTGATGCTTTTGATAAAGGAAAGAAGGCGCGCGCTCTTATCGTTCGCCACAAGAAAACAAAGGATTGGGCTCCTTTTAACAACGCTATTGAAGAAGAGCCTATCACTTTGTTTAAAGCCCATTTTGACGTCAAGCTCATCGATCAGGATTTCGATTACGGGCATGTTTGCGATTTTTATAATCCCGATCTTGTCATCTACACGACGCCCGGCGGTAATCGCCCCGTCCCGCTCAAGATTACAAATATTCGGGCGCGACAGGATATTCCGCGTGTGGGATTTACGATTTTGGACCCGCACGATACTTCGCGGGTGCTTCTTTTGCAGCAGATGGACGAATTGCTGATCGACCGTTTCTTTGCCTGCAACGTGGCGACGTTGCGCCAATCACCGGAATTGGCGGGGCGCGGATTTGTTTTGCCGCTTTATTTTAACAGCAAAATTTTTCGAGACTATCAGCTTGAGAAAATCATTCCGGTTAGTGTTTTCGGCGGCATGATGTCCCCTGGCTTCTATAAATGGCGCGCCGAACAGGGGCGCGAAATCTTTAACCACATTCCCACTCTCTTTTATACGCATCCGGGATATGAATCCCCCATTTTAGCTCATCGCTATCCCATCGCGGGCGAAGACTATGCAAAAATGATCAACCGGTCGCATTTCTCTTTGTCCGATGCAAACCGGCTTGATTATATCGTGCGCAAACATTTGGAAATTCCAGGATCCGGAACGATTCTGATTTCTCCCAATACACCCGAAGTGGCTGCTTACGGTTTTGTCGATATGGAGAATTGCGTTCTCGGCTCCGGCAAAGAACTGTTGGAAAAAATAGCGTATGTTGCCGCCAATCCTGACGTTTATCTTAAAATCTGCCGCAGCGGGCACGATCTCGTTCATAGCCGCTATACGCTGGAGCACTGGACGGGTATTGCCGATTGGTACGCCTGCCACAAATCTTTGCGTTCAGGTGAAACCGTGCAACAGCAGGGTGCCTTTGGTCCCTTCGTGGCCGTGCCGCAGAGAGAGAATGTGTCTGCGCTACATGGAGAGCTTCATGGCAACGATCTGACCGTCCTTATGGAGACTGCGCTCGAAAACATTCTTCGCGGCGAAAACTTTAAGGAAACAGAAGAATCGTTGCTTTCGGTGCTTGATTGGGTCGGTCATATCGGAGAGCCTTGGGTTCCGTTAGGTCTTGTTCAGCTTTTGCGCGGAGACCTGTCAAAGGCGATTTCTTTGTTTTCCATGGCCTATATCATCAGAGAGAAACGCGATACCATCAGCGATTTAGATCCTGAGGAAGTCGCTTGGTTGTCGTTGGCCGGAGCGATGGCGGGGAATCAAGCGCTGCTTGACATGACGCGGGGTAAATCGGCGGAAATGCGTCATGTCAGTATTCGCCGCATGCAATGGCTCGGAGTCGTGTTGGCTTCTGGGGGAGATGCGTCGTCTCCTCCTGACGACGTGCTGGCGCGCATGCCGGGTGATAGGCTTTCCATTCATTGGCTGGGGCAGGTCGATCTTAAAGATTGGCTTGGTCTTGTTGACCGTGTTTTAACGGCCAATGGCAGGGGGGAGGTGTTAAAAAAGCTTCCCGACTTCTGCGTCAGAGAAAAAAGCTCTTTATCGCCGCAATAACCCTGCTTTGTTGTTCCTCGGTCATGCCGACAAAAAGCGGCAGGCTTAATCCTATGTTGGCCCATTGCGTGGCGTTAGGGTAGGCGTTGCGGTCGAATCCAAACGCCGCGAGGCACGGTTGCTCATGCAAGGGCACAGGATAGTGTAGCCCTGTCTCTACGTTCTGCGCCGCCATATGGTCGCGCAATTTGTCGCGTTGAGGGGTGCGGACGACGTACAAGTGCCAGACATGATCGCCGTTCAAGGTCTGGGGCAGAGTCAGGGGTAGTCCGGACAGTTCCTTTGCATAACGCGCCGCCAGCGCCCGTCTTTCGTTCGTCCAGCCGTCAAGTAAAGGCAGCTTGTGCCCAAGGACAAGTCCCTGAACGCCTTCCATGCGATAATTGTATCCGATTTCATCGTGGACATAGCGCCGCGATTGCCCGTGCGAGCGTAAAGCCCGAAGGCGTGTGGCGGTTTGGTCGTCATTGGTCGTGATAAGTCCGCCTTCGCCCGCTGCGCCGAGATTTTTGCCGGGATAAAAGCTGGTGCAACCCATCGTGCTGAGCGAGCCAAGCTTGCGTCCGCCATAAGTTCCGCCAAAAGCTTGCGCCACATCCTCGATCACCGTTAGGGAATGACGTTCGGCGAATTGAAGGATCGCGGCCATATTCGCGGGCTGGCCGAACAAGTGTACGGGTATGATTGCCTTGACACCGCGTTCGTAACGGCGCTCCAGCTCTTCAACGCTAATCGTCGCCGTTTCGGCGTCGACGTCGCACAAAATGGGGATGCCGCCTTGGTACAAAACGCCCCATATCGTTCCAATAAAAGTCTGCGCTGGAACCATGACCTTGTCGCCTCGGCCTATGCCGGAGGCAATGGTCGCAAGATGCAGGGCCGAGGAGCCGGAATTGACGGCAACTGCGTGTCGTACGCCCAGATAAACGGCGGCCGCTTTTTCAAACGCGTCAACCCACGGGCCTAGACAATAGGCGCTGGAGTCAAAAAGCTTTTCCAGATCGGGAAGGGCGTTGGCGCGTATTTGCCGCCACTGGATTGATAAGTCTGCGAAGGGGACGCCATTGATATTCGTCATTCGTTGTCTTTCACGTTCTTGTGGGTTGTCCCTTTCGTTCGCGCCGGAACGCCCGCGACAAGGGTATGGGCAGCAACATCTTTTGTCACGACAGAGCCAGCGGCGACGATGGCCCCTTCGCCGATTTCCACGTTCGGCAGTAAAGTTGCTCCTGCGCCGATCATTGCGCCGTCTCTTACGCGAGGGCCGCGCACATGTTCCGAGGCGTATCCTTGGGCTCCCATCGCATTGTCGTTTGTCGTGCCGACAAGCAAGCTTATAAAGACGTCGTTACCGATTTCGGCATTGCCCGTTATGTGGGTGCTGTCCATAATTTTTGTGCGGTCACCGATCGTCGTTTCGTAGTTGACGGTCACGCAGCGGGCTATGATGCAGTAGCTTCCTATTCTGACCTTTTCCCTTATTGACGCGGCATCGCCGAGCAGCGTGTTATTTCCGATTTCGACATCGAAGTAGATGGTCGCGTGAGGGCCTATGCTACAGTTTTTGCCGATAACCACTTTCTTTTCGAACACAGGCTGGCGCGCGGTCGCTCCGGCTCCTTTGGGTTCTTTGCCGATAAAGGCTCCAGGGAAAATTTCCGTGTTGTCTCCGATCTCGACGCCGCTCGCGACGGTGACGTGCGGGTGGATGACGACGTTGTTTCCGATCTTGACGTCTTCGTCAATCACGACGAAAGGATGTATCGTTACGTTTTCGCCGATGTTTTTCGTGCTAACGGAAGCAAGAGGACTAATGTTCATTGTGGGGGCTCCTGAAAAAGGTTCCGGCAACCGGTCGCCTAAGGTTGTTGTTTTGCATATCCGGCATTGATTGCTTTCAAGTTGGCGTCCAGTGCGCGCTGCGCCATCTCAAGCGTGCGGAGGATTTTCTCGCCTTTGCGACCGTCCATGACAGACTGCTCTCGTTTGGTGATAACGTCATAAAAATGTCCGGCAACGCCGACCAAGGCTTCTCGGACGGGGATTCGGGGGGCATGCACGTCTCCGATGCGGTACCCGGGAATGTAGATCATGCGATCTTCTTGCCGTTGCGCCGTGATGCCTGAATCGTAGATTCGCAGAGGTTCGTCCCGTTCCATATCGTCCCATACCGCCATTTTCTTGCTGCCGCCGATGGCGATGCGCCGCGCTTTGACGGGCGACATCCAGCTAAGATTCAGGTGGACGACGCTGCGCGACGGGAAATGCAGCGTGACATAAGCGATGTCCGGCAATTGGTCGTTGATATGACAGTAACCCGAAGCTTCGACATGCACGGGGTCTTCGTCGAAGAGATAGTCGACGATCGACAAGTCATGCGGTGCCAGATCCCACAGCACATTTACGTCGGGTTGGAAAAGACCCAGATTGACGCGGAGTGAGTCGTAGTAGGAAACATGCCCAAACGTATCCGCAGCTATAAGGTCCTTAAGTTTTTGCACAATCGGGTGGAACAGGAAGGTGTGGTCGACCATAAGAGTCAGGCCCTTGCGTTCGGCCAAGGCGGCCAATTCCGCAGCTTGTTCCGACGTGGCGCACATCGGCTTTTCGACGAGCACATGCTTTCCCATGTCCAATGCTTGCAGCGCCAGTGCGTAATGACTGGCGACGGGGGTCGCAATGACGATCGCCTCGATGCGCTTGTCATTAATGGCCTCTTCAGCCGAATTATAAACGCTGATCGTTGGAAAATTCTTTGTCAAAACATCGCGTTGCGTTGCGCTGCTGTCGGCGACGGCGATAACGGTGAAATCCTGATGCTGGGCGAATGTCCGAAGCAGGTTTCGCCCCCAATATCCATATCCGCAAATGGCAACGTTGATCATTTTGAACCTGAGCGTAGGGCAGGAGGGGAATTCTTGAGGCCTTCATATCTTAACACGGGTTTGCCTTTGTTTCAAAGGGGCCTCTGGGATGCTTCTGTCGGGGGGACAGATATCTCAAGCTTAATCTGTTTTTACATAGCACCCGACTTATCTCTAAACCACAAATATCGGCGATATGAAAATGGCGAGCACTTTTATTATTTGGGAAAAACTTGAATTAGAGAACAATCAACGCAAGTAATCGAGGTCTAATCTGAAGAGGGATATGGCTGGTCTTCCGTGTTTCTTTATCGGGATTGGCGTGCGGTCATGCGCACCCGAAAAAAAGGCGCATGAAAGGCCAGAAGTAATGCCTTCTAGAGCATAGTGAGATCGGCATGTCCCCAATGTTTTTGTATTTGGGGTTTGCGTAATGCTCGTTTTGTCGTAACTGCCTAGCCCCTAATTAGCCAGACAAGGCAGGAATAAGGGCGTCGGTCCGGGAAGATAGGGTTTTGAGAATGTCCCAGTCCTGTTTTCGAGCCGTGGATATGACGGAGCGGAGGGAGGCAAAGGTTTCTGCGCCC
>CAIXLI010000148.1 GCA_903920205.1 uncultured Pseudomonadota bacterium
CTTAAACGACATATCGCAGCTTGGGACACCGATTTCCTCTACAATGTGATCGCATGTTAACTCAGTCGATTGCCCTGGCCCCCTATTCCCGTCTTGCAAAAACTACAGAATCTTTTAACGTTTAAGTTCTACCTTTCCCCGCGACATCTTCTCCCCCCTCCTTCCCCCATGTGAACCCCATGCCGTTCCCCTTTGCTCCCCCCCTGACCGATATCCGCTTTGTCCTAACACGCCTGATCGGCATCGACAAACTGACCGCCCTGCCGGGTTATGAATCGACGGGCGAAGACATTATCGACGCGGTGTTGACAGAGGCCGGAAAAATCGCCTCGGAAATTTTCGCGCCGCTCAACGATGTCGGCGACAAAAACGGCATTAAATTTTCCAACGACAAAATCACTATGCCGCAAGGCTTCGGCGACGCCTATCGCGCCTTCATCGACGGTGGCTGGAACGGATTGCAAGTCGAAGAAGAATTCGGCGGACAAGGACTGCCCTCCCTTATCGGCATGTCTGTTTTTGAAATGCTGCAAGCGGCGAATGTCGCGCTTGCGCTCTGCCCGATGCTCAACGGCGGCGCGATCGAGCTTCTCTCGGCGCATGGCGACGAAGCCACCAAGAAAAAATACCTACCCAAACTCGTCAGCGGAGAATGGGGCGGCACGATGAACCTGACCGAATCCCAAGCGGGATCGGATGTCGGCGCGGTCAAAAGCAAAGCGGTCAAAGAAGGCGACCATTATCGCGTCACAGGTCAAAAGATTTTTATCAGCTATGGCGACCACGACATGGTGGAAAACATCATGCATCTGGTTCTCGCCCGCCTGCCCGACGCGCCGGAAGGCACGCGCGGCCTGTCGTTGTTCCTTGTGCCGAAAATTCTGGTCAACGACGACGGCAGCCTCGGCGAATTTAACGATGTGCGCGTCGTCTCGGTCGAACACAAACTGGGACAACACAGCAGCCCCACCTGCGTCATGGCTTTTGGCGACAAAGGCGGCTCGGTCGGCTATCTGATCGGTCAGGAAAACGGCGGCATCGCGGCGATGTTTACGATGATGAACAACGCCCGCCTAAATGTCGGCGTCCAAGGCCTCGGCCTGATGGAACGCTCTTACCAACACGCCCGCGACTACGCGAAATTCCGCGTGCAAAGCCGCTCGGTCGAAGACCCCAAAGGCGCACCCGTCACGATCATCCACCATCCCGACGTGCGCCGCATGTTGATGACGATGAAATCCTACACCGAAGCGGCACGCGCCGTCGCCTATGCCTGCGGCTTCGCCATCGACACCGCCAAACGCAGCACCGATGCCACGCAAAAAGCGCAAGCCTCGGCGCGGGTCAATCTTTTGACACCCATCGTCAAAGCTTGGACGACGGAAATCGCCAACGAGATAACCTCCCTCGGCGTCCAAGTCCTCGGCGGCGTAGGCTATGTCGAAGAAGCAGGTGCCGCGCAACACATGCGCGACGCCCGAGTCCTCACGATCTACGAAGGAACCACAGGCATCCAAGCGCATGATCTCACCTTCCGCAAACTAATCCACGACCAAGGCGCAGCCTTCCGCGCCATGACGGACGAAATCAGCGCGCTTTTGGATACATGGCCAGCAGACGCCCCAGAAAACTTCGCCATCATGCACGAAAACCTGTCGCATGCCTTGGCAGCCCTGATGGACGCCGCCGTATGGCTGCTCCAAAACGGCAAAACCAACCCGGGCCTGACAGCAGCCTCGGCAACATCGTTCTTGCGTTTGTTCGGCAATACGCTGGGCGGCTATTTCCTTGTCCGCTCCGCCCTTCTGGCACAACAAGACCTTACCGCCAAGCAAGGCGACGGCGAATTCCTAGCGACAAAAATCGTCACAGCTCGCTTCTACGCCACGAACATCCTCCCTCAAAGCGTAGGTCTCGCCGAAATCATTCGCCAAGGTGCCGCCTCGACGCTCGAAACAACCGAAGCAACCTTCAATTAACGTAACTCCCCTCTCCCGCACAGCGGGAGAGGGTGGCTCGCGCCCTTGCGCGAGACGAGTGAGGGGTCGGTTGCCACAAAAGTCCCCCTCGCCATTCACCACCCCGTCACCTCAACGCGGCCGGACATCCTCTTTTCATTCTAATCCACAAGAGAATCTACAAAAAATACAAGCATTATCAGCACCATACATTTAACCTTGCCAAAACTTCACCGACTATTAAGCTGATCCTGCTATAGTATGAATCATAAGAAGAACGCTTTTTATGCGCATGGAGAATGCCATGACAATTATAGGCTCGTTTGGAGTCGGCTTTACGCCATTGAGCAGTGCGCCACAGCCTGCGCCCAACGAAACCGCCACCGCAGCGCCGCCGCCGCCCGCGCCTCCTTCTCCTGAGAACGCTCAGGTTGCAGCAGCTGCGTCTGTCGCTGTTGTCCCCGCAGCGCCGACCAACGCGAACGAAAACGTGCCCGCGACCTACACCGCCTTGGCAAACGCCTCAACCTCGAACATCCGCGGCGTCACATTGAACACATCCGCGTAAAACGAAGCGCTTTCAGGATCCCCCTATAAACCCCAACCAATGTCCTTATCGGACAGGAATTCAGATGCTTTTAAAAAATCGACTACCTAATCAGCGTGATAACGATACGTTAATAAATTTCATCCATTATCCGTCCGCAATGAAGATTAAACACGCACCTCACTTTCTTTTCGTTTTCAGCGCCTTGGCGGCGCTGCCTTTGCTGCTGTCCGCTTGCGCTGAGCCGGATGACGGCGTGATCGTAGAAATTGCTCCGCCCGCCGACGAAGTCGAAGTCAGCCCCACCATCAACAACCCCGCGTCCGAGATATGGCGTTCCGGTTATTGGTCCATAGGCAAAGAGGGCGGCTTCGTCTGGATTCCTGGAAAAATCATCCCTCGCCCTGCCCCCACCGCAGTATGGGCTTCGGCACGATGGGTGCACCACACCTATGGCTGGTCGTTCGAACAAGGGCATTGGCAATAATTTTTGTCGCCTTTAAGAATTTCCGTCTTACCGGCGAACAGAGCCATGCCGATCACCTTCACCATCGACCTCGAAGACCCCACCGAACGCTATGCACCCGAAGGCCGTTATGTGCCGATGACGCGGCGCATTCTCGCCTTGTCCGAAGAATCCAACATACGCGCGACCTTCTTCACCATCGGTCGTGTAGCGGAATCCGCGCCAGGCCTGATCCGCGACATAGCATCCCAAGGCCATGAAATCGCCTATCACTCCCATAACCACGTCTCGCTAACCAAGGAAGACCCCGCCCGCTTCCGCCGCGAAACCCGCGAGGATAAAGACCGCCTCGAACAACTGTCGGGCAAAAACGTCATCGGCTTCCGCGCCCCGCGTTTTTCCCTGACTCCGCAAAGCCTCTGGGCACTCGATATTCTGGGAGAGCTAGGTTTCCGCTATTCCTCCAGCATCATGCCGACCGATGTCTCTCTCTTCGGCTTCCCCGACGCGCCGCAGGTTCCCTTCGCATGGCCCAACGGCATGATCGAATTTCCCTTGCCAGTCGCGGCAATTGGCAAATACCGCATACCCTATCTTGGCGGAATATATCTCTACACCATGCCGACCCTCGCGCTCCGCATGTTCTTAGCAAAAGCGCAGCCCGAGGAAGTTTTGTGGACCTACGCGCACCCTTACGATTTCGACCAAGAAGAACGCTTCTCCCGCACGCCCCACACGCCCCTCTGGATCAACCTGATTCTATGGCTCGCTCGACGACAAGCCGAAAATAAAATTCGTCAGGTTTTGAAATATGGTGCCGCGCCCCCTTTAGGCGAACGTTTACCCAACACAGCCCAATAGGCTCAAAACGCTAGCAAATTCATCGTAAATTCGTTCCAACGTCTTATTTTCCTTCATTCTTTTTCACACAGATTTATGCAAATTAACCTTACCGGTTAGGCATATTTTAAAAGTTTGAGGGTATTCTCTGATTGTATTCGGAATTACTTTCTTACTTTTTTAGGGGAGCCCATTATGAACCAAGAAAATGCAGCATTCACTGTCTCCGGCGATCAAGTGAAAATCGTCCGCATCTCACGCGAAAAAGAACTAAGCCGTCTGCCGCCTCCCGATACGCAGCGTTGGGTCGTGCGCCGCAAAGCGCAAGTCGTCGCCGCCGTGCGTAACGGTTTGCTGACCTTCAACGAAGCCTGCGAACGCTATCGCCTGTCGGAAGAAGAATTCCATTCATGGATCAACCTACTCGATCACCACGGCGTACGAGGCCTGCGCGCCACAAGGATGCAGGAATACCGTCCGCCTGAAGACCGTCACCCAGCAGAAGCCGTAGCGGAGTAGAGAACGTCTTGGTTCAGGGCTGAGGGCGGGGCTCGGGAAGAGAAATCTTCCCAGGCCCCTTCTTTTTTCTAGCCTCCCACGCTTCATTTTTCCTCTTTATTTCGCCTCATTCTTCCCTCATGGTACCCCCATGAAAAAACTTCTCTTGCTCATGGCTCTCGGCCTTGCGCCGCTTTTATCCTTATCACCTGTTCGCGCGGCGGAACCGGTCGCCGTTCATTACACCCTTTCCGCGCAGGACAAAAAAGACCTGCCGCGTATCGAGGACTATCTGAACGGGCTCAAAAACCTCTCAGCCAGCTTTCTGCAAATCGACGATGCAGGCGGCATCATGCGCGGCGAACTGGCTATTTCACGCCCGGGCAAAATGCGCGTGACTTATAATCCGCCCAGCAAAGATTTCATCATCGCCGACGGCAGCTTTGTCCATATCTGGAACGAAGACCTGAAAGCGCAGACCAATGTCGAACAAGGCTCAAGCCTCGCCGAATTCATCCTGCGCGACCCCGTCAAATTGCAAGGCGAAGTCACCGTCACGAAAGTCGAACGCTCCCCCGCCAAGCTAGAAGTAACCTTGGTGCAAAGCAACGACCCGGGCGCGGGCAGCCTGACCTTGGTGTTCGAAGACAAACCGCTCAAACTGCGCCAATGGAAAGTCATCGACCCGCAAGGCCGCATGACCGGAGTTAGCCTTGAAAACATGAGCGAAGGCGCGGTTTTCCCCGCCAGCACCTTCATCTTCACCCCTCCCAATTTCGGCAAGAATCCCTGATGCGGATCGCTACTTGGAACATCAATTCGGTCAGGCTACGCATCGGTCTGGTCGAAAGGCTGATCGACGAAGCCGCGCCAGATATTTTGTGCCTTCAGGAAACCAAGACGATCAACGACACCTTCCCCCGCGCGGCTTTCGCGGCAAAGGGTTATGGGCATCAGCATATTCTCGGCATGAAAGGCTATAACGGCGTCGCCATTGTCTCGCGCCTTCCTTTGCGCAACACAGGGCATATCAACTGGCAAGGACGCGAAGATTGCCGCCATGTTTTCGCAACTCTGCCCAACGACACCGAACTCCATTGCCTCTATGTCCCCGCAGGCGGTGACATCCCCGACCCCGAAGCCAATCCGAAATTCGCGCATAAACTCGGTTTTTTGGACGAATGCGCGGCATGGGGAAAAACCCTCACGGATAACAAATCCCGCATCCTCGTCGGCGATTTCAACATAGCGCCTTTGGAAAACGACGTATGGTCGCACCGCCAAATGCGCGACATCGTTTCGCACACGCCCCTCGAGCTCGAAAAACTAACCGCGTGGCAAAAGTCGCAAAATTTCGTCGACGCCGTCCGCCACTTCGTGCCGCCCGAAGAAAAACTCTATTCATGGTGGAGCTACCGCGCCAAAGACTGGGACACCTCCGACCGAGGCCGCCGCCTCGACCACATCTGGGTCACCCCCGACCTCCCCCCCAACCTCCGCGCCGCCCAAATCCTCCGCGATGCCCGCAACTGGGAACCAAAGCCAAGCGACCACGTCCCCGTGATTGTGGATATCGCCTAAGGCTTCCATCCAACAAAGCTATTATATTATTATACTTCAATGCGTTACCAAAAATACCCTCATTTTTAACTCTCAAGCCCATCTGGAATATTGCCTGATCTTCTTCCATGAAAGTAATTCCGCCCCCCTTAATGTGCTATAATCACGCCCATAATTAGAAGGCATAATTTTGTGACCCAAGATAGCCATGTTCATAACTCATGCTTAGCCGGATTCGGGCAACGCGCTTTCGCAGCCATTCAGTCTCGACCGTATGGCAAGCTCGTGGGCGACTTTTACAACACGGGCAATGCAATTTTACTGGCCTCAGGAGCCGTTGAAGCTCAGCCCCACAAGATCGTCGGAGCGATAGCCTTCATAGCCTCTGGAGTCATCTATAGCTTGCGAGGAAATGATGATCGATGGGTTGCTGCGGCAGCTATTCTTGGGGCGGCAGGAATGGTGGCAACAAACTTTCCCGTTATTGGGGAGGCTATACAAGCGCTACAGATAACCGACCCTGCAACGTTTTATAGCACGATTGGCTTCGTCACCGGAAATGCTTTTGGAGCCTTGAAGCCCTTACTGGAAACGAAGTTCAAAAACGCAAAAAACCTCATCGTCAAAAACACCCTTGGCAGACCAAGAAGCATCATGGGCGTGCTCAGCGCATCAAGCAAAGCTTGTATGTTTTATAATGCCCTTACTGATCGAAAATTTGTGTTTGCCGGAATTCTGGCTCTGTGGATTACCGGCGATTATTTTGTGACCAAATCGACGCAACCAAGAAAAGCGTCCACCCGTCAAAACGCACAGAGTGTCACGGCGCACAAGGTGTCACTATAAAGTCAAACAACAGCGCCTGCCTCTGCAAGGCAGTGTTTAAGCCTTATCTGAAGCACTCCCCCCATGATCTACGGGATTCACACATCTTTTGAGGCATTTGCCAAGAGCCAACCTTCTTTCATGGCATCAAAGCGTATGAGGCCGATATGCATGATCTTTGGGCCTGGAGGTTTGTAATAGCCGTTCCAACCGCCGAGGCGACCGATGATCCACGCTGCCCAAGCGAGACAGCCTGATCGATGCGGATTCTTTTGCTGATCGGTTTTACCTTCCATTTTTTTGTTGGCCATCTCCAAAATGGGCTGATCAGCTTTGTTAAAACCATCCGTTAGTTTCTGCTGTGTGAGGCCATCACGTGCCCGCACCAACTGAATAACACGCGTCGCCGCAATCAAGGCCATCACACCGAGCTTCTTCATAGGATTGGCGCGTGTGATCTGGCTTTCCTCCAGATCCATGCACTGACCTTTCATCGCTCGGTTTAACTCCTCTATCGTCCAGCGCAGGCGATAGAGCTTGACGACGCGCAAGGCTTCTTTCTTGTTGCGAACTTCATGGATCGTCAGCAACATCCATTGGATGGCTTCCTCGCCTTGCGGTGGATTGATCTCTTCAACAAAAACAGCCGTCAGTTTAACGGTCGGCACATCGCATGTTGTGCGGCTGGTTATAGGACGACGCAGATCAACCACACCGTAGCGTAATGCTACTTCTGCTTGTCGTGCTTCGCGTTTTCTCTTTTGAGGAATATCAATCATGTAACGACAGGCAACAGGTTGCTTCTTCATCGTTTCAAAGAGATAGTCTCCATTGACTAAACAGCGATTGTGGCTGGCTCGGCTCAGCAGATGCACATTGGCAGGACGCTTCGCATAGGCCTCGTCAATATCGCTTTCACGATCCGCGACCATGGTAATGGAGGCCGCATCTTCCAAGACGCGTCCCACAAGCTCCATACCGTCCAACCAGCGTCGTGACTCTCTTTTTTGGGGCGGTCGTTTGGTCGACGGTGTTTTCACGTGCCGACGCCGGTTCATGATGGTGCATCCGGCCAAGCCCAACAGGCCTCCACTCTCAGCATCGAGCACAAGCTGAGGGTGCAAGAATAAGCCAATATCTTCACCATTGCCGACGGTTCCAAACCCTTTCTTGCTGCCCGTATGACCAGAAAAATTCATTTCAGTCGTATCTTGGATCGCCAGAACATCGCGACCCTTTGCGCAGATGCCGACCCGCCGACCCTCAGCATCAAGTATTTCTTGATGCGTAACATTCTCGTTGTTGAGGAAACGTCCGTATCTGATTTCGTCGGCCCGCGTGCCGCCCAGGCGTTTCACCACTACCGTGCGCCTTTCTGCCAAAGCCCGCAGAAGATCGGCTCCCACCGCCGCCAATCGTTCGTCGCCAAAATCCCCCACATAGTGCGGATCGCTTGTCTTGGCTTTTGTCATCCCGGGTTCTCCTCGGTTGGCTCTTTCCAACCAAGAGAATCAGGCCTCACCTTTGAAATCAAACAAAATATTCAGAAAAAATGTGTGCATCCCGTAGCCCCATGATACCCTCGATACCACGCCACAAATTCCGCAACCCCTTGCTCGATCCCCACCATCGGCTTAAACCCGAAATCCCGCGTGCTGGTAGCAATGTCGGCGAAAGTTTCCGGCACATCGCCCGCCTGTATCGGCTGAAAATCGATCATCGCCTTGCGCCGTAACGCGTTTTCCAACACGCCGATAAACCGCATCAAATCCTCGGCATGCGCATTTCCCAGATTATAAAGCGCCGCAGGCGGAGCGCACTTATCCTCCGGCGCTTTATCCAGAACCGCCACCACGCCGCGCACAATATCGTCGATAAACGTAAAATCGCGCCGCATCTTGCCGTGATTGAAAACCTTGATCGCCCGCCCCTCCAGAATGTCGCGCGTAAAACTATACGCCGCCATATCGGGACGCCCCCACGGGCCATAAACGGTAAAGAACCGCAAGCCCGTCGTCGGAATACGGAACAAATGCGCGTATGTATAACTCATCAGCTCGTCCGACCGTTTGGTCGCCGCATAAAGCGAAACGGGACGATCCACAGAATCCTCGACCGCAAAAGGAATCTTCGTATTGCCGCCATAAACGGAAGAAGAACTGGCATAAACAAAATGCTTCAGCCCCGCCATATGCCGCGCAAGCTCCAGCATCACCACATGCCCCATCACATTGGATTCGACATAAGCAAAAGGATTTTGCAACGAATGCCGCACCCCAGCCTGCGCCGCCAAATGAACGATATGCGTGATGCCTGAATCCGAAAATTTCAGCATCGCCTCCTTATCGGCGATATTGATTTTATGAAACGAGAAATTTTTCTGCGGCAGCAAAAGATCAAGCCGCGCCTGCTTCAACGTGACATCGTAATAGTCGTTCAGATTATCGACCCCGATAACCTCATCGCCCCGCGCCAGCAAAGCCTTGGCAACATGAAACCCGATAAACCCTGCCGCCCCCGTCACCAAAATCCGCATAGACCTACTCCCTTAGAGAAACATCAGTGATTATCCGACGGTCTTTTATCTCTGTCCAGCCTATCCCCATGATCCTCATGCGCGCTGGAATCCCTCAGCTGCTGCTGTTGGAAGGCAGGATGAGGGGCCTCTTGCCTCGGCTGCTCCTGGCGATGCTCATGCTGCATCTCCGGCTGACGCTCCTGTCGTGGTTCCGGCGCGGCATGAATAGCAGGTTGCGGCACAGGTTGAATAACGACAGGCTGTTGCGGTGCGGGCTGAGGCATCGGCTGCACAACAGTCCGTTCGACAGGATGTGGCACAACAGGTTGAGGCAAGGTCAGAGGCACCGGTTGAGCAACAGGTCGTTCTTCAGTCCGATCTCTATGCGGTTGAACGCCAGCGGGTAACTGCTCCTGTTGGAAGGAAGGCCTTTCCCTAGGCACCTGCACGACAGGTTCTTGCCTCGCGGGAAACGAATGCGACTCATGATTGTCCCTCGTCGGCAAAACGCCAGGCGGCAGCTGACGAACGACGGGCCTCTGCTCCTCCGAATGAAAATCATTGTGGGGAACCTCATGAACGGGCTGCAAAACCCTTTTCCGAGGCTCCTCGCGCGGCTGAGGATGCTCTATGCGTCTATCGTCAATCCTGCGCCGCTGCCAATCCCAACGATGCTCGTCCCAAAAAGACCGGATGATAATCAGGGGAACCGCCGCCGCAAGAGGAGCCACCCCATAAGAGCCGGAGGAAAGATAATACGGCGGATAATCAGGATACGCCCACGAGCCATAAACATACCGCGGATCATAGGTAGGCACATAAACCCTTTCGGGGTAAACAGGAACGATCACAATGTCGGAGCCCTGAGCCAGCACGTTGATCTCCGCCGTCGATCTTAAAGCACCGGAATCCATCGCATCCATGCGCAAATTTTGCACGGCGTCCAGCACGTCGGCCTGCTGCATCAAATAGGCCTCTCCGACACGCTCCGTCCATGCAATGTTGCCGACCATCATGCGTAAGACTTGCGGAAAAGCGGTCAGCGATTTAACGCTGGCATCCCACGGCGCTTGTTGCAACACGGCATAAGCCCGAGGGTCTTGCAACCCGCCATTGGCAGGATCGTTCAACCAACGTTCCGCCTCGACGACTTGCTGAGGATAGGACGCCGCGATAAGAACCTGCACCATCAGCTGATCTGGATAAAGGGCGATAGGCGCAAGCAGCTGTTCCAGCCGCGCGGTGTCATAATCCTCCTCTGTCTGCGCCAACGAAACCGCAGGCAGCATCATTACCAAAAGCCCAAGAACAAGAATTTTCCGAAACACATTCATGACACCCTCCACCACAAGCCCGTTAAGCCTAGCCACCTTATATAAGGCATAAATGGCAAAATTAGGGAGCCACAATCCCATCCCCCTCACGGAAAAGGTAAGGGAGGTGGGAGAGCGACTGGGTTTAGCCTTTGTTTTCCATAATTGATCTCGCAACAACACAACGCCCCATCGACCCAGCCAAACGGGCGAGACAGCGGCGAACGGCTATATTTCTTGTGCCAAGGAGACAGCGATAGCGAGAGAAGCCTGCGTTCCTCACAACAGCCAGAACACAGTGCTGTTGATTTTCTACGTCCTTTGCGGACTCAGGAAAGAAAGGACCCTAGTGATTGCCTCTGTCTAGGCGTGAGGTGCTTTCTGCTGTCTAGGCGTGAGGTGCTTTCTGCCAGCATGTTCTGGCATTATTTCCAGCGGTGGGGCAGGATCAACCCCTATTTTCTTAAAATCTTCTTCAAGTCCGATTGCTTGGTCCGATGCAGCTTTCCCAAATGGGATATTTGCTAATGCTCGATACAATCCAATTCTTTTTGCAAGCATAGAAGCGGAACGCTTATCCTTGGAGCGTAAAAAGAAAGATAAACCCTCACCACTTTTATAAAGATCATCAACTAAACGGTTTCCAGAGCGTTTATCCCTTTTTAGCCTATATAAATCAAATGATGACCACAGGTCTACGGCTTGAGCGATGGCTTCGATGTTGTTGGCCTTGATCATCTGCTCTGGCAATAGCAAGCTTTTGTTATGATACAGTCGGCTTCTCTCATTTGGTGCAAGGCGATGAAGTTGCGCTGGGGTTAATTGACTGAATTCCCGTATAGTGTCTTGCTGCGCTTCTCGTTTGAAGTCTTCTAAAAAAACGTCAAATTCTTTTGCATTATGAGCTGGCCCCCGAAAACTGGACAGATTTGGGCATCGAGCTAAGGTGTGATATCGCCCCTAGAATGGTGAAGAACCAAGGGGATAGAGATGGCAAACACACGGAAGAAACATACAGCAGCATTTAAAGCGAAAGTGGGA
>CAIXLI010000149.1 GCA_903920205.1 uncultured Pseudomonadota bacterium
AACCCCTTCATCAGCATTGTCCGCGCTGAAGGCACCCCGTCTGCGCCCACCGTGGCCAGAGTCATCGCATCGGGATAAGAAGGCTCATGCTGCTTCGCCAGCTCAAACCAAGCAGAAAACAAAGGCCAAGGGTCGGAAGGGGGCACAAAATCAGTCATCGACAATCAGGGGTCAAAGGTTGTTTTTTCTAAAAGCAGGCTCAAATCGCCATTTGCATCAAGATTACTCTTTAGGCTAACTTTATGCAGCAAAAGATTTCAACCCCACCATCAAGAGGATCTCTCATGTTTCGTAAAACGTCTTTCTCCTTCCTCGCCATGTCACTCGCGGCATCGCTGATGCTGTCTGGCTGTCAAACCAGCAATTGGGGCACGGATCAAACTGTTGGCACCTTGGGCGGCGCAGCGGCAGGCGGCCTTTTGGGCAGCCAGTTCGGTAAAGGCAGCGGCAATCTGGCGATGACCGGCCTTGGTGTTGTGCTCGGTGGCTGGGCAGGCAATGAAATTGGCGCGTCGATGGATTCCACCGACAAAATGAAGAATCAGCAAGCCGAAAGCCGCGCCTACAGCGCCCCCATCGGTCAGCAAATCACCTGGAACAACCCCAATAACGGCAATTCCGGCACGGTTGTTCCCGTCCGAGACGGCTATGACAACAGCGGCACCTATTGCCGTGAATTCCAACAAACCATCACAATTGGCGGTCAAAAGAAGCAAGGCTTCGGCAAAGCCTGCCAGCAGCCCGACGGCAACTGGAAGATCGTTCAATAAGGGGCTAGGCTTATGGCTCCCATCACCCCAGCGCATCCATGACCAACCCTTATCAAATTCTCGGCGTCCCCAAGACGGCCACGGCAGGCGAACTTAAAAGCGCCTATCGTAAGCTGGCCAAAAAACTGCACCCTGACGTCAACCCTGGGCGCAAGGACATCGAGCAAAAGTTCAAGGAAGTCACGGCGGCCTATGATCTGCTTTCCGACCCTGATAAACGCGCGCGCTTCGACCGAGGCGATATCGATTCGCAAGGGCAGGAGCGCGGTTTTGGGGGCGGCGGCTTCGGCGGCGGGGCCTATCGCAACACAGGCGCAGGACACAGCGCAGGTGCCGATCCCTTCTCCGCTTTCGGCGGTATGGAAGATATCTTCGCTGAATTCATGGGCGGAGGCCGCCGCAATCGCGGCGCGGGCACAAGGGATACAGGCGGTGTCAAAGGCAGCGATGTTACCTACACGGTCACCGTGCCCTTCGTCGAAGCCTGCCTCGGCGGCAAAAAGCGCGTCACGCTGACCAACGACAAAACGCTCGATATTACGATCCCGTCGGGTGTGGAAGACGGTCATAAACTGCGTCTTAAGGGGCAGGGCATGCAGGGGCTAGGCGGGGGCGCAGGGGATGCGATCATCGAAATCCGCGTCGAATTCCACCCCTTCTTCACCCGTAAAGACCGCGACGTCACCGTAGAAATCCCCGTCAGCCTCCCCGAAGCCGTTCTTGGCGCAAGCGTCACGGTTCCGACTTTGGACGGCCATGTAGCCGTCAAAGTCCCCAAGGGTGCAAATTCCGGCACGACCCTGCGCCTGAAAGGTAAAGGCGTCGCAGGAAATCCTGCAGGCGATATGTTCGTCAAACTCAAAATTGCCCTTCCCGAACCTGTGCCGGATGATCTGACCGACTTCATCGAAAAATGGGCCAAAAAACACGCCTACGACCCAAGAAAGAAAGCAGGGTTCGAAAGATAGCGGTTTAAGGGCAGCGCGGAAAAACAGAAATATCCCACCCCATATGATGTTTCCCCTGACATCTCCTTCCCGTTGTTTTATAACGCCCAAACCTCGTAAGAGGCGGTTGGGTCTCTTCCGTCCTCGCCAAGCTGCAGATTACAGGACAAAGGCGAAAGACCCCAAACAGGCTGCATGCCGCCGCCTCGCGCAAGCGAGTGCCAAGCGGGAAGCGCGCTTCCTTTTTCTTTTTTAGATGGAGACAAGACCGATGCTTTCTCAACCGCCCCGATAAAACGATGTAACGCAGACAAAAACAATTTCCCGCAAGAAAGGTTGTCCTCAGGATTTCAACCCCTGCGCCGCCTCTTTTTCGGCGATCAGACGGTCGATCTCGGCGCGGTCGACGGCGGAAAGTTTCTGGCTCGCGGATTTCAGCTGACCGCATGCCGCCATAATGTCCCGCCCACGGGGCGTGCGAATGGGGCTGGCATAACCTCCTGCATTCAGAATGTCGCTGAATTTGACAATCGTGCTCCATTCTGAGCATTCAAAAGGCGCGCTTGGCCACGGATTGAACGGAATTAAATTAATCTTGGCGGGAATGTCCCGTAACAAACGCATCAGTTGCTTTGCGTCCGCCACGCTATCGTTAATCCCTTTCAGCATAATATATTCGAACGTGATGCGCCGCGCGTTGCTGACGCCCGGATAGTCGCGGCACGCCTGCAGCAATTCCTTGATCGGATATTTACGGTTCAGCGGTACAATCTGGTCGCGCAATTCGTCAGTAACGGCATGCAGGCTGATAGCAAGGTTAACCCCCAGCTCTTCGCCGCAACGCTTGATCATCGGCACAACCCCCGATGTCGAAAGCGTAATGCGCCGCTTGCCGATGGCAATGCCCTCGCTGTTCATGATGATGCGCAACGCCTTGGAAACGTTCTCGTAATTATAAAGCGGCTCACCCATGCCCATCATCACAATGTTGGTCAAGGCGCGCGTCGAATCATCCTCGTCGTTGTACCCTGGTTTGCCGCCCGTTCTGACGTCCTTATCCTGCCCCGGTTCCGGCCAGTCCTTCAGATAATCACGCGCCAACATCACCTGCGCCACGATTTCCGAAGCGCTAAGGTTGCGCACCAAACGCTGGGTGCCTGTATGGCAGAAACGACAAGTCATCGTGCAACCGACTTGGCTTGATACGCACAAAGCACCGCGATCCTGCTCTGGAATATGGACGCATTCGACCTCGTGACTGTCGGTCATTTTCACGAGCCATTTCTGTGTGCCGTCTTCGGATTGTTGGTACAAAGACACAGTCGGTCGTTCGAGCGTGAAATGCGCTGCCAGCATTTCGCGTATCGGCTTTGCCAAAGTTGTCATCAAACGGAATTCGCGCACGCCGCGACAATAAATCCACGACCACACCTGCCGTGCGCGAAACTTCTCCAAGCCTTGCGCCGACAAAACCACTGTCAATTCCGAAAGGTCAAGTCCGATCAGATTAAGCTTGCCCTCGCACCGATCATGCGGCGCGGCAAAGGCGCTTGTAGTAGCGTTGTCCATCATTCAATTCCTCTGCGCCCATCCACGAAGCGCACGAAGGCTCGCTTCAAAACTACGGCTTTTTGCCGGGCAAGGCATTCACGCCGCGCAACGGATCCATAAGCGCGATTTGCTTATCAATATAGCTGTTGATCATACCAACCTTGTTCTCGCGGATCAAGGAACGCACAGGATCGCCATTATTGTTCTCTTCGGTAAAGACATATCGTAAAAACGGCCCCGTCGCGCCCAAAGTCTGGTGCCACGCTGCCGTCAGCCCCTGCGCCAGCATATACGACGCCGCCGCGCCGCCGACGCATTGGTCGGCAAGATGGATTAAACCCATAAGGCTTTCCTCGACTGACCCCGCGTGAATGGTCGTAATCACCAAATGTCCCGTTGTCGCCGCGCGCAAAATCTGCTCGGCAGCGCGAGGGCTGCGTACTTCGCCTACCAGCAAGAAGCGCGGCGTCCAGCGCAAAGCGCGTTTCAGGGGCGTTGCCCAATCTTCCTCGTTGTCAACCTGAACCTGATAGCAATACCCGTATTCGCCCACCGCGCCGTCCAGCGCATATTCGACGGGGTCTTCAACCGTGATCCCGACACCGCCAAAACGTTGCAGATAGTCCGCGAGCAAAGCAAAGCTCATTGTCGTCTTGCCGTGCCCCGTGGGCCCCGAAATCAGAATCAATCCGTCGCGCTTGCCCAAGCGCCGCAAGTGCGTCGCTACGTTGGGTGCGACCGAAAGCTCCTCAAGCGTCGGCACCCGCGCATTAATGCGGCGTAAAATGACCCAGGCCTGACCGTTCGCCAACCTCTGATAGGACTGGCGGAACCGCATGCCGTCATGTTCAAAGGCGGCATCGGGATTGTCGAGATTGGTCAAAAGCCCTTCGGCGATCACGCGCGTTTCTGCGCGATAATGGTCGGGAAGAACGCGGCTCCAATTATTGCTGTAATCGCGCCCTGGCGTGCGATAACGCGCGACGCCTTTTCCCCCGTCGTCAATGCGGACATACAAATCCATAAAAGGAAGGTCGCGCAGCCTCGTGCCTGTGGTCTCGCTTCCTTGAAGATTGAATGTGATCATATCCGCTTACCTCCCGCCATGCTGGCCTGTTGCGAAGAAGTCGCCATCTGCAACCGCGCCGAGATACGATCAACATAAGTCGACAACATCCCGATTTTAGCCTCACGGATCAGCGAACGCACGGGATCGCCAGGGGTATTTTCTTCGGTATATAGGTATTTTAAGTGCGCGCCCGTTTCTCCCAGCGCCTGCGTAACAAGAGCGGTAAGTCCCGTCGCCAGCAAGTTATACACGCCAGATCCCATGGACTGTTCGGCAAGGAAAATAATCCCCATCAACGCCTCTTCAATGGCTCCCGCGTGAACGGTGGTGATGACCAAATGCCCTGTTGAAGCGGCGCGCAACACTTGCTCCGCAGCCTTGGGCGTGCGAATTTCGCCGACGTAGATGTAACGCGGTGCCCAGCGCAAGGCGCGTTTCAGCCCTATTTCCCAATCTTCCTCTTGTTCGACTTCGACCTGAAAGCATTGGCCTCCGACGCCATGACGTCCCGCCAACATAAATTCGCAGGGGTCCTCAATCGTCATCGCCGTCCCGCCATAGGTTTTAAGATAGTGAGCCAAAAGGGCCACGGCCGTCGTCGTTTTACCCTGCCCCGTCGCGCCCGAAATAATAATCAACCCGTCTCGACGTCCAAGCCCCATCATATGATTCACGACAAGCGGTGACAGGTTCAGCTTGTCGATGTCGGGGATGACGGTATTAATGCGCCGCGCGCAAACCCAATGACTGCCATCTGACAATTTCTGACGGGACAAGCGACAGCGAACGCCGTCAAAAGCTATCGCGCCGTCATTGTGCACTTCCAGCTTGTGATTAACCGCCATCATAAAGCGGTCGATCGTCTCCTGATATTCGGGGGGCACCAATTGGCTAATAATGCTTTTCGCCCTGTCCTTAGAACGATAGTAGGCCTGATCAGGCTGATCCAGGCGCACATAAAGATCGATGAACGGCAAATTGTCGAGTAAATCGGACATCCCTATTCCTCCAACATTCCTGATGTCACTCAGGTGCCAATGCGATGGACTAGCCTACCCTACCCGCCACACAAGCGGCGATGGAGGTGCAAAGGATGTTATTGTCTGCTCGTCTTGGGTTAAAATCGGCTTAATTTCCTCGCCTCGGCCCTTTTTCAGGGTTATCTGCGCCTCGTTCACCGGCAACCCATAAAAAGCGGGGCCATTACGACTGGCGAAAGCCTCAAGTTTGTCAAGTTTCCCTGCATCGTCAAAGACTTGCGCGTAAAGCTCCAGCGCAGTGGGGGCTGTAAATATCCCCGCGCAACCGCAGGCGCATTCTTTGGCGGCATCGACATGCGGCGCGGTATCCGTGCCCAAAAAGAACATCGCTTCGCCCATTGTCGCCGCTTTGACCAAGGCCTGCCTGTGTTTTTCGCGTTTGGCGATGGGCAGGCAGTAATAATGTGGGCGAATGCCGCCTGCGAAAATCGCGTTGCGGTTGATAAGAAGGTGATGCGCCGTGACCGTCGCTGCCAATGTGCCGCGTCCGCCGTTTTCTGCGACATAAGCGGTGGCTTCCTCAGTCGTGATATGCTCCAAGACGATCTTCAACGCGGGAAAATCGCGGCGCAGAGGGAGAAGAGCGCGGTCGATGAAAAACGCCTCGCGGTCAAAAATATCAACGCCGGAATCCGTGACCTCCCCATGAATCAACAAAGGCATGCCAATCCGTTGCATACATTCTAAAATGGGATAGGCCTTTTTAATGTCTGAAATGCCATGTTCCGAATTGGTCGTGGCATTGGCGGGATAAAGTTTCGCCGCCGTCACGGAACCTTCCGCAAATCCCATCTCCACATCGCTAGGGTCCGTGGCGTTGGTCAAATACAGAGTCATCAAAGGCGTAAAATCCGCCCCTGCAGGCAAAGCTGCAAGGATCTCATCCCGATAAGTCTTAGCTCTCGCAACCGTCGTCACCGGCGGACGCAAGTTGGGCATCACGATGGCGCGGGCGAATGTCTTGGCGGTATAGGGCAAAACGGTGCGCAATACGTCCCCGTCGCGCAGATGCACATGCCAATCGTCGGGGCGAATAATCGTAAGGCTGTCCGTCATGCCGCTCAAGCTTTAGAGTTTATAAGCCCGCTTCAATTCCGAAACGAGGTCGAGCCGTTCCCACGAGAAGTGCCCGTCATCTTCTGGATCGCGCCCAAAATGTCCGAAGGACGAAGTCTTTTTGTAGATCGGGCGATTCAATTGCAAATGCTCACGAATGCCGCGCGGCGACAAATTAACAAGACCACGCAGAATTTCCGGTAGATTGGCGTCGTCGACGTGATTGGTGCCGTCGGTTGCCACATAAAGCGCCAAAGGTTCCGAAACGCCGATGGCATAGGCCAATTGAATCGTGCAACGATCAGCAATGCCCGCCGCGACGATATTCTTTGCCAGATAACGCGCCATATACGCAGCGGAACGGTCGACCTTGGTGGGGTCTTTACCCGAAAACGCGCCGCCGCCATGGGGGGCAGCGCCGCCGTAGGTGTCGACGATAATCTTGCGCCCCGTCAGCCCCGCATCGCCGTCCGGCCCGCCAATGACAAAACGTCCGGTCGGGTTGACATAGAAATGCTGCTCTTCCGGCAACCACCCTTCCGGCAAAGCCGCCTTAACATAAGGCCGCACCAACTCGCGCACTTCGGCTTGATCGATGCTTTCGTCATGCTGGGTCGATACAACGACGCGCGCGGCGCGAACCGGCTTGCCGTCGATATATTCCAAAGTCACCTGACTCTTCGCGTCCGGCCCCAGCAAAGGCAGTTTCCCCGCATGGCGGTCTTCGGAGATCAGGCGCAGGATCTTATGCGAAAAGAAAATCGGGGCAGGCATAAAACTCGGTGTTTCGCGGCAGGCATAGCCGAACATAATGCCCTGATCGCCCGCGCCTTCGTCTTTGTTGCCTGCGGCATCAACGCCTACAGCGATGTCAATGGATTGCGGATGAACGTAATTCTGAATATCGGCCCATTGCCAATGAAAACCCTTTTGCGCGTAACCGATTTCCCGAATGGCTTCGCGTGCGGCATCTTCCATATGGCGGGGCGTGATGGAAGACGGCCCGCGAATTTCACCCGCTAAAACGACGCGATTGGTTGTTGCCAAGGTTTCGACCGCAACACGGCTATGCGGATCGGCGGCAAGAAATAGATCGACAATGGAATCGGAAATCCGGTCGCAAACCTTATCGGGATGCCCCTCGCCGACGGATTCGGAAGTAAAAAAATAATTGCGCGGTTGGCTCATAGGAAACTCCGTGAAAGGAAAAACAAAAGACGAGAGAGGAGACGGGCGCGCGTATCAGGCAACTTTTTCTTTTTCGGCGAGGCGTCTACATCCCTCCCGCAGCAATTCCCGCGCTTCCTCGGCGTTGCCCCAGCGGATGATTTCGACCCATTTGCCTTTTTCCAGATCCTTGTAGTGCCTGAAAAAATGCTCAATCTGTTCGATCAAAACCGGCGGCAAATCCTGACATGATTGGATATGCGCGGTAAAAGGATTAATCTTGTCCATTGCCACGGCGATAATTTTTTCGTCCAGCCCGCTTTCGTCCTTCATCAGCAAAACGCCGATGGGCCTACTGGCAATGACGGCGCCCGGAACAACCGGCGCATGCGTGATAACCAATACATCGCAAGGGTCCCCGTCCTGCGAAAGCGTATGCGGCACAAAGCCGTAATTCGCGGGATAGAACATAGCGGTACTCATGAAGCGATCGACGATCAACGCGCCGCTGTCTTTATCGATCTCGTACTTGATCGGAATGCCGCCTTGCGGAATTTCAATAAAGACGTTGATATCAAAAGGAGGATTCTTCCCTACGGGAAGTTTGTTCATGTCCATGGCGTTTCCTTACTTAAACGCGCATCGGCATCAACACATAAAGGGCGCTGGCGTCCGAAACGTCCTGAATGATAGCAGGAGCCGTCGCGTCGGCGAGCGTAAACCGCGCCCCGTCGCCTTCGACCTGCTGCAAAATGTCCAACAAATAGCGTGCGTTAAACCCGATATCCAGCAACGCGCCGTCATATTTGGCTTCCAGCTCTTCCGTGGCGCTTCCCGCTTCGGGCGAATGCGCCGTTAACACAAGATGGCCCGGAGAAAGACTGATCTTAATCGCCCGCGATTTTTCCGAAGAAATGGTGGCAACGCGATCCACAGCGGCGGCGAAAACGCTCGTATCAACTTCTAAAAGCTTGTCGTTGCCGGAAGGACTAACGCGCTCGTAATCGGGGAAAGTCCCGTCGATCAATTTGGACGTAATCACGACGCCGCCAAAGGTAAAGCGCGCCTTGGTTTCCGACAGTGCGATCTCAATCTCGTCCGAACCCTCGTCGATCAATTTGCGCACTTCGCCCACCGTCTTACGCGGCAGAATGACGCCAGGAATGCCCTTGGCGCCTTCGGGCGCGGGCATTTCGACGCGCGCCAAACGGTGCCCGTCGGTCGCCACGGCGCGCAGCACATGGACCTTCTCGGTCTTTGCGGCGTGTAAATAGATGCCGTTCAGGTAATAACGCGTCTCTTCCGTCGAAATCGCAAAGCGCGAACGGTCGATCAAAGCGCGGAAATCCGCCGCCGACAGCCGGAAGGTATGCTTCAAATCGCCCCCGGGCATAACAGGGAAATCCTCGACCGGCAAACAGCCAAGCTTGAAATTCGACCGCCCCGAAGAAAGGGTCAATTGGGTAGGGCTGGCCGCATTCAGCTCGACCTGCGCCCCGTCGGGCAATTTGCGCACGATTTCATAAAGCGTATGCGCGGGGGCGGTAACGGCGCCCGTCTTGCTGATCTGCGCTTCGATCGCCTCGTTAATCTCGATTTCCATATCGGTGGCGGTCAGCGAGACTTCCTGCGCCGTGACGCGAATCAGCACGTTGGCGAGGATGGGGATGGTGTTGCGCCGTTCAACCACGCTTTGAACATGGCTAAGGCTTTTCAACAGAGCATCGCGCGACAGAGTGAGTTTCATGGACGCTTCCGGTCAAAAGGTGTCTGGGATGAAAATTCCACCTTTACAGTTAGCAAAGAAATTTTCCTATGGCTAGTGGCGAGAGAGGTCTTTATGCTGCCCTTCGTCCGTTCCGCGACAGTCGTTTTAATCCTCTTTTTCTGAAAGTTTATCATGGTTGCTTCTTTTGATCATTTCGGCGTCGTTGGCGCAGGTGCATGGGGCACGGCTTTGGCTATTGTCCTCAAACGGGCAGGACGTGACGTGACCCTCTGGGCGCGGGAGCCCGATTTAGCCGTGACCTTGACCGAAAAGCACGAAAACACCGCCTATTTGCCCAAGATCAAGCTGCAAGAGGATATCCGCATCACGCAAGATCTCGCGGATATTGCCACCTGCAAGGCGCTTGTTCTGGCGGTACCCGCCCAACATCTCCGCGCGACATGCAAGGCGCTGGCACCGATTCTTGCCAAGCCGACCTCTTTGATTGTTGCGTCCAAAGGTATCGAACTGACCTCCCACAGGCTGATGAGCGAAATCGTCACGCAGGAACTCCCTCAACACCCGCTTTACATCCTCTCCGGCCCCAGTTTTGCCGCCGAAGTCGCCCAAAACATGCCTGCTGCGCTGACTTTGGCCTCTGAAACGGGCGGCGAAACTCTTGCGTTGGCGATGTCTTCGCCTTTGTTCCGGCTCTACACCACCGACGATATCATCGGCACGCAGATTGGCGGCGCTTTGAAGAATGTTCTGGCCATCGCCTGCGGCATCGTCATGGGACGCGCTTTGGGCGACAATGCCCGCGCTGCGCTGATAACCCGCGGCCTAGCGGAAATGATTCGCCTCGGCACGGCGCTTGGCGCGCGCGCCGAAACCTTGATGGGACTTTCGGGGCTTGGCGATGTTGTTTTAACCTGTTCCAGCCCGCAATCGCGGAATATGTCTCTGGGACTTGCCTTGGGGCAAGGCAAGGAATTGAACGCTATTCTGGCCAGCCGCACCTGCGTGACCGAAGGAATCTCAACAGCCGCCGCCGCGCTGGGCCTTGCCCGTCGCCACGGAATCGACATGCCGGTGGTCAGCGCCATCGATTTGATTTTGCGCGACAAAGCCAATATCGACGAGATGATCGCCAATCTTCTTGCGCGGCCCTTGCGCCAAGAGACTGTATAGTTCTCAGGGGTTCGACACAAACAACGCCGAGAACAAAGCCCGCAAAATGGCGGCGCAGACCAGAATGATCGCCAGAAAACTGCTGATCGAGGCCGCCATCGGTTTGCCCGCCGCGCGCACGACGCTTTCGCGGTTGTTGACCTTGGCTTCCAGCTTGATGATCTCTTTTTGGATATTCAGATACAAAATCCGCGCCGCGTGAAAATCCTGCTGATCGCGCATGATTCGTTTGGGGTCGTCGATCAGACGAAGCAACTGCGTCAGGTTGCCGGAGTTCACGACCTCTTTGGCCTGTATTTGAAGCTTGTCGCGCAAAGTTTTGCTCAGAAAGCGGCGCAGCGCCGTCTCCACGACTGGCGACATCCACGCAGTAAGGTGAGGCAAATTCTCCGGCCCGTTCCGGTATTGCAAATCAGAAAGCAGGGTTAACAAAGAAAGGCCGCGCCCTAGCGATCCTTCAGGCGCATTCATCGCGGCAAAAGCAGACTCGCCGTGTTTCTCCCGCGCAATCAGAAACGCGGCAATATGGCGATCCATCGGTTCGCGCCCATGGGTGCCGCTTGCGGCCACGCGCTCCAGCGCTTGCAAAAGCGTTTTGGGCGAGGCGACATATTGATTGCGCAACATGGGGCTAAGGCAGGGCAGGCCAGGATTAGCTTCATAAAGGGCGCGTTCGATGCCGTTGCCAAACGACGTTTTTTCGATAATTCCCTTCAGGCGATCAAACAACTGCCGCAACGACGCATAGTCCGTCTTGGTGTCCCGTTGCAGACGAATCCATAGCGGAACCAACTGGCTGACGATAATTTCCGACAGCGTTTGGGTATTGTTGCCCGTCAACGCCGCCTCGACCAAAAGCGTGGCGATGCCCGAGGGCATCGCCGCAACGCCGCGATAGCGAATAGGCGCGCTGTAATCTAAGGCGATGCAAACACGGGCGACCAGTTGATCTTCGTAATGGGATGTCTTGCCGCTTTGTTTCAACTCGTTGATGACCTCTTCCACGTCCTTGGCGCGGTCCTTGTCGCCTAGTGCGCGGCGCAGCCATTTGTTCAAAGCTTCGCTCTCAATCACTTTCGTCGCTTCTAGGGTATTATTGGCGAGCGCCCCCGCCAGCGGGGCGATCTGCCAGTATTCTTTGCCCAGAAAAGAAAAATGCCGCGACGCGCGCCGTCCGGCGTCAGAACTCTTCGGCGTCATGCGCCGTCCGTTCAGCCATTGATCCAGATCCGACGCCGTCCAACGCTGCATGGCATCGTCGGATAGAAGCCCGCGCAGAATTTCGATATGTGTTGGGGACAGGCGATGATTGCCGATGATCGCCCCGAAACTGCCGCGCTGCATTTTCATGTCGATAATCGTCTGGTCGTCAATCCCCTGCAAAGGGTTGCGGCCCAACACAACAAAAGCCAATGTGACGCCAAAGGCGTAACAATCATCCGCATAAACGCCGGTGCCGCGCCCCAAAGGCATGGCGAGCGCGCGTTCGATGGGCTCAAAAATGATAGACTGCCCCATGCCTGCAGGAACCGAAAGGCATTCGCCGATTTGCGGAGGCGCTGCGGTGCCCATGCGCCAGAAAATGTTGGTTGGGCGCACAGCGTTGTGAACGACACCGGCCTGTGCCAAAGCGCCCAACGCGTCGATCATCGGCGCAATAAAATGATGGTTGATCGCATCCTCGCCCAAAGGCGGGCGCACCTCGTCCAGCGAGGTCATCATGCGCGGCGCTGTGGGCCGTTGATACACAAGCGCATAAGCATAAGCGCCATCGGCCCAAGCAACAACTCCGCCTTCAATCAGGCGCAAAACGCCCGGGTTATCGATGTTCCGCATCGCCTGAACCGACTCGATGCGCGGCGGCATCCCCGACAGGCAAATGATTGCGTAAAGGCTGGATGACGCGTCGGCCTTATACCGTGCCGTATACGCCATGCCGCCCGAACTGTTGAATTCAGGCAACGGCATCGAGGGGAAAATCTCGATCCGCGATCCCAGCATTACGCCGGAAACAGAGCTAGCACCTGGTGCGTCTTCGTAAGCCATAAAGGGGAACTATTTCCAAGAAGGGATTCGGATTCTAAATCATTTTTTCTCTTTGTACCACGTCAACTTGGAAAGCCCTGTTTCTGAAAAACAAGCCGAAAGCCCGATGTCTTGTCGAAAGACGGTATGGCGCAAAGTTTTTCTCCCTCCCAAAGAGCAGGAAGGCTGGCGCGAATGCGGCCTTGGGGGATTTGGCGGCGCAATGTGGGGGCCAGCGCGTCGATTACCGCATGCGGCGGATTGCCCAAGGCGCGAATCACTGTGTCCGGTGCCGTTGAATCCGCCGTCACCAACCATCGCTTGTCCCACAATACCGTTGCGCCGGAAGGCAAAGGTAGGGCTTCACAAGCGGCAACGGGTTCTCGCAAAATCATCACCCGATTTTCGGCGATAGAGGCGATGCATCCGTAAAGCGTTCGGGTCGGTTCGTCCTCCGTGCCAAGGCTCGCATCAACAAGCGACGACAAAGAGGCGTATTCCGGTGGGTAGTCCTCGTCATGGACATAGCGCAGGCAAGACGCCAAGGCCCGCAGGGCGATAGCCCGGGGCGCAACACGCAAAGCGGTGCGGTCGAGACAGACGCTTCCCCCCAGTTCGGTCTGCGCTGCCTTGGTTAAAAATTCCCACGTATAGAAATCAAGCGCGTCTTTAGCCTCTCGCGCACGTGCGCCAAGCCCCGTCAGGCTTTCGACCGTCAGCCCTTCGGCTTCCAGCAAAGGCAAAACCTTGCGCAAACGCCCCCGCGCATATTTCTCCGCACCGTTGCTGGGGTCGGTGACATAGGCGACTCCCGCCGCGTCGCAGGTCGCCACCAGCCTTTCCTTGGACACTGACAACAAAGGGCGTAACAAACGAATCCCGTCGCGCAGGCTCTCCGCCGCGATACCCGCCAGCCCGTCAATGCCGCTGCCTTTGGCAAGACGCATCAGGATAGTCTCCGCCTGATCGCCGCTGTGATGGGCGGTCAGCAAAGCGCCCGCGCCGTGACGGCGGCAGGCTTCTGTCAGCAAACGGTACCGCGCTTCGCGGGCCTTTTCGTGAAGCCTCCCTGCGACGGGGGCGTGTTCCCAAACCAGAATTTCTGCGGGAATGCCGGTCTGCCGAAGACGTATCTGAACCTGCGCGGACTCGCTAGCCGATTCCTCCCTTAACCCATGATCAACGATGAAGGCGATGAAGTCTTGTCGCGCCCAGCGTTCGACGCATAAGGCCAAAGCCATGCTGTCGGGACCGCCGGAAACGGCGAGAGCGAGTTTACCTTCAACCGGCGCGAAGCCTTGCATCAAACGGGAGAATGCGTCCCCGTCGAGAGCCGTTTTTAATGCGCCGGACATTTCAGGCGCGAACGTTCTTCCTCGGCGCGCGATTTGATCGTCGGCGCGGCGCTCGGATATTTAGATTTCAACTCGTTCAGCGTCACGCAAGCATCGGCTGTTTTGTTCAAAGCGCCCAGCGACATGCCCAGTTTCAACAAACTGTCGGGGGCTTTGCTCCCTTGGGGATTTTGTTGATAAGCGTCGGCAAAGGCAACAGCCGCTTCATCGAAGCGCGCGCGAACATAAAGCGTTTCGCTGTACCAGTATTTAGCGTTGTCGATCAATTTGTCCTTGGGGTTTTTGTCGATAAAGCTTTTGAAAGCCTGCTCGGCTTCGGGATAGCTCGCTTGCCTCAGGAAATTAAAGGCGCGTTCATATTGCTCTTGCGGCGTCAGTCCGTAATCGGCCGGCGTCGTGGGTAAAGGCGTCGACTGCGGTTTATTGATTCCGCCCGTCACCTTGCCGCCCTGCATCTTTAATGCGCCCAGCGTTCCATTGGCGTCAACAGGGGCGGCGACAGGTTGCGGCGGTGTTGCGGCTGCGGGTTGTTGCTGTGCCATGGGTTGCTGTACAACAGGAGGCGCGGCAGGTTGCGCGACGGGAGGCGCGACAGAAGCTGCCGCCGCTGCGGTTTGCGCGGATTCCAGCTTGGTCAGACGCGAATCGGTGTCGCTTTGCATGCGTTGCAAAGTTTGCTCGATGCGCCGCATGGAAAATTCGATTTGTTCAAGCCGCCCGTTCAAAGCGCGAACCTGTTCTTCCTGCGCCGTCAGCCGCGTTTCGTTATAGGTGGCTCCGCCGCCGGAAGAGTAAGAGTCGTTCTGCGCCAAAGCGGGAGAAACCGCCAAAAACGCGGAGCAGGACAACAGGACGAGGCGCGAAAACTTCATGGCACAAGCGGGGGTTGGGGGACGGGAAATGAATTCACTCAGGCGCAATCTTGATTCTAGTAGTCAAAGAATAAGATTTCCAGCCCCAAATAGGAAGTCCTGCCTTGAAGGCAGGACTATCCGCACCGAATCAAAAAAGATCCGCCTGCCCCACTGGAGTGGAGCAGGCGGACATAGACTAGAAAGAACGAACGATTAGCAGCCGCCAGGAATAGTCTTCCCTGTGCATGCTTTTATGAAGTCTGCCTTGACTTGTTCTAGTGTCGTAGCACCCGAATTCAGTTTATCGAGCCACCAATTATACCCATCGGGATCAGGAAGTCTCCACATAATGTTTACGTAAAGACTAGACAGCCCAGCAGCATTGGTGAAGTCGGGGGATATCGTGGCGTTGCCAACCTCCCAACCGGATACAGGATCGACATATCCCCCCGCAAGCGGTACGCCAGTTGTTGCATAATGAACTGCCTCGGGGTTAAGCGCAGCTCCCTGCCTTAGAAGGATGAGCATATTCTTTTCATTAGAGAGTGCTTGGCTAATGCCAGAATTATTCATGACATTTGTCCAGTACTGTGCGCCAGCAACGTCAGGCCTACGACCAGTAGCGGCTTGATAAAAGTCACAAATAATAGGGCTGGCGATAGAGGAACATGCTGGCGTAACAACGGGAGCAGGAACAGGAGTAGGAGTAGGAACAGGAACAGGAGTAGGAACAGGAGTAGGAACAGGAGTAGGAACAGGAGTAGGAACAGGAACAGGAACAGGTGTAGGTGTAGGTGTAACGGTAACTGCCGGAGCTGTGCACGCAACCGTGCCACCGGATCCGACTGTCAGCGTATCACCAACCGAACACGACGAGAGCGCGTTTAAGAAGGATTGAATCAGCTTCAGCATCGCCGGTGTCAGCGTTATTCCACCAACAGAAATATTATTGACGGTAAGGTTGGCAAAGGTTGAATCCCCCGTCGTTGTGTTGATTTTCGCGGTGGGGGTCGCTACGCCCTTCGGCCCAAAGTTGATAACGTCGCTTGCGCCAGAGACAAGATTCATAAACTGTTTGGTATTCGCACCGATGGGCAGGTTAGATCCGGCGCTGTTCAGGCCATCGGCATTCGCTACGCTGACAAAACTACAAAGAATTCCGCCAGCCAACAATAAAGATTTTTTCATCGGTGTGCTCCCTTCTGAAGCGTATAATGGTAAGGAATGGAACAATATGTCCGTAAAACCCTTAATAGAGGCTTAATTGGGATGCGACGAATCAGCCGCCAGCCATAAATAAGGCGGGAACGGTGCATAAGGAACAAAAGCCGCAGATAAAGGACAGGGAGCGGTGGTTTTAGTGCCGCGCTGTAGGGCGTGAGGTTCTAGGGGGTTACGATAGCAACGCCATAATCTTGGAAATGACTTCCATATGGACCAGGTCATTCCATGTCGCAAAAACCATCAAAGTCACCACAAGTGTCAGGCCGATGCGCAGGCCTATTTCCTGAGCTTTTTCGCTCATCGGGCGACGGAACAGTTTTTCGAACGTATAGAACATCAAATGCCCGCCGTCCAAAAGCGGCACGGGAAACAGGTTAATCAGGCCCAGATTGATCGAAATAACCGCCATGAACCATACCAACGCCCACGCGCCGTCCTGTGCGACTTGGCCAGACATTTCCGCAATGCGCAAAGGCCCTCCAATTTCGTCCGACCCGCGGGTGCCCATAATCATCTGGCCCAAGGCCTTGACCGTGTCGGCGGACATGTTCCACGCTTCAAGCGTTGCCCTCTCTAACGCTTTCAGGGGCGGCCATTTCTTGTGATCCAGCCTGTCGGAAATGATGCCGATCTTGCCCATGCGGTGCTGACCGCCGAAACGGTCTGTCTGGGTGGATATCTCGGGCGTCATAATAAAGGTTTGCAAGGCTCCGGCGCGTTCGATCACGACGGGAACCGGCGTGCCTGAATTCATGCCGATCATGCGCTTGATGTCTTCGAAACGCGCAACGTCGTTGCCGTCGATGGAAACGACTTTATCGCCCGCCAGCAATCCCGCATGCGCCGCAACGCTGTTTTCCTGCAACCCGCCGATAAGCGGCGGCGAAAAAGGCTGTCCCCGAAAGACGAACAACACGGTCAGCACGAGAATCGCAAAAATATAGTTCGAAACAGGCCCCGCTACGATTACAGCCATGCGTTTGTTGACGCTTTGGTGGAAGAAGGAAATCTTCTTTTCTTCCTCGGTCATCGTCTTGACGGATTCGTCGGGCGTGCTGGCGGCGTCGGCGTCGCCGAACATTTTGACATAACCGCCCAAAGGCAGACACGCCACTTGCCATGCCGTACCGTGCTTGTCCTTCCACCCGAAAATCTTGCGCCCAAAGCCAAGCGAAAAAGATTCCACACGAACGCCGCACCGCCGCGCCACCCAGTAATGACCGAATTCATGCACGAACACGACCACGCTGATGACAAGGATAAATGGCAGGACGTAGTGTTGGGCAAGGAAAAGAAGATGCTGCATGGGACTCGTTTCGTGACGGATGATGGGGCGCTTGTAGGCCCTATATAGGCATCTCCCCCCTCTATCCGCAAGGGAAGCGCGCTTTCGTTTCGAAAAACCATAAAAAAGACCCGGTCTAGCCGGGTCTTTTGGTTTGAGGAAGGAGCCTCGCTGTTATGCGGTGGCGGTTTGGCCTTGCATCAAACGTTCTATCTCGTCCTTCAGGTTCAACTTCATGGCTTTGAGGTGGGTCAGAAGAGCGGGGTCGGCACCGACGCCTTCTTCTCGCAATTGTTGATCGATATGAGCGTGTTTTTTCTTCAAAGACTCGATGCGTTGTTCTAGCGCCATAATAAACCTCCTCGGGTTGGAAGTGATCCTTCAGTTGAAGTGAGGGGATTGTACCATAATTTGCGCCCCAGAGGGGGGCCAAAATAGCGTGCGGATGCGAAACGAAAGGCTCTTGTGTGTAAAATATTTTTTATTTATCAATCTGTTAGGCAATCAACGGAATAAAGTTGTTTTTTCTCTGGCTAATAAAGGGAAAGCTCTGGGAATGTTTTTAGAGTCTCCCTCTGGGATCCGTAAACCCCCCGCCTTTAGGCGGCTGGGAAACGGATCCCAGAAGGTGGTATAATGAAAGAATGGAAAACTACAAAAGCGGAAGTCATACGGTCTGGGATTGTAAGTACCACGTTGTGTGGATTACGAAATATCGTCATACGGTATTGGGCGGGGATGTGGGGCAGAGATGCCGTGAATTACTAAGGGAGATAGCCAGAAGCCAAGAAATGACGATCTATGCGGGAGCGATAAACAGAGATCATATACATCTGTTCATAGGCATTCCCCCGAATCTGTCGGTATCGAAAGCGGTACAGTTCTTGAAGGGGAAGAGTTCACATAAATTGTTATCTGAATTTGCGGCACTGAGGAAGAAGTATTGGGGGCAGCATCTGTGGGGCAGGGGATACTGGGTCTGTACGAGCGGTAACATTACAGACGAGATGTGGCAGAAATATATAGAAGATCAGAAGCCGGAAGAACCGGACGACAAGTTTAAAGTGGTGTAGCTGCCGATAGAGAGTCGACCCTCTTGGGTCGACCATATCCGGCTTTAAGCCGTAA
>CAIXLI010000150.1 GCA_903920205.1 uncultured Pseudomonadota bacterium
ACGCAGGAATTGGTGGTGCCGAGATCGATGCCGATAACTTTACCCATAGCGATTATTTCCTTTCAAATCAACAAGCTGCGCTTCACGAGCGCAAGCCCTACCGAGGGTAATATAGGGAGGATTTCAACCGGCGCAATGGCTGGAGGAAAAGTATTTTCGTCAAAAAGGTGCAGGAAGGGAGCCTTGGAGTCTCGCCTTGCGGGTTTCCGATGAGGAAAAGCTTGTCTTTCGTCAAAAACTGGGAGCGATTCTTTGACAAGATAGAGCCTGTAAAGAAAGTGATGGAAGTAAATACGATTCTCAGAATTTGATTTCCGTGTTTTCATGTTGACGCAGTATATATAGATTACCGAATACGCCCCTCCCTCTTAACGGCTGCAACCCGTTTGGTCATGCTCTCCCATCTGCACAACATCTTTCTCTCTCTTCTTATCGCGCTGGGTTTGGCCCATGCCGGGCCTGTATCCTATCAGGGGTATGGCGAGGGAGAATATGTGCTGGTCGCGCCGCAGATTGCGGGAACAATGGAAACGCTCGACGTTGCGCGGGGGCAAAAGGTGCATAAGGGAGACGCACTTTTCACGCTTGACCACGCCGAAGAAACAGCCGCGCTTGATCAAGCCCAAGCGCAAGTCGACCACACGCAAGCAACACTCGCCGATCTTCTGAAAGGCAAACGCGCGTCGGAAATGGATACGCTGATCGCGCAGCGGGATCAGGCGCGTGCCGCCTTGGCCTTGGCGCAAATCACCTATGACCGCGACCAGAAGCAATTGAAGGCGCAGGCCGTCAGCAAGGCCGTGGTGGATAACGACAAAGCCGTTCTTGATCAAGCCAAAGCGCGGCTTGAGGAGACAGAAGCCTCCATCGCCACGGGGCGCCTCAGCACAGGCCGTGACGATGCTCTTCGTGCGGCGGAAGCGGATGTCGCCGCTGCCAAAGCCGCCGTCGCCAACGCCCAGTGGCGGCTTGATCAGAAAAAAGCCACGGCACCCAGCGATGCTCTTGTCTTCGATACGCTCTACCGCCCGGGCGAATTTATCCCCGTCGGGCAAGCCGTTGTGTCTCTGCTGCCCACGCCCAATATTAAAGCGCGTTTCTTTGTGGCGGAGCCCGTTCTGGCCTCGCTTCCCGTTGGCACCGCGGTCCAAATCCATTGCGACGGCTGCGCCCGAGATATACTGGCGCATGTCACTTATGTTGCCCCGCAGGCCGAATTCAGCCCGCCCGAACTTTATAACCGCGATAATCGTCAGCGGCTTTTGTATATGCTCGAAGCAACGCCGGATTCCTCGCCTGAGCTTCTTCACCCGGGACAACCGGTCGATGTCGTGGTTGGCGTAACCCCATGACCACGCCTGCTGCCCAGACCGGATTCGCCATTTCCGTTCACGGCCTCAGCAAAAGTTTCAACGGGCGCGAAGTCGTGCATGGCTGTTCCATCGATGTGCCCTATGGGACGATCTATGGCTTCCTTGGGCCTAACGGCACTGGCAAGACCACCACGATCCGTATGCTGTGCGGCTTGTTGACGCCCGATGGGGGCGAGGGGACATGCCTTGGCTACAATATTCGCACGCAATCCGCGCTTATCAAACGCCAGACAGGTTATATGCCCCAGAAATTCGGGCTTTATGATGATCTGACAATCCGCGAGAATCTGGAATTCGTGGCGCGGCTTTATGAAATGCCCGACGCGCGCCAGACCGCCGCCGATGCGTTGCACCGCCTCGGCCTCGAAGCTCGCCAGAACCAGCTTTCGGGCGAACTTTCAGGTGGATGGAAACAAAGGCTGTCGCTCGCGGCTTGCATTCTTCATGCGCCGAAGCTTCTTTTGCTTGATGAGCCCACGGCTGGTGTCGATCCCAAGGCACGGCGGGAATTCTGGGACGAAATCCACGCCTTTGCTGCGCAGGGCGTCACCATCCTCGCCAGCACGCATTACATGGACGAAGCCGAACGATGCCACATGATTGGCTATCTTTTGAACGGCAAGCTCTTGGTTCATGGGCGCGTGGAGGATGTTATCGCGCAATCGGGACTTTTCACTTGGCGCATTCAGACGACCCATCCGGCGGAGGTCAGAAGCGTTCTTGTCAAGCACCCCGCCGTCGAGATGATCACAAGCTTTGGTGCGGAGCTTCATGTCGCGGGAACGGATGAAGCCGCGCTGAAAGCGGCGGTAGACGATATTGCCATCCCCCAAGGCGCGAAGGCCGACCCCATGACGCCGTCGTTGGAAGATATCTTCATACACACCATGACGCGCGCGAAGGAGGAGTTAGGGCCATGAACCTTTCTTTCTCCCTCCCCCGCCTGCGCGCCCTTGTCACCAAGGAATTTATCCAAATTCTCCGCGATCGCCCGACTTTCTCCATGATTTTTGTGGTGCCGATTGTTCAGCTTGCCTTGTTCGGCTTCGCCATTAATTCGGATCCCAAGCTGCTGCCGACGGCGATGATGGCGGCGGATCAGTCGGTCTATGTGCGCAGCATTACGACGGCACTTCAGAATACGGGTTATTTCAGGTTTACGGAATTTCCAGAAACAGAAGAAAAGGCCGAACGGCTGATTGCTCAAGGCAAGGTGCAGTTCATCATTCGTTTTCCCGAGAATTTCTCGCGTGATCTTCTGCGCGGCGAACGGCCCTCTATGCTGATTGAAGCCGACGGGACGGATCCTGTTGCTATCGGCTCCGCCTTGGCTGCTTTGGGGCGCGTCAACCAAACAGCGTTGACCCGCGATTTGTCGAACGCCTCGCCCCAACTTGCGCCGCGTGCGCCGCCTTTCGAAATTCGCGTGCATCATAGGTATAATCCCGAAGGCATGACGTCTTATAACATCGTGCCGGGCATGATCGGGATGGTTTTGAATATGACACTGATTGTCATGACGGCGGTGGCGATGACGCGGGAACGCGAACGCGGCACGCTGGAAAGTCTTCTCTCCACCCCCGCCCGTCCTGTCGAAGTGATGATCGGCAAAATCGCGCCCTTCATCATCATCGGCTATTTGCAGGTGATCGTGATCCTTATTGCTTCCAAGGTTTTGTTTAATCTTCCTATCGTCGGCAGCCCGTTTTTGCTTTCGCTGGCGCTCAGCATCTATATCGCTGCGAATCTGTCCATCGGCTTTACAGTGTCGACTTTCGCTCGCAATCAGCTTCAAGCAATGCAAATGGCGACGTTTTATTTTCTGCCTGCCATGTTGTTGTCGGGCTTCCTGTTTCCGTTTCGCGGCATGCCGCAATGGGCGCAGATTATCGGCAACATCTTTCCGCTCACGCATGCGCTGCGCATCATTCGGGGAGTCATTCTTAAAGGAAACGGGTTTGTCGATATCTGGCCTAGCATCTGGCCCATGCTTTTGTTCCTGCTCGCCATGTGCCTCGTCTCGCTGAAGCGGTACCGCGAGACGTTGGATTAAAGTTTGACGTTCCGCAGCCGCAAAGAATTGGCGATAACGGATACCGAACTGAAGGCCATCGCCGCGCTGGCGATGATGGGGCTCAGCAAAATCCCGAAGAACGGATACAAAACGCCAGCAGCCACAGGCACGCCAAGGCTGTTATAAACAAAAGCGAAAAACAGGTTTTGCCGGATATTGCGCATAACGGCGCGGCTCAACCGCCGCGCCCGCACAATGCCCATCAAATCGCCTTGAACCAGCGTAATCCCCGCGCTCTCCTTGGCAATATCGGTGCCATTGCCCATGGCGATGCCGATGGCGGCGGCGGCAAGTGCTGGGGCGTCGTTTACGCCGTCCCCTGCCATGGCGACCTTTCGCCCCTGTTCTTGTAACTGCCGGATGATTTCGGCTTTGTAAGTGGGCAGAATTCCGGCCTCGACCGTGTTGATGCCCAGTTTCCGCGCCACCGCATCAGCCGTTGCCTTTGTGTCGCCTGTCAGCATGACGATGCGCAGACCTTCTTCCCGCAGCAGGCGCAAAGCCTCCGGTGTCGTTGGCTTAATGGGGTCGGCAACGACGATCACGCCTGCCTGCACGCTGTTCACAGACAGAAATATGGTTGTCTGTCCTTCGGCGCGGAAAGGCTGCGCGATTCTTTCCAGACCGTCTGCGTCAATCGCCAAAGAACGCAGCAAGGCCGTATTCCCCAACACAATTTTCTTGCCGCCGACAGAACCAGTAACGCCCAGTCCCGCGATGGATTGGAAGTCCGTGACAGAGGCGGGGGCGATGTTTTTTTCTTCTGCCCCGCGCAAGATCGCCGTTGCCAAGGGGTGCTCGCTTCCGCGTTCAAGCCCTGCGGCGAAGGCCAACACAGTTTGCTCATCGAAACCGTTACAAGGCACCACAGCAATAAGTTTCGGCTTTCCCTCGGTCAGGGTTCCCGTTTTGTCGATCACCAGCGTATCCGCTTTCTCGAAAGCCTCCAGCGCGGCGGCTTCGCGGATCAGTATTCCGGCGCGTGCGGCGCGGCCTGTTCCCGCCATGATCGACATCGGTGTCGCAAGCCCCAAGGCGCAGGGGCAGGCGATAATCAACACGGCGACGGCGTTCAGAAGCGCATAGGCGAATTTCGGCTCCGGCCCCCAAATCCCCCAGACTATGGCAGTCAGGACAGAAGTCGCCATGACGACCGGAACGAAAATGCCGGATATGACATCCGCCAGACGTTGAATGGGTGCGCGGCTGCGTTGGGCCTCCGCCACCATCGCCATAATCTGCGCCAGCATGGTTTCCGCGCCTATGCGTTCGGCTTGCATCACGATACTTCCCGCGCCGTTCAGTGTCGCGCCCGTGACTTTGTCACCCGTGTGTTTTTCCACGGGCATCGACTCGCCGGTCAGCATGGATTGATCGACAAAGCTTGCGCCTTCCGTCACGACGCCGTCGACGGGAATTTTCTCGCCCGGCTTGACGCGCAGAAAATCACCGTGACGAACTTCGCTGACCAGAACGATGCTTTCGCCGCCATCGGCGCAAAGAAGGGTTGTCTTTTGCGGCGCGAGGTCGAGCAAAGCGCGTAACGCGCCGCTCGTCTGTGCCCGTGCGCGTAATTCCAAAACCTGTCCCAGCAGCACCAATGTCGTGATAACGGCGGCGGGTTCGAAATAAACGTCGGGGGTTTTCCCCGTCAAAGCCTCGAAGGCTTGCGGGAATAA
>CAIXLI010000151.1 GCA_903920205.1 uncultured Pseudomonadota bacterium
AGCAAATAAGCAACGATGAACCAAATCAGCATAGCGATGACTCGTCCGATACTAAGGTGTCAATTGTAAATCAAGATATTGAATTAGCGTAGGAATAGCCTATTCCAATATGAAATGAGTCTAAAGGATTGCCGTATTTCCAACAAGGAATGAGTCTGAAGCCAAAATGCTGAATCGGTCATTATGCGAAGCATGGTGATCATAATGGAAGAAGCGAAGTTGCAGACCTTGGCGCAGATCAAGGCATTTCTGGAGGGAACATCGGAAGTGTCATTTCGGGTTCCCAAGGATGAACGAAACCAGTTTATCGAGCGCGTATTCAAGCGGTTTGGGTATGCCCCCAATGGCCGAGCCGACAAAGGGGTGCTGCTGCGCTATATCGAGCGCATGACAGGCCTGTCGCGCCAGCAAGTGACCCGACTGGTATCCCAATATCGCAAACACGGAAAGTTGTCTAGACGCCCTCAGCGCGTCGCCCCCACCAACGGCTTTACTTGTCGCTACACACTAGCAGATGTCGCCTTGCTGGCCGAGATGGATGTGCTGCATGGAACCCTGTCCGGGCCTGCCACCAAGAAGCTCATGGAGCGGGCATCTCAAGTGTTTGGTGATCTGCGTTTCGAGCGCCTGGCGGGCATCTCGGTTTCCCATCTGTACAACCTGCGCGGAAGCTCTCCTTACCAGAACAAACGCCGGCATTGGAGCAAGACCCATCCAACGGGTGTCCCCATCGGAAAGCGCCGTGCGCCACAGCCGAATAACATGCCCGGCTACATCCGTATCGATAGCGTTCACCAGGGCGATCAGGATGGTGCTAAAGGCGTGTATCACATCAATGCGGTGGACTGTGTAACACAGATGGAATTCGTTGCCACGTGCGAGAAGATTAGCGAGGCCTTTTTGCTGCCGGTTATCCGGCAACTGTTGGATGGATTTCCGTTCGTCATCCTTGGATTCCATTCAGATAACGGCTCTGAATATATCAACTATCAAGTCGCTTCGCTGCTGGAGAAATTAAGGGTTGAATTTACCAAATCCCGCCCACGGCATTCCAACGATAATGCGCTGGCAGAATCCAAGAACGCATCGGTAGTACGCAAGCATTTTGGCTATGCGCACATCCCGCAATTCTGCGCCAGTTTGGTCAATGAATTCTGTGCCGCTCACCTCAACCCTTATGTCAACTTCCACCGTCCTTGCTTCTTCCCGGAAACCGTCACCGACACCAAAGGAAAAGAGCGCAAGCAATACCACTACAGAGACATGAAAACACCCTATGATAAATTCAAATCTTTGCCCGATGCCAGCATGTATCTCAAGCCAGACATCACCTTTGAACAATTGGATGCGTTCGCAGCCAAGATGAGCGACAATGACGCAGCCTTGGCAATGAACATTGCAAGAAAAAAGTTATTCAAAGACATCTCTGCTTTAATCAAAAAACGGGCTTGAGAAATAAACTCAACAAGGCAAAACGAAGAAGCACCTATCAATCAGATCGAATCAGAATGAGGTTTAATTACTCGGATTCAAAACCCTTCGTTCAGACTCATTTTGGGATTGGAAAATACTTCTTCTAACGCTCGCTAGAATATTCTGATTTATCTAGTGCAGTTAGAGAATAACTAAGCTAATGATGGCTATAGAATAGCTATCGCAAATAGCTATTCCAGCCGAGAGTTAATCCAGCAAAGAAGCCAATTGACTGCGAAGATTGATTGCCTTTGATTCCAGACCCAACTTCTTTCGAATGCTTTTTCTATGATTACTCACCGTATCGGGGGATAAAGACAAGGTGGATGCTATTTCTTTCGAAGACAAGCCCTGCCGTATCATGGAAGCGATTTGAATTTCTTTGGGTGTTAATTTCCTAGAAGCGCCTGTAAAAGTTGCAGGTCGCCCATAGGAGGAAATGAGTTGACGCAAGTTCGTTTCGATAATATTAATAAGGCTGGTCTGTTTGGAATCACGCGTGTCTTTTTTTAACGTGGCCAAGAATGGCACAATCAACTGTTCAAGATCATTAGATAGCGTGACTTTTTCGTCTTGTAAGCTTTCCTTTTTGTGCCGGACCAGTAC
>CAIXLI010000152.1 GCA_903920205.1 uncultured Pseudomonadota bacterium
CATTCAATTGAGGGATCAGATTTACGTCTGCTGCCGTCCTAATTTCTAGAATTCAGGTGGAGCACTTTCAGGTGACCATAAGTGGAGCACTTTGGGTGACCCGCGGGGCCCTTTTCCCTCCCGCTTGTGGAGAGTAGGTTTCACCTACACCGCCCCCGCCAACCACTCCCCAAAATCCTTCTTAGCCCTCTGCGTATAAAGCAACTTCCTATCCCGTCCCCCGCGCCCTTCCGTAATCGGCGGGAACAATCCAAAATTGACGTTCATCGGCTGAAAAGTCTCGGCGTTCGCCTCGCCCGTAATATGCGCGAGCAGGGCACCCAACGAAGTCGTCCGAGGCGGATGCCCCCGAGTCTCCCCCTTACTTTCGCAAGCCGCAAATATCCCCGCCATCAATCCCATCGCTGCGGATTCGACATACCCCTCGACCCCCGTAATTTGCCCCGCAAAGCGAATATGCGGCCTCGCCTTCAGCCTCAACTGCGCATCAAGCACAACAGGGCTGTTTAAAAAGCTATTACGATGTAGTCCGCCCAACCGCGCAAATTCCGCGTTTTCCAACCCGGGGATCATGCGGAACACGCGGGTCTGATCGGCATATTTCATCTTGGTCTGAAACCCAACCAGATTATAAAGCGTGGCAAGCGCATTATCCTGCCGCAACTGCACAATCGCATAAGAACGCCCGGGAACATGCGGATTGGTCAACCCCACAGGCTTCATCGGCCCATACCGCAACGTATCAACTCCTCGTTCCGCCATCACCTCAATCGGCAAGCACCCGTCGAAATAGGGCGTATTCTTCTCCCATTCTTTGAATTCCGTCTTAGGCGCCGCGATCAATTCCCGCACAAAGCTTTCATACTGATCCTTGTCCATCGCGCAGTTAATATAATCCGACCCTGTGCCGCCTGGCCCGACCTTGTCATAGCGTGATTGCATCCACGCCTTGCTCATATCGATGCTCTCGCGGTGAACGATCGGCGCAATAGCGTCGAAGAAAGACAAAGCCTCTACCCCAGTCGCCGCGCGAATGGATTCCGCCAAAGCCCCCGAAGTCAAAGGCCCCGTCGCAATGATAACCGAATCTTTTTCCGGCGAAACCTCGGGCAGGGCGGTTACTTCCCCGCGCACAATAGAAATCAAAGGATGTTCCTCCAACCGCCGCGTCACTGAAGCCGAAAAAGCATGGCGATCGACGGCTAAAGCGCCGCCCGCCGGAACCTGATGCTCATCCGCCGCAGTCATGATCAACGACCCGCAACGCCGCATCTCGTCATGCAGCAACCCGACAGCGTTGTAATCGCTATCGTCGGAACGCAAAGAATTCGAACACACCAATTCCGCCAAAGAATCCGTCTGATGCGCCTCCATCCCCTTAACCGGACGCATTTCATAAAGCACCACAGGCACACCAGCCCGCGCCACCTGCCAAGCCGCCTCGCTCCCCGCCAGCCCGCCGCCGATAATAGAAATAGGTTTCATCATGTCATTATCCTTACAATAAAAATTCCCTAACCCTTGTGGGGAGGGGACAGCATTACCACGCCCACAACAATCCCCCCATACGCCACCAATAACCACGGCTCAAACCCGATAATCACACTGGCAATGGCGCAAGCGAGGCTTGTAACAATCTCAATAACCAAATACCGCACGCCAATTTCCGCGCTACAATGCCGACACCGCCCCCTCGTCGAAAGCCACGAAAGCAACGGCACAAGATCGCGCACGCCCAAAACCGTCCCGCAAGAGGTACACCGCGAACGCGGAAAAACAATCGATAACCTGCGCGGCAAACGATAAGCCAGCATCGTCGCAAAACTCCCCAAGATCGAGCCCACAACAAAGCCAAGCGCAAAGCGAAACCAAGCAGCGTCAAAAGGAGGAGGGATATCGGTTATCATGCGGCTTGCCGCTCAAATCTGCAAACCCCGTTCTTCAACATCCAGCCAAAACACCGCCACAGCAAATCATGGCTATCGACGGGGAAGGAGGAAAGAACGTCCTGAATCCTCACGGCTCCCGCGTGGCGAATAATGGCGATCAATTCTAACAACTGTCCCTGCGGCAACAAAAGCTGAGGCACAAAAAGATTCATCCCATGCCCCATCACGGCAACGGTTTCCGCATGATCCATAGCGATATGCAAAATATCTGTCGGCGCCAGATGCGTGGTGGGGAAACTTTTGAACATCTGCCAGGGATTGGGATAGGCGGGATGCATCGCCTGCCACTGTTCCGGCAGCGTAGGCGCAGGCGGCGTGGCCAAGCGTTGTTCCGACAGCCCCTCCCACAATTTGTCATAGGCGCGAATAATATGCCGCCAATCGAAAACGTCTCGCGCACGCGCCTTACCATTCTCGCCGAAAGTCCTGCGCAAATCGGCGTCGCTGATAAGAACGGCATAGGATCTTGCGCACCACTCGATATCGACGCTGGTGCTTTGCACAGACCCCGCCAACGCCACGCCGTAATTTTCTTCGTTATAATAAAGCTGCGCAATCGCCATGCCAGCCGATGGGGGAGGGGTCGTCACAGGAACCAAAAACCCTTCTTTCCCATTACGCACCCCGTCGCGGTATCCGTCCCAATCGCTCACGACCGCTGGCAAACCGCACGCCATCGCCTCGATAGGCGTCAGCCCGAAACTTTCCTGCACATTATCCGACAACGACGTAAAAATATCCGCCGCCGCCCACAAGCCTTCTGGAAAACGAGGATCGTCGTTCATCACGAATTCGGCCTTGGCCGTCTTGCAAATATCGGCGGCAAGATCACGGAAATGAGGCTCCATATCCAACGGCTTGAAATAGCCGAACAACACCAGCCGTACCTTGCGCCCTGTAAGCTGCGCCGCCCGTTCACCCGCCATGAACATCGGCAAGGGATGCGCCTTGGTCGCAAAGCTCAACCGCCCCACGAAAAGAATAACGATCTCGTCCTCTACCACGCCCAAAGCCTCACGCTGCGCGGCGCGTTTTTCCGGCGTCACGCGATTGGAGAATTTTCCGCTATCGATCCCCAAAGGAATAACCGGCGTCTGCACCGGACAAACGAACTTCCCGCCAAAACGGTGATTGATATAGTCGCCGTGAATATCCCACAAACTGCGCACGGCATCGCGGATAGCAGTCGAAGGACAAATCAAGGCGTCAGTGTTATCGCTAGGCGCAAAACACAAATCGCCCACGGCTCGGGCAATACGCTCGCCGCTCATCGTGTGCACAAGGCCGCATGTGGCGAACCCAGACCTGCGCATCTGCTGACGCCGCCAAATCAGATCGACCGTCAAAGGATCGGGGCGGAACAAGCACGAAATGCCCTGTAAATTCTTATCAGGATGTCTTGGATCAAGGCCTATGCAGTTTTGCTCGGCATCCACGCCCTCGGCAGCCGCAATAGCCTTGAAATGATCGAAACTCGGCATATCGGTCGGACGGCACAGAAACTGCCTCTGAACGCTATGCCGAAAATAAGCCGCCAGAAAATTAGTCACGGCAACATCGAAGCCAAAGACTTCGCTGTCATTTTGACCGGAGGCAGGGCGACTATATTGAATGCAGACAGACATTGCGGAAACCAAAACAAAGACGAATTTTTATGACACGCCTGCCTTCAAGGCACAATAAAATCTTGCGTTGCGCGAGGCTTTCGCGGATTCTTATCGTCTAACGATTCGGACAAGGGCCTATGAACAATCTCATCCTCGACTCTCTGCTTGGCTATTGGACACCGCCGGAGATCGCGGCGAACATCAACGCGATTTGCAATATCTTCGGGGCGTTGCTTCTGGGGCTTCTTGTCGGATACGAACGTTCCTATCGCGGTCGCGCCGCTGGTATGCGCACCTATGGGCTTGTCTGCATGTCGTCTTGCGCGCTTGTCGTCATCGTGGGCAATCCCGAGCATTGGTATGCCGGTCACGCCGTCGAATCCATGAAATACGTCGATCCCAGCCGCGTGATCCAAGGCATCACCACGGGCATAGGCTTTTTGGGCGCAGGCGTGATTATGCGCGACGGTCTGAACATCAGCGGTCTGACAACGGCAGCCTCGATCTGGACAGTTTCGACAATCGGCGTTTTGGTCGGCATCGGCTTTTACGGCGCAGCGATCACGCTGTCGATTATCTCGACAGGCTTCATGATGTGGGGCTCGAAGATCGAAAACATGCTGCCCGCACGCCACGCGGTCTCAATCACATTGCATTTCCACAAAGACGTCGACCTGACGGAATCCGATGTCTCGCGCATGATTCACGCCCAAGGCTACGAAGTCGCCAACGGCTCTTTCTCTATCAATCAACACAACGGCCAATACGAATGGCGCTTTGTCGCGGTGTCGCATGGACGGCGTAAAGGCGCGACTCTGGTCAAACTCAGCGAAAGCCTGCGCCACGCCCCGGGCATTCAGGATTTCTCCATTGCGCATGCTCGAAACTAAGCGCGAAGAAATACAGAATCCCCTCACCCTCGCGGGGAGGGTTAGGGAGGGGGGAGAGCGACTGGGATTGGCCTTACTACTCCGCGAGGTGGTTATCTACCCCATCGTTCCCACTAAACTTCCCCATGCCACCCCCTTTCCACAAAGGAAGGGCAATCAAAACGAAAACGCATAAAGGAACAATACCAATGAATAAGAACGAATTTATTGCAGCCGTCCATGAAAACAAGAACCTCGACACTTTCAAACTTTCCAAAAGCGCCGTCGCCGCCGTCATCGACTCCGCCCTCGAAGCGATTGAATCCGCCTTAAAGGACGGGGACGAAGTGCGCCTCGTCGGCTTCGGAAACTTCTACGTCGCCAAACGCGCCGCCATCCAAGGCCGCAACCCCCGCACCGGAGCAACCATCGAGATCAAAGCCTCTAAAACCCCGAAATTCCGTGCAGGAAAATCCCTCAAAGACTCAGTCAATGGCACGACGATAAAAGATTGACCTATTGCGGAACGAAACGGCATGGCTTCGTCCCTCTCGCGGGAAGGCTTAGGCAGTTATACTAAGCAAGAAAGCTGTCCTGCAATTACAAAGTGTTCTGCCGTAAGATGAATAAAAAAGAGGGGGGGACGCAGCCCCCCCCCTTCCTTATTTCCACAACGACAAACCCCGCGCAATCAATTCTGACAAAATCAGATCAATCGCACGGGGTTGACGTCAGTCAATAAAAACCAATACTAATACCCTGTGGCAATCCAGTTGAAGGTTCCACCAGCGTTATCTATCGTGTTCCCAATGTGATCAAAACAAATCGTAGCGCCTGACGCTGACATGGACTGGTACTGTGTTGTCAGCGCATTATTGTTACGACCATAATCCATATAATAAGCAGTCGCTACGATCGATAGGCCAGCATTTGGAAACGATATCGGAAAAGAAATACTCTGGCATGTTTGATTGTTGTGACTAGGAACGATGGGCGCATTCCCCCACTGCATGATAAAGCCGGATGGAAATTTTTGATAACCATTAGTTCCAAAACTATGTCCGGCATCAGCAGGTCCCGGAGGCCCAGCAGGTCCAGGAATCCCTTGGATTCCTTGAGGACCAGTAGGTCCCGTTGCTCCACCGCCAGAACCAGATCCAGCAGGCCCCGCAGGTCCAGTAGCCCCCTGAGGTCCAGGAGGACCCGCAGGTCCAGCGGGACCAACAGACCCAGCGCCTGAAGCCCCAGCGGGACCAGCAGGTCCTTGCGTCCCCGTTGCGCCCACAGGCCCCTGCGGCCCCGCAGGCCCTTGTGCTGCCGCAATACACGTAAATGACGCTCCCGTGAAATAAAGCATCTGGGTCGCGGGGCAAGACGGCACAGTTGTCTTGCCAACATTGACGATGTCCGTCACGGCAATACAGCCAATCGTCCCGTCCGGGAATTTGGTCAAAGCCTCATAACCGACAGGGCAGACTGCGTTTGAAAGGGAAACCGCAGTTTTGGCAACCGACGAGTTCAGAACAGAACCGCCAATGTTGACCGTCGTGGCACCGATTGCAGAAAAACTCGCTGAACCATCCGAAGCATTGACCCAGGCAACGGGTGCGGCAGAACCAAAGTTAACAAGGTTATTGGCGCCACTATGCAAAAGATTGATAAACTGCTGGCCAGCCGCCCCAATGGGCAGATTGGCCCCAACGCTGTTAAGTCCATCCGCCAACGATGCGCTGGCAAGAGAGCAAAGGAACCCGAGGGATAGGGCGATTTTTCTGATACACATGGCGCTACCTATAAGATTATGGATACGACGTCCTCAGCATAAAGTATCGTCCAAACGCCTTAATGCTTACTTAATTTCGCCCATCAATTCTCTCGTTTTTTATAACTTTTCCCCCAAATGTTTTTGTCATCAAGCCTCTTGGGCTGAAAGGGGTGTCATAAGAGGGGGCATGAAAGCCCCATCCCATGCCTCATCCCTATTGCCACAAGTCGCATAAGATATATTATGTTAAATCATAAAATACGGAATGAGGAGAGGGGGTCGCTTACTTCTTCTCGTGCTCATTCCCCTCGTAATGCTCATAGCCGTCGCGCAGGTCTTTGACGATGCTCAACGGCACGCCCATGCGTTCGATGCGGATGATTTCTTTTCCCGGGCGCATGTTCTGGCACATCCAACGAGTCGTCGAGAGAAAGAACTCGGCGGGTTCATTGGCGACAACTGGCTCAAAATTCGGCGGCAGATAAATCATCGCTGAAGCCCACGGGCCGCAAATAGCGATTTTATAAATCTTACCCGCAGGCACTCCGCCTTCGCTGGCAACAAAGTCCTGAATCTTCTGCGCCGCTTCCTTGAACGACGATCCCCAATAGTCAGACTCATAACGCCCAAACGCGCCGCGCACGCCTCCCGCAAACCGATTGGCAAAAATATATTCATAAGGATGCAACTGCTCCATCACGACGATCTGCGCCCCGATGCAGACCCCCAAAACGGCACACAAAGCCGCCGCTATTCCGCGCTTCGCCATCCTACCCTGAACAAAAGCAATACACGCAAAAAAAACTTCCCGCGCCGCCAAAGCCGCTACAATGGAAACCAAGGGAATGACGAACAGGAAATGCCGCACGGTATCGTACAATGCCGGATGTCTCACCACGGCATAAACAACCGGAAAACTTGCCATTAAGGCAAGAAGAGAAAAACTTTGTTTCTGCGGCAAAGTAAAATGCCGCCAAATTTTGGGCATAAAAAAACTGCAAGCCGCCATCAAAAACAGTAAAAACTCCGGCAACTGAATGCCAAAATAAAGCGGCACATAATACCAAGGCAATTCTGTCGAACGATACGATGTGCCATCCAGCAACACCTCTACATCCTGCGGAAAATTGCTAAATTCGCTTAGAGCACGCAAAGGATTCAAAACAGGGCTTTGCTGAGCCCAAGGCCAGCAAATCAGCATCAAAACATAGGCCAGTATGCCGACCGGCAAAACCTCACGCCACCCGCGACGCCACAAGTCCTTGACGCAAACGCTAAACGTTTTGGCATCCGCATGACGCGTCAAAGGCAGTAGGGCGGTCACGCCCATGGGCGCAAGCCAGAAGGCGAAAATCATCGCGCCCCCTACCCTAACGCCCAACGTCAAACCCAGCGCCAAACCAAGCTTCATCAACGTGGCGCGCGTCGGCTTCGCATAACTACGCGACATAAAATACATCGTCCAGACGATCCCTGCTGCAAAGGGAATGTCCTTCGGATTATTGAACATGTGGCCGTAATAGGACGGCACCGTCGCGCAAAAAATAAGCGCGATCAATCCTACAGCGCCTCCGCCCAAAAAGCGCCCAAGCCGCCAAACACCCCACAATCCCAATAGCCCCATCAGGGCGTTCAGAAAGTGGCGCGTGTCGTAAACGAAAAACGGCGTGTAGTGATCGATGGCGGAAGCCAACCCGTCAAACATCCCACCGTATAAATACAAATTAAAAATTTCCGCATAATGCAGGTCTTTAAATCCCGACGCGTAATAATCCGCGACGGCCTGCCCATATTGGCTTTGCAATTCTTCGTCCCATGTCACGCCATAATGACGAAAGGTGCAAAGAATAAAAACAAACACGACGCCCAAAACGCTCCAAGCCGCATGTCGATAGATTTTTAAATTCAACGTCAACATTCGATCACCAACCCGTCATAGGCAGGCCAAACGCCCGCAGGCAAAGTCGCCACCAACGCATCATAATCCAGCTTATGGCTCAAATGTGTCAGAAAAGCGCGTTCAGGCTTGATCTTGTCAATCCACGCCAAACTCTGCGCCACATCGAGATGGGTCGGATGCGGTTCGTAACGCACGCAATCGACAATCCAAGTCTTAATGCCGCGCAAAGCCTCTACGGCGTCATCGTCGAAATCATGCACATCAGTCGAATAAGCAAAATCGCCAAAGCGAAACCCCATCGACCTGATCGCGCCATGATTTTGAAAAAACGGCAGAACGGCAATGTCGCCCACCCTAAACGCGCCTGAAATTTCGTGCGGATTCACAGAAGGCTTATAGAAATTCTGCGTCCCTGCCCCATAAAAGATATAAGGAAATTTTGTCGTGAGATCGTTCAGCGTCAAAGGATCGGCATAAACGTCAATCGGCTTTTGCGTCAGCCAGTTCACGCTGCGCAATTCGTCGATACCGTGGCAATGATCGGCATGGGCGTGGGTGTAAAGAACGGCATCCAGTTTCTTTATCCCACAAGCCAACATTTGCTGCCGCATATCCGGCGACGTATCGACCATCAGCGTCGTCCCCCCCTCCTTGACCACAATCGACACGCGGGTACGCCGATTGCGCGGATTATGCGGATCGCACGCGCCCCACACATCGCCGATCAACGGCACGCCGCCCGAAGAGCCACAGCCGAGAACGGTGATCTTCATGCGGCCTCCGTACAGCGAGAGAAAAGCCGAAAGAAATTCTCGGTCGTCTGCCGCGCCATATCGTCAAAACTGACGCCCTTAATATCTGCCAGAACCTGCGCCGTCTGTGCGACATAGGCGGGTTCGCATATTTTGCCCCGATGTGGCATGGGTGCCAAAAACGGCGCATCCGTTTCGACCAACAACCTATCCAAAGGCACATCCCGCACAATATCCCGCAAAGCCTGAGATTTTCCGAATGTCAGAATGCCGGACAGGGAAACATACAAACCAAGCTTAAGCCCCTCTTCAGCCAACAAGCGCTCTGAACTAAAACAATGCAGAACGCCTGTAACAGCCCCCTCCTCTTTCAGCACGCGGATCGTATCTTCCTCGGCGTCTCGGCTGTGAATGATGACGGGAAGCTTAGTCGCCTGCGCGGCGCGAATATGGCGGCGGAAAATTTCTTCCTGCACTTCGCGGGGAGCCTTATCATAAAAATAATCCAACCCCGTTTCGCCGATGCCGATGATTTTAGGATGCGCGACAAGGCCAACGATCTGCTCGACCGAAACATCCTCCCCCTCCTCGCTTACACGATGAGGATGAACGCCGAAGGTGCAAAAGACATCCTCAAGGCTTTCCGCCGTAGCAAGAATGTCCGGAAAATCGCGCCGCGTGGTCCCGACATTGACCATCCGCCCGACCCCCGCCGCCCGAGCACGCGCCACCACGCCCTCGCGGTCTTTCGCAAGCGCAGGAAAATCGAGATGACAATGGCTGTCGACAAGCATAAAAAAAACCCCGCACAAGCGCATCACAGACCAAGTGATGCACAAGCGATGATGGTTTGGCAACTAGTGAGTGCTTAACGAAAGAAGATTATAGCAAGGTCAATTACCCCGCCTGCGCATTCGCGCCGACATCTTCGGCAACGGCGACGAGATAGGCCAGATCTTCGGATTCGCGCCAACGGCGGCAGGCTTCCCCGGCGGAACCGATGTCTTTGTCCGACGAGGCCAAGGGATTATTTAATAGACGGCGATATTCTTCATGCGCGGACTCGGCGCGGGCTTCAAGATATTCAGCTAAACTCTCAATTTCGACTGTATTGAATTCTGAGGGCGTCAATTCGCGGCGTACGCGCTGCGAAACATGGGAGCCGAAACGGCTGTGCAAAGATTCATACTGCAAAATCAAATCTCCGATGCAAAACCGATACCGAACAAAAACACCTAGAAATTAGTGCCTTGTCTGATAACGGAGGTTGTCCTTCATCGCCGACATGACGTTGCACAAGCGGTCTTTGTAAGAAAGCTTGGCGACGCGCTGTTCGGAAATGCCTTCGAATTGTTCAAGCGTACGCAAAATGGCGCGCGCATTGTCCAAACCAAAACGGCCTTCCAACTCATAAAAGTCCAGGCTGCCGAAGCTAATGACTTCTTGATTATTCGTAGTTCTCATAATTTTAACCGATGGTTAGGACTATAATAATCTTGCACGGAATATAAGATAGGCCCGCTACCTGTTTTGGACAATAAACTACCTTTTATGTGTTGTAAAGAACAAAAAAAAGGGGCGATGAAAAAATATCGCCCCTTCCCTTTACTTTCTTGTCTTTTCCGTAGTCTTCAAACGGTTAAATCGAACCGGAGGCCAGCTTAACCTTAAGACCGTCCAAATCCTTGGTGAACACGATCTGGCAAGCAAGGCGCGAATCCTCGGTCACATCAAAGGTTCCGTCCAGCATGCCTACTTCTTCTTCGCTTGGTTCCGGCAATTTGGCCTTCCATGCGGGATCGACATAAACATGGCATGTCGCGCAGGCGCAGGAGCCGCCGCATTGCGCCAGAATAGGAATGCCGCCCTCGCGGATGATTTCCATCAACGTCCATTCTTCGGTCGCCAATAATTCGTGGTCTTTGCCTTCCATATCGGTCAGATAAACTTTCATTGTCGTCATCGTATTTCTTTCTGATTTAAGAGTTATTCAAACAGTTTCCCTCAAGCGGGGAGGCACTTTTTTCTTTACGCACCGTCTTTTTCCACGCCCAGCTTGCCCTGAAGGTCGCTGCTGGAGGTGGTGTATTGAAAACGATACCGGCGGTCAGGGTGAATATAGGTGAAAGCCTTCTTCGCCATCAACGCGGCTTCGTGGAAACCGGACAGGATAAGCTTCATCTTGCCCGGATAGGTGTTGATGTCACCAATGGCAAATACCGTCGGTTCGCTGGTTTCAAAATCCGCCGTGTTCACGGGGATCAGGTTTTCGTGCAAATTTAGCCCGAAATTCGCCACAGGCCCCAGTTTCATCGTCAATCCGTAGAAAGCCAGAATGCTTTCGCATGGGAAGTCCGAGGCGTTCTTGGCGTCGTCAACCAAGGTAATGCTTGTCACCTGACCGTCTGCGCCGTTGATCGCGGTGAAATTGCCGATTTTCAAATCCATTTTGCCTTCCGCGACCATCGCCCGCATCTTGCTAACGCTGTCAGGCGCGGCGCGGAATTCGTCGCGGCGGTGAACCAAGGTCACGAGCTTGGCGATAGGCTGCAAATTCAAAGCCCAATCAAGCGCGGAATCGCCGCCGCCTGCGATCACGATATTCTTGTCGCGGAAATGATCCATCTTGCGCACGGCGTAGAAAACTGACTTGCCTTCATAGTCTTCGATCCCCTTGATAGGAGGACGCTTTGGCATAAAGCTACCGCCGCCCGCCGCCACGATGACAAGACGCGCTTCGATCACGGTGCCCAGATCGGTCGTCAGACGCCATTTGCCATCAGGTAGTTTGGTTAGCGTTTCCGCCATTTGTCCAAAATGAAAGATGGGATGGAACGGCTTGATTTGCTCCATCAAACGCTCGGTCAATTCCGTGCCCGTGCAGACGGGAATAGCGGGAATGTCATAGATCGGCTTTTCGGGATACAGCTCGGCGCATTGACCGCCCGGCTTATCCAGAATATCGACCAGATGGCACTTGATATCGTTCAGCCCCAGCTCAAACACCGAGAACAGACCCACAGGCCCCGCGCCCACAATAACGGCATCGGTCTGGATAGGATTTTGCGCAACAGTTTCAGTCATTCTTAAAGTTCCTTTTTCCTCGAACAAGCGTCTTTAGCCGATCAAACCCCCATCGGCAAGTTTTTCGCGCAAGGACAGGAGAAATCTTCTGAAATTGCGCCAGATAAAGCTTAAAACGGATCAGGATGAGGGGCAGTAGACCGAAGATCGCGCATAAGTCTTTGGGCATTGTGGCGGTAGAAAGAGCGTTGAGGTAAGGCGCTGTCTCCAAGAACATTAAGACAAGCCGCCACGCATGAAAGCCGCTCCGGCCCAACAATTTTTGAAAAATGCAGTTGTGCGGCAGTGCTTGCCAAAAAGACAAAGTCCATGTCCAGAGGTGATTGACTGACATAACCGTAGGCTTTTGCGGCCTTAAACATAAGGTTTGGATGACGCGCTAACGGAAAAAACTCTGTCTCTACAGGCGCACGACATATTGAGGCGTCCATGATTCCAACGACGCGGCCCACCGCATCGACGTGGAAATTGTTTGTAGTTAGGTCTCCATGTAGGACTTTTGAGCAAGTATGATCGTATTGGGCGTATTTTTCTTCAAGATCAGTCTCTAACGTTTTCATCAGGGCGACATCCGCCATAGAGGGGGATAATTTGTGAAAATTTTCCGTGACCCCGCTGATCCGGCTTTCTCTGAAGTCACACTCGTCGCAAACATAGCCGCTGCTGCCGTGAGAATCGTAAGCTTTTGCCACAACATCCCCGGCATTATGAAAATCATAAAGAGCCCTAGCCAACGTGGTGGAAAGTGTTTGGATATTATTAATTTGTTGAAGATACTGGGCCGCCCTTTTCCCTTGGATTCGTCCAAATATTTGCCAGGCAAAGTAGGACTTCTCACCAACGGACATGGGACTCTCAAAAGCATCAGCGACTATAAGCCGTGGCACAAGTAAAGTCTGGCATACGGATTTCATGGCATTGGTGAATTGCATGCACCAATCCTCGTATTGTCTGCGCGCATCGTGTCTCCGCGCGAAGATTTCAGCACCCCGTTTATAAGGTCAGCACCCCGTTTATAAGGATTGTATCCCCTGTGACAAAGACGCAAAGCAAAATCAGACCCCAGAGGCCAAACATCAGCAAAGCTACCACTGCCAATCAGGGGGGCATCCTGATTGAACATTGAACGGAACTTTGGGGGTAAAAAATTAATCGCGTTAATGGCTATACTGTCACTCGTCATTATATGATCGCTTTATAAAAGACTATCCGCACTAACCGTAAAGCAGTGTACAAAACATTTAATACTTTCAGAAACCAAGAAACTACTCCTCAGCCCCCTGCTCCGGCACTGGTTCCGTTTCGTCGCTGACCCATGCAACGAAGTCGTTGTCTTCGTCGGGGATTTCGGCGTCTGGTTCGTTGTCGGATTCCCTCGGAAGGTTCGACATGACAGGACGCGCGTCGAGGAGCCCTGCGGCTTTCAGTTCATCCAGCCCGGGCAAATCCCTCAACGATTCAAGGTTAAAATGACTGAGGAAATCGGGAGTCGTAAACCATGTCAAAGGACGCCCCGGCGTGTCGCGCCTTTTCCCCGGGCGGATCCATCCCAATTCGAGCAGGATATCGAGCGTGCCCCGGCTGGTATCGACGCCACGAATGCTTTCGATGTCGGCGCGAGTGACGGGTTGGTGATAGGCGATGATCGCCAGAACTTCCGCAGCGGCGCGAGGCAGCTTGCGGCGCGGCTGGCGTGTGATCTTCATGTACGGAGAAAGGTCGGGCGCGGTGCGGAAGCTCCACGCGCCGTCGGTTTCAATCAGAGTGACGCCGCGAGTCTCGTAATGCTTTTTCAAATCACCAAGCAGTTCCAAAACATTCACATCCTCGCCCACTTGACGCGCCAGCATGGCCGTCGTCACAGGTTCTCCGCTGGCAAAAATAACGGCTTCCAGAAGACGCAATTCGTGGGTTAGTTCAAAAGTGTCGGTCATTGTTCGCTCACAGGTTCTTCTTCGGTTTTCTCGCGGCGGCGCATATAGATGGGGGCAAAGGTTCCGTCTTGCCGCAATTCCAACTCGCCGTTTTTCACGAGTTCAAGCGTCGCGGCAAAAGTCGAGGCGAGAGCGGAACGGACTTCCATAATCTCTTCCGCCGCCACGACATCGGGCAGATAGTTTTGCAACACGCCCCAGTTCGGCATAAAGCCCAGCAAATGACGCAAGCGCGAGACGCTTTCTTCAAGGCTGTAAAGCCGCGTCCGCACAATGTTATAGGTTTCGGGCTTGCGGCGGCGCGAAGGCGCGCTGATCGCCGTCAGCAAATCTTGGATAGGAAGAAAATAAATCGGCCTTTCTTCGACTTCCACGGGTTCTGGAATGCCGCGCAGGAAAATATCAGACCCCAATTGAGGCCTGTCCTGAATGCTTTGGGCCGCTTTTTGCATCGCTTCAAGGCGCAGCAATTGGAATTTTAACGCTTCGGCCATCGCGGCGGGGTCGCCGTCGTCTTGAGGCTGTTCTTGTTTGGGCAGCAGCAGGCGCGATTTCAAAAAAGCCAGCCATGCCGCCATCACCAGATAATCGCCTGCGACTTCTAAGCGCAGGCGGCGGGCTTCGGCAATATAAATCAGATATTGCTCGGCAAGCGGCAGGATCGCCAATTTGCACAAATCGACTTTTTGGGCATGCGCCAAGGCGAGCAAAAGGTCGATCGGCCCTTCAAACCCGTCGAGGGATATGACCAAATCGGCGGTTAAGCCTTCGCGATCAAGCGCGTTATCTTCGATTTCCGAGTTCATAGCGACTTTGTTCAAGAATCAAGAGTAAGCGGCAAAATTAGGGGGATTCCGGTGTGAAAGCTATGTTTTTGTCATAAACATAAGGCGGTTAAACAAACGATCTTAACTCTCTGATATCATAAGCCATTCCGCAAAATCTGTCTCTTTTCTAGAAAAACAGCGTTATGAAACAATTTTAGTAACTGCCTAGCCCCTAATTAGCCAGACAAGGCAGGAATAAGGGCGTCGGTCCGGGAAGATAGGGTTTTGAGAATGTCCCAGTCCTGTTTTCGAGCCGTGGATATGACG
>CAIXLI010000153.1 GCA_903920205.1 uncultured Pseudomonadota bacterium
GGTCAACGATGGCGTGAGCAATGGCATCGTTAGCAAAAATCTGGTTGAACTTTCCGAACGGCAGATTGGCCGTTTCAATCGTGGAGGTCAAAAAATTCGCGCTTACGGGCGTCACACTCAACCGCCACGCCACCAAAAGCCCCACGACGATCACAACGGCGACAAGCGCGGCGAGTGACTCGACGATATAACGCAAGGAACGCAGCATGAGGTAACAGAACCCTTTGCAAGGAAAACAGGGGAAAAACCCGCCAAGCACTTTAAAGATAAAGAAAATTCCCTCCCGCAACGGGTGGGGAAGGTTTTCGCGCTTTCGGGAAAGCCCTTTCCAAAATTCGCAAATTGGAGTAGGTTTACCACACAGGAGGCAGACATGCCAACCACCACGAAAAAGTCCGATGAACTCGGAATCGGGGCAAAAAATCCGGCCTTCTCCCTTCCCGCCACCATACTGGGGAAGGTCGGTAGCGCGGGGCTGAAAGGCAAGCCTTTTGTCCTGTATTTTTATCCTAAAGACGATACTTCCGGCTGCACGGCTGAGGCTTGCGCCTTTCGGGATGCTTTACCTGATTTCTCGAAATTGGGCGTTACGGTTATCGGCGTATCGAAAGACAGCCTCGAAAGCCACGAAAAGTTCTCGAAGAAATACGATTTATCCTTTCCGCTAGCGTCGGATACCGACGGGGAGGTGTGCAAAAAATTTGGTGTTTGGAAACAAAAAAGCATGTATGGAAAGACCTCTATGGGCATTGAACGTTCGACCTTTTTGATCGACGGTCAGGGAGTCATTCGCTCCGTGTGGCGCAAGGTGAGCGTACCCGGTCATGCCGACGAAGTAAAAAAGGCGATTGCTGAATTATAATGACAGAAATCCTCTCTGTTGATGATGCCTCGATTGCACGCGCTGCTGCTTTGCTGCGCGAGGGCAAGCTTGTCGCCTTTCCGACCGAAACCGTTTACGGGCTTGGCGCGGATGCGACGAACGGGAAGGCTGTGGCCTCGATTTACGAGGCGAAGGGGCGGCCTTCGTTTAATCCGTTGATTATTCATGTGGCGGAAACGGGCGCACTGGACACCTTGATCGACTGGAACGATACGGCGCGGGTTTTGGCTTCCGCGCTGTGGCCAGGGCCGATGACACTGATTTTGCCGCGCCGGAAAGACGCGCCTGTCTCACTGCTAGCCAGCGCAGGATTGGAAACGCTGGCGGTGCGAATTCCCTCGCATCTTGACGCGTTAAAATTGTTACGCGCCGTGGGCCTTCCCATCGCCGCACCCAGCGCCAACGCCTCAGGCAAACTCAGCCCCACGACAGCCTCGCATGTTGCGGAATCTTTGGGCGAAGCCGTCGATCTGATTTTAGAGGGAGGTCGGTCGCGTATCGGTGTTGAATCAACCGTTATTGATGTGTCCGGCCCCGAACCGGTAATCCTGCGCCCGGGCGGCATCACGCAGGAACAACTGGCGGCAATCCTTGGGCGCAACGTCGCGGTGCCCGATGCGGCAATGGGCGGGGATGACTCTCCGGCTTCGCCCGGGATGTTGACTAGCCATTATGCGCCCCACCTGCCCGTTCGCCTGAACGCCGAGGCGGCGGAGGACAACGAAGCGTTTTTGGGATTTGGTTCTGTTGCGGGTGTGGGCGAGACGGGGCGGTTGAATCTTAGCCCCTCCGGCGATTTGAACGAGGCTGCCGCCAATCTGTTCGCTATGCTGCGGGCTTTGGATTCCTCTGCCTATGTCGGTATCGCCGTCGCGGTCATACCTAATATCGGGCTAGGCGCCGCCATCAATGATCGCTTGCGAAGGGCGGCGGCGAGGTAAAGGCGGAGAATGTCTTTGGCATTTTTATCCTGACTTTTCTGCGCTGAATTAACAGCCCAATTCACCTAGCTTAGATTCTGCCTTCCATTTTCTCTGTTTAAGAAAAACTTTAGGCCAAGCCAAGGCATCCCAAGCCCAGTCAAAGAGCCTTTCCTTGGGAAAGGCCTCAGGCTTTTCCTGATAGACAGGCGCTAGTGTATCCGGAGGAAGACAGAAATCGGGGTATTGAGTGCGCAACAGGGTTACGGCAGAGGCTCGCTCCTCGGCGCTATACATGGGCGACCACGAAGGCGTTTCAAGAAAGGTTTTATAAGACTCAATACATTGATTGAGCAAACCAGAATATAGCTGCGGAATATACTTCTTCAAATAACCGGACTCTTTTGTTGTTTTGATGTAATCAAAATAACAGCCCTTGCCTCGGACAAAATTATCTCCCTGCGCGAGGGTAACCGACGACGCGTTGTAATCATCTACCCTTATCGTTTCTCCCTTAAGCGTGCGCTCAATGGCATGCAACAACATGAAAATTGGCACATAGGGAGCGCTATGCGCCATACGCAATTCAAACTTGTGCGCCCCGTTTGGGTAACAACCTCCATCCATCTTTATGGTTCCGTCACGCCCAGACGATGCTAAGATCATCTGTGTAAACAAAACGTTTTGCGGGGTCTTTTCGGAGCGACTTGGTCGAAGAAAAAGCGCAGGGCAAATACATTGCAAGGAAAGAATGTTATCGGCGAGGCATCGCGCAAAATCGGAATATCCGTTTTGATTGCCGTTCAGAAGATGGCCCTGACGCTTTTCCGCGCCCGTGTCTTGGATAGAAAGATGCCAATGCCCAGCCCCCATATAAAAATCCAGCCCCATCTTTTTACCAATTGTCGTGATTTCCTCACTCAAGGATTGGTAGGTTTTGATGATGGATTCGGCCTTGCCGTGCATGAGGTTTAATTCGGGAGATTCGGAATCAATAAAAGGTTTTGAGCATAAGAGGTTGGCGCAGTTTTTATAAACCACGTCGATAAACCAATGTTCACGATCAATTATGGGTATAGGCAAATTCGAGTTACGGTATCCGCCTATTTTTTGATCGCTCCTGCGATGACGGGCAAAGCTTTCGATATCCGCGCCTATCGTGACGGCGAGCAACTGACCCGATGTGCCCCATTTCTTATAAACTGCCGGTTTCTTCCCGAGGAGACTTATGCGTTGTTCAAGGATTAGGATTTCTTGAAAAAGGCCTCCGCTGTCGCCCTCCGGCGTTATCAGTTTTTCCATAATCATCAATTTATTTATAAACAAAAAATTCCTTCTTCTTTATAGCCCCCCCCCTTCGCGGCGTCAATCGCCATTATGACTTTCTTGGCGTTTCCCCTGCGGATAAACAGAAAATGATGCCAAAGATTACTCCGCCGTCAATCGCTCGGTCTCGATGCGCATAAAACTAGCTAAGGCTTGAAAGAACATTGTCATGGTGTGGCGTAAGGGTTCAAGGCCTTGGTGTTTTTGGATGGTGGTTTCGTCGAGATAGAGTTTGCGGTTGATTTCGATTTGGAGGGCTTGGGCGCCCTGCCCCGTCAGGCCGTAGCGACGGATAATCTCGCGGCCTTTGTAGATGTCGTTCACGGCGACACTGTAGCCCAGATCTTGAAGAATTTTTTGCGCTTGGCGCGTCAGGGCGGGATCGCAACTGGTTCCGTCGCGGTCGCCTAGGATGATATCAGGATGCGGCGCCTCTTTGCCGAGGCGGTTAGGCATGGAGTGAGCGTCGATCAGAATACAAGCGCCAAATTTCTGGAAACGCGCTTCGATCAAGCCGCGCAGAGCATCATGATACGGGCGGTAATAGACGGCGATGCGGCGTTGCACTTCCGCGACCGTTAAGGGGGCGCGGTAAAGAGAGGCTCCGTTACGGCAGAGACGACGCACAAGGCCGAAACCCGCCACGGTCATTCTGTCGGGATTCAAAGGTTCGGGCCAAATGCCGTCGAGCGACGCGGGGTCTATATCGCTTTCGGCGCGATTGGCGTCGATCATGCTGCGGGGGAATTCGGCCATCAGGACGGTGGCTCCGGCCTCGGCAGCACCTGTGATGGCCTCGTCAACGAAGGCATCTTCGGCTTGGCGTAGTAGGTTCAAGGGGCATTGATAGGCGAAATCGACGGGGTAGATGCGTCCGCTATGCGGGGAATCGACGACGAGCGGCGACATCGCTCCTATGGGTTCGATCAGCGTGTAGGGAAGCAGAGCCATTGATAAGACGCGTCAGAGGTTAAGTTCGAGGAAGAGTGACAAATTGGGGCAATTTTGTCTAACTTGTTTTTCGTGGTAGGGTTGGTATCACACTTTGAACCCTTACTTACGGTTTCTTCTGATGTCCATAAAACCTCATCCTTTTGCCGGTATTGAAAGCCCTTTTTTCTGGCCTGTGGGCATGGCTTTGGCGATGGAGAAGGAAACGCTGGAGACGGCGGAGAAAAATCTGAAATTTTTTAAAGAGGTCGTGAAAAACGACATCGTTCATCCGATGCCGCAATGGGCGAGTCCGAATAAAATCGTTTATGATTTGCACACATTCACGTTGCGGGATTTTTCGACGGCAAAGACGAGCGACGGGATTCCGACCCTCGTTTTACCGCCCTATGCGGGGCATACTTCGACCATCGCCGATTTTCATAAGAAGCAAAGCTTGATTGAAACGCTCGCGAATAACGGCGTTACGCGGCTCTTCTCCACAGACTGGCACAGCGCAACTCAGGAAATGAAGAATTACGATATCGACCATTACCTTGCCGAGATTCATGTCGCGGTTAGCGATATTGGCGGGAGGGTCAATCTTGTCGGGCTGTGTCAGGGCGGGTGGATGGCAAGCCTTTACGCGGCGAGGTTTCCATCGCAGGTTGCCTCGCTGGTATGCGCGGGGTCGCCTTTGGATACGCAGGCGGGAACGGGTGGTTTGCGCGAATTAGCCAATGATTTGCCGATGAGCTTTTATGAAAATCTTGTCGCGGCGGGCGGGGGTTTGCTGAAAGGCCAATTTATGCTGGAGGGATTCAAGAGCATGCATCCCGAAGAGCATATGGTGAGTAAATATGTCACCCTGTACGAACATATCGACGATCCGACTTTTTTGCGGCGCAACGAGGCGTTTGAGCGTTGGTATGAGAACACGGTCAATTTGCCCGGGCGGTGGTATTTGCAAGTGATACAGCAGTTATTTAAGGAAAACAGGTTTGCCAAGGGAGAGTTTGTGGCGCTGGGGCGGAATGTGAAACCGCAGGCGATTACTTGCCCCCTCTACCTTCTGGCAGGAACGGCGGATGATATTACGCCGCCGGATCAGGTTTTTAATGCAACCAGTTTCTTCGCCACGCCTGCGGATCAGGTGGTTAAGGAGCTGACCACAGGCGGGCATATTGGGTTATTTATGGGGTCGCATGCGTTGAAGGAAAATTGGCCGAAGATCGCGGCGTGGTTGGTAAGACAGGGGTAGACGGCGTTTTGCCGAACCTATTCGTTAGGCTTGTGGGATGGACATGGATGCTCCGGCCTTAACTGCTGCTTAACCAAACAGGGGGCGTCATGCTTTATTTGTCGTAAAAAAACAAATTGGTAATGCTTGTTGTTTACAGTGAAACTTAAAAGAAGAATTAGTTTCCTCTTTTTGTGCTATCATTTTTCCATTGGCGCGAAAAATATTTATGCTGAACAAAACGGAATATAACAGGCTTTGGCAACGCCCCGACGATATGCCTTTGACGGGACGGGGATGCGTGATTGGCATTATCGATCAGCCCTTGTGGCGCGAGCATCAGGGATACAGAGACAATATTCAGGATAGTCAATCCATCAACGGGGCTAGACCGAACGACACATCTTGGCATGGCGCTGCTGTTACTTCCATTGCAGTTGGCGAAATTGGCGTTGCACGGGATGCGAAGGTCGTGTACCGCGCCGTTGAATCGGGGCTTGGGCGCGAAATCAAATTAAAAAAAACGCCTGCGCTTTGCGTGACCTGAAGGCTTTCGTTGAGGCTGGCAATCATTTGGATGCGATAAGTGTTTCACTGGGCTGGTGGGAGCATGAACAGGGAGGTGCCGAAAATATTTGTCTCAGCCAATGGTTTGAAGATCGGAATATCCCTGTTTTCTCCTGCGGAACCACTCCCGTTTTTCCTAGCGGGCCGAAAGGGATTGCTGAGTTTCGACTGAAGACAGGACGCACGAAGCCTGAGTTGAGTGATGGTGTTGGGATTCCTTGCGATGCTCGATTAATCGCTTGCGAGAATCCTCGTATAATACAAGAAAACGACGGCAAACTCTATGTCCACACCCCCGAAGGCGGGTTTAGCTGGGCTGTTCCCTTTGTCGCTGGAATGTTCGCGTTGGCGCGGGAGGCGCAGCCAGGGATAACGCGGAAGGGATTTACACAAATCCTTAATGACACGGCGCAAAAAGTTGATTTCGGGGAAGGTGTAATTTTGCCTATGGCGGACGTTGCATCGTTCGCAGGGGCGTTGACGCCTAATCCCGCAGCATTAATCAAAAAACGTGTTCACCCTCATCTAAAAAAATAAACGTCCGCTTGACGGAACCTTCGTGGATGAAGCACGAACAATTTTTTTGAGGATAGGTTTGCTGGGTTCCGTGTTCGCGCCAACGCAAGGACGTTGACGCGCCACGAAATGACGAGAAAAAGTGCATATTACTCCGAAATTCGGATCATGATTTCGTTGCGTTTAAGGAAGGGGAGTTTCCACGGCGGGTCGTAGAAGGCGTAAGAGGGCGGGCCCATCGGGACGATGTTTTGCTTGTTGAGCCAATTCATGAGGATGGTCAGATGGTCGCTGAGATTGCCGTCTGTATTGAAGCCTGAAAAGCGGATAACGGCGACGCGTAAGGCGGGCATTTGCACAAAGTGAATGCGCGTATCGCTTGGAGCCGGAAGAGAGTCTAGCGCATACGCCGATGGCATAACAAATCTGATTTGCCACGCGTTTTTGGTTTCCGACTCTTGCTGTGTTACTGGCGCTGTCATGGGAATCTTTTGGCCTTGCGCTTCTTTGGATTCCTGCGTTACCGGTGCTGTCATGGCTATTTTGGTCTGCGCCGTGTTGTCTCCCGAAATATAGGCAATCAAAATGCGAAAACCCGCGTTGATGGCGGCATATCGCTCGCCAGTCACAGTGGTTTCAGCGATAATCATCGGGTCATAGTCGCGCAGCTCGATAGCACCGTCTTTTTTGACACTATGCCAGATAGGCTCCGGCGTTTTCTCGCCCATGATACATCCTCCGATAAGAAGCAGCGCCAGCAAGGCGGGGGTTGATTTGTTCATTGTATGACCATGTTTTTTTGTTGTTTTAGGCAACGCGGGCTTCTGTCAGCGTTTCTTGCAGATGCTCAAGGAGCGCATGGTTTTTATCGTTGGTAAAATCCTTGTCTATCTCGGCGATTACGCAGTCAAGCACCGAGGCGTCCATGTGTTGTCTCAACGCGCCAAGAATTTTGGGTGGTGCTGCAACCACCAAGTGATCGAAAGCCCATGTTTGGCGCACATGTTTCAGTTTAGTTGCTATTTTCTGAACAAGGTTTTGTTTAACCTCGTCACGAATATCCAGACGGGGAACGCAGGTATTATGGGCTGAATTCTGACCGCCTATCTTGAGACCCCGTCCGTCTGGCCCTACTTGAAAGTCTTTCAGAGATTCGGCTTGAAACGCCATATCGGGCACAGGGATCAGTTCATGGCGTTTGGACTCTTCCTCGCAAGGCTGTCTTTTTGTGTCTTGCATCGGCACAATTGTGGGATGCTTGTGATACCTGTAAACGCAGGCGCGTTCTCCGTCAGCGACCAGAACCCAGATAATCGACGATTGATCTATCAGTACGGAATGGTGGAGCATGAATCTTCCTTTGCAAAAAATATCGACGCTTATCATCCCAAACGGAACAGCCGACGGGCGCCAAAGGGCGAGCCGCCGACTGTTCTTTGGGCCTGTTCGTTAGGCTGCTTTGGCCTTAACGACATGCTCTTGCGCTTCCGCGTGAAGACGCTCGGCCTTTTTGGCGCACTCTTCCGCTTTAGCTTTATCGCCGGATGTGCAGGCTTTGGCAGCGTTTGTATGCTCGGACGAAGCCCTGGTGCTGCACTCTGCGGCTTTCATGTGATGATCCGCGCTTGCTTGAGGCGTGGACTTCTCATGGGGTTTGTTCATCGTTGATTGTGTTTGGGGCGTGATCATGGCTTGTCTCCTTTGTTTGAGGGATCGGCATGAAGATGGGAGCTTCTGTCGACAACCAACTGCCTACGCTGATTTGTTTGGGTTCTTTTGATATCCATCAAAAGAACAGTGGCTCGGCAATTGTGAGCACAAGTAACGTCGTGCGGAAAAATTTTCTTGCGCGTTCTTGAAATAAAAAAAATTTATCGGAATAAATAAACGTGACGGCGGCCTTATGCAAAAAGGCAACCGCCGCTAGTCCCTGACTTCGGGGGTTACTTTGCGGCGGCTTTTTTCGGCTTTGAAGCAGCGTTCGAGTTCGGAGGCTGTGGCTTCGCTGACGAAGGGGCGGACGTCGCCGCCAAGGCGGGCTATTTCTTTGACGAAGCTGGAGGCTATGAATTGCGTGCCTTCGGTCGCGGAAAGAAAGATGGTTTCGATGTCGGGATACATGCGATAATTCATCGCCGCCATTTGAATTTCATATTCGAAATCCGACACGGCGCGAAGGCCGCGCACGATGACCGACGCGCCGATTTTCTCGGCGAAGTGCATCAACAGATTATCGAAAGGCATGACGGCGATGTCGCAATCGTGCAACGCCTTGACCTCGCGCTTGACCATTTTAACGCGGGTGGCGGTGTCGAAGAGCGGGCCTTTGCCGGAATTTTTGGCAACGCCGATCACGAGCTTATCCACGACACGCGCTGCGCGTTGGATGATGTCGGTATGGCCTTTGGTGATCGGGTCGAAGGTGCCCGGGTAGAGGCCGATGCGGCATAGATGGCGGTGCGTCATGAGACTGTAGCCTTTTGCGCGGCGGTTGTTGTGTCCGGCGGTATATATCAGATTCGTTTTGGGGAACCTCGTTTTTTATGTTTTGCCTTATAATCATCAGATTGGCGAAGCCGAAAAATCGACACCCATCTCTTTCAAAATTGAGAATAATTAACAAAACAAAAGAAAACCCCAAGGAAAGCCCCCATACTTTGCGTTGTGGTGGAAGTTCTTGAGGGTTTGATTTGCTTTCATCGGCAGGAGAGGATTATGATCGAAAATAATAATGAGAGCATAGGATTACAAGGATTTCATATGACAATGGATGATGTGTTATCGCCCGCAGAGGCGCAGCGTTTGCTTGAAGAAGGCTTCGTCGCACCTGTTGATGTTTTTAAACGGCTTAAGGTCGAAGACTGTACCTTCGCGCCAGAAATCGATGCACGGGGAGAGAGCCCGTTGGTTCGAACGGGTTTTTCATCTTTCGGATCGCCTGCTTCGGGACGACTTGCGTTTACACCGAAGGACATTCGGGAGAATGAGTCAAACGGGCGCAGCTCGGTTTTGGTGGTAGGGTTTGATGCGCTTTATAAATTCCAGCGGGATCGTGGTTATCTCTATAACGTAAAGAACGTTATCCTTGTTTGCCCGAACAATCAGTATTCGGATCGCAATCATCTGGAACATTACAGTCACGCTCGCGGCATTATATCCAGTTACTGTTCCGCCTTGCTTGACCATCCCCTTCGCCCCCAAATTTCTTTTAAGGCCGGAAAAGATTTCATCACATTCTCCAAAGGCGGGAGTTTATCTGCGGGCGAAGAGGTCACGATAGATCCGGTGCGGGGCAACTTATGGCGTGGCGTGCACGTTAAAGAGACCTGCGCTTATGATTCAGGCCTGTTTCAGAAAACCGTTGATGCTCTTGGTTTTATGAAAACAGCGACCGAAGTCGCCTTTCATGTTCCGCGAAATCGCGAGGACATGAGGGTTTGGGAAATAGGCCAAAAGTGGCAAACGCGGCAGAAAATAGGGCTGCTTCGCTCCGACATGGATTTTCTTGAACATCTTCAGGACATTAAGAGCTGTCCTGAATATCCCACTCTTTTACCGCTGGTAGAGGGAGCGGTTCCTTGTTCTTTTCAATTGTGGTACGGCGCAGGTGTTCACAGAAAAGAGGAGTCGCATTACCGCTTGCTTGACGTAACGGGATTGATTCCGTTTTTTCCTGAATCTTTAAGAAACGATTTCCCTGAACAGGATTCCCATATTCCCGGCACAAAGTTCTTTGCCCTGCGCAGCACGCTTTATACGCAGCAGATTCATATGGGGTATCGATTATTTCGTATAGAGAAAAATATTATCAATCTTCATCGCCCTGCACCGCAGACGATTATTGTTCCTTCGGTGAAAAGCGTCGAAGAGGTTCGGTATTTTAAAGAACTTATCAAGAGGATGACGCCGCAGCATGCGGATCCCCTTATTCGCTTTGGCGTGATGATGGAGACGAAAGAAGCTCTGAAACACACAGAAGGGATTGCGCCTCTATGCGACAGCCTGTGTTACGGCACGAATGATTTAACAAAGGAGATTACAGGGTTGGCGCGTGAGGAGATGGATCATTCGGGCTGGATGAAAGAGTGCGGCTATGAAGGGGTTAGCCCTTATGACGTTCTTGTGCCGGAGGTCATTGAGCCTGTGGCACAGAGCATCGCTGCGGCGCGGAAAGCGAACCCGAATATTTTTATCAATATGTGCGGCGACCAGACAGGCGGACATCATATTCCTTCGATTGAGGCGGTGCTCGACATGGGGGTGAATCAGATCACGGTGCCGCCGCGACTTGATTTGGGGTTGAGGGCAAAGCTGGCGATTGCGCGGCATTATGCGCGGAAGTTGGGATTGTAAAAACACTTTCCACGACCATTTCTTTCAAAGAAAACAAATATCACGCCCGCCTACGCGGGCATTACGGTATTTCTGAAAGAAAGTGTTCCTTCCCTGCCCCGCCTTACGACTCCGATGTTTCGTCGATGTCTGATTGGGATAAATCGCCTTCACCGCCTTCACCTGATTGGTCGTCTACCGCCGCGACGGAGACTACTTTTTCGGTTTGGTCGACGCGAAAGACGGTGACACCTTGGGTGCGGCGGCCGGCTATGCGGATGTCACGCACGGGGGAGCGGATAATTTGGCCTCCGTCGGAGACGAGCATGATTTCTTGGCCTTCCTTGACGGGGAAGGTTGCCACGATCAGGCCGTTGCGTTCGGACATGTCCATGTTCCAGATGCCTTGTCCTCCGCGACCGGAGAGGCGGTATTCGTAGGCAGAAGTGCGTTTGCCGAAGCCGCGTTCGGAGACGGTGAGGAGAAATTCTTCGTAGCCGCCGAGCTCCGCATAGCGTTCGGGCGAGAGGGTGACCGAGGTCGTTGTGGATTCTTCGTCGTCGGCAGTGACGGGCGTTGCGTCTTCGGCTTCGCCAGCGGCGCGGCGGGCGGCGTTGGCTTGGCGCAGATAGGCGGCGCGTTCTTCGGGGGTGGCTTCGACATGGCGCAGGATCGACATCGAAATAAGCGCGTCGCCTTCCGCCAAGCGGACGCCGCGCACGCCGACAGAATTGCGGCCTGCGAAGACGCGCACATCGTCGACGGCGAAGCGGATCGCTTTGCCTTGTTTGGTCGCCAGCAGGATGTCGTCATGTTCGGTGCAGGTGTTGACCGAGATCAGGTGATCGCCTTCTTCCAATTTCATGGCGATGATGCCGCTGGGGCGAACATTGCTGAAATCCGACAATTGATTGCGGCGGACGGTGCCGCTGGAGGTCGCAAAAAGGACGTTGAGGTTTTCCCATGTCGTTTCGTCTTCGGGCAGATGCAAGACGGTGGTGATGGTTTCGCCTTGCTCGAGAGGCAACAAGTTGACCAGAGCCTTGCCTCGCGCTTGGGGATTGGCAAGAGGGAGTTTGTAGACTTTGAGTTTGTAGACGCGGCCCAAGGACGAGAAGAACAGCATCGGCGTGTGGGTGCTGGCGACAAAAATATCGCTGACGAAATCTTCGTCCTTGGTCGCCATGCCCGCCCTGCCCTTGCCGCCCCGCTTTTGGGCGCGGTAGGTCGAGAGGGGGACGCGTTTGATGTAGCCTGCGTGGCTTACGGTTACGACCATGTCTTCGCGTTGGATCAGGTCTTCGATATCGGCTTCGAATTCCAAAGGTTCGATCACGGTGCGGCGCGGGGTGGCGAATTTCAGACGGATCGCGGCGAGTTCGTCGGACATGATCTGGAACACGCGTTCGCGCTTGGACAGGATGTCGAGATAATCGGCGATTTGATCGACGACTTGTTTCAGGTCGTTGCCGATCTTGTCGCGTTCCAATCCGGTGAGGCGGTGCAGGCGCAGGTCGAGGATGGCTTTGGCTTGAATTTCGCTGAGTTTATACGTCGCGTTGGCGACGGAGGAGTCGAAGGCTTCGTCGACCAGCGCGATCAGAGGGCCGACATCGCCGACAGGCCAAGCTTTCGCCATTAATTCCTGGCGGGCTATGGCGGGGTCGTTGGCTTTGCGGATCAGGGCGATGATTTCATCGATATTGGCGACGGCGACGGCGAGGCCAAGCAAGACATGGGCGCGGTCGCGGGCTTGGCGCAGTTCGTATTCGGTGCGGCGGGTGATGACTTTTTCGCGGAAATCGACGAAGGCGACGAGGACGGCTTTGAGATTCAAAAGCTCAGGCCGACCGTTGTTCAGCGCCAGCATATTGACGGCGAAGTTCGTTTGCAGCGGCGTATGGGCGAAGAGTTGGTTCAAGACCACTTCCGGCATTGCGTCGCGTTTCAGTTCGACCACCACGCGCACGCCGTCGCGGTCGGATTCGTCGCGCAGTTCGGAAATGCCTTCGATGATTTTTTCATGCACGCATTCGGCGATGCGCTTTACCAGATTTTCCTTGTTCAATTGGAAAGGAATTTCGGTGAAGATGATCGCTTGGCGGTCTTTGCGGATTTCTTCAAAGGCGTGGCGGGCGCGCATGGTGATGCTGCCACGGCCTGTATGCATTGCGGAGCGGCATCCGGTTGTGCCCAAGATGATAGCGCCGGTGGGAAAATCGGGCCCGGGGATGATTTCCAGAAGTTCTTCGATGGAAATATCGGGGTTTTGAATGAGCGCAAGGGTCGCGTCGACGACTTCGCCGAGATTGTGCGGCGGGATGTTGGTTGCCATGCCAACGGCTATGCCGCCGCCGCCATTGACCAGCAAATTGGGATAACGCGCAGGAAGAACGGCGGGTTCTTGGGTCGATTCATCGTAGTTGGGGTGGAAATCGACCGTGTCTTTGTCGATGTCTTCGAGAAGCGTTTCGGCGGCTTTGTCCAGACGCGCTTCTGTGTAGCGCATCGCGGCGGCGCTGTCGCCGTCCATCGAGCCGAAATTGCCTTGTCCGTCGATCAGCGGCAGGCGCATCGAGAAATCTTGCGCCATGCGCACCATCGCGTCGTAGATCGCGCTGTCGCCATGGGGATGGTATTTACCCATCACGTCGCCAACGATACGCGCCGATTTGCGGTAGGCTTTGGTGCTGTCGTAGCCGCCTTCCTTCATCGCGTAGAGAATGCGGCGATGCACGGGCTTTAAACCGTCGCGCACATCGGGCAGCGCACGCGACACGATCACGCTCATCGCATAGGCGAGATAGGATTGCCGCATCTCGTCTTCGATGGTGACGGGCAGGATATCAGAGGGCGGCAAAGGAGCGGGTTTATCGGTCACAGCACTACCTGTTTGGTAAGGAATCTGGGGATTAAGAAACGAAGGTAATTTCTAGCACCCGCAGGGCAAGGCACCAAGAGAAAAATTGGGGAGAAAGCGTTGAATATCAGGCGGTTATAAGGCCATCTTCAACAAAATGGCGGTGGGGGGGCGGTGGGGCTGGAACAAGGGGGTGAGCGGAGTCCTTGCGCGGGGAGGCGAAGTTTTGGCGGAAAGCTCGCCGAGGGGGATTTTTCGCGAGGAGGCCAACGGCATCAGCGTGGTTACGAGGCCGTATCGATAGACATCGGCGGGGGAAAGAACGACCCAGCGTCCTGCCGCGCTGGGAAGGGGTGGTTCTGCTTTATAGGCATCGCCCAGAGACTCGTTGAAGCCATAAAGCGGGATATAGGCCTCGTTCTTTTTTGTGAAGTAGCTTTGCTTGGTTAGACCTAGATGCGTGACGGGCGTTTCAAGGCGAGAGGATTCTATGACTGTGGCAATCGCCCTGCCCGTGTCGATTTTTCCTTTTTCGACGGGGGGTGCCTGATTGTTCATTACCCATGTTTCTCCGTCGACGCGTACAAGCACGACAACATGCCGGAAGCCGGCATCCTTGCCATCGATTATGGCGCTTTCGCTGACGCAGCGAACATCTCGATCGGCGACGCCGAGTTTTTTGAGGGCAAAGAGTTTTAAAAGAGCGGTCTCGTCGCAAACGCCGCGACCCTCGCGCAAAGTCTCGACCAGCGAACGGTGCGGCTTTTCTTCGTTGAACTCGGCTTTATCATAGACATTAAACAAGTTGACGCCTGCGTTCAGCGCTTCGATTTGCGTTAGTCGGTCTGGTATTTTTTTGATGGAGTCGATCATCGTGGCGAAGGACTTGATCCTTGCATCGCCTTCTGTCGCGCTTGATGCGCTGCGCGTGATGGCGGTTTCGAGTTCGGCTTTGTCTTTGAGATAGCCGAGGCGTCTGGCCTCTGCCCAATCCTTGTATCCTGATCCTTCGTAGAGAGAGGGAGCCGCTTCCTCGCGGTAGTTGCCCATTGTGAGAGGGGCGGCTGCGGCTTGATTGCCGCAGGGAGCCATGTTCAAGCTGGCGCCGAGAACAATCGCGGCGGTCTTGGCTTTGCGCCGCAGCGCCTTGCCTCCAAATTTATCCGATAGGGTCGACATAAATCAGCGTTCCCGTACGTTGACCGACGAGGGCAGTATAACCGATGAGGCGTGAATGAATGAATAGTTTCATGATTATTGTTATGGAACATGGGGTTAGAAATTGTTTTAATTTTTTTCGCAAGGGCGCGTTGGGAGGACTTGCTTAGGGGGCGGCGGCTTTGCCCTTGCGCAATCTTTTTACGACTGAACGCCGATGAGGAGTTTGAGGGCTTCGTCTAGGCGCGTTTTCCAGCCTTCGCCTGTCGCCTTGAAATGGCACAGGACATCGGGAGACAGGCGGATGGAGACAAGCTTCTTGGTTGGTTTTTTTTGCTGTCCGCGTTGTCCGGGCAGGCGCAACGCGCCGCGCCGATAGGCGTCCACAAGTTCGGGATCGACTTCGAGGGCGGGACGGGCGCGCTTGAACCACGCCTTGGTTAAAGGCGGACTATCGACAGCGGCTAAGTCTTGTCGCGTGATAGACAGTGCGGGCGTGTTTTGAGAATCACGTTTCGTCATTATAAGCCTTCCTTTCACGATCATTCGCTTTTCTGAGGCTGATTGTATATACAAAAAGCACTTTAGAGTGCCGACAACACCCCTGCCCTGATTTCTACCAGCTTGCTCATTTTGCGGGCGAGGTCGTGGTTGTGGGTGGCCATGAGGAGGGCTAGGTTTTCGGAGTGGACGAGTTTTTGGAGCATGGCGAAGACATGATCCGCCGTGTCGGGGTCGAGGTTGCCTGTCGGTTCGTCGGCGATCAGCAAGGCGGGGCGGTTGGCAAGGGCGCGGGCGATGGCGACGCGTTGTTGTTCGCCGCCGGATAATTTGCCCGGGCGGTTATCGGCGCGAGCGGATAGGCCGATTTTTTCCAACAGGTCGCGGGCGCGGTGTTCGGCATCTTTGCGCCCTACCCCCGCGATCATTTGCGGGAGGACGATGTTTTCCAAGGCGGAGAATTCGGGCAAGAGGTGATGGAATTGGTAGACGAAGCCTATGGTGCGACGGCGGAGTGCTGTGCGTTCGGCGTCGTCGAGAAGCATGGCGTCACGACCGCCTATCAGGACTTGGCCTTGGTCGGGTTTTTCTAAGAGTCCCGCGCTGTGCAACAGAGTCGATTTGCCGGAACCGGAGGGGCCTATGAGGGCGACGGTTTCTCCGGCATGGATGGTCAGCGAACAGCCGCGCAGGATTTGGAGCGGCTCGCCCGCTTGCTGGAAGGTGCGCGTGATGCCGCACAGGTCGAGGACGGGTTCATTCATAGCGCAAGGCCTCTACCGGATCGAGTTTCGCCGCTCGCCATGAGGGATACAAGGTGGCGAGGAAGGACAGAGCCAGCGCCATGACCACGATGCGCGTGACATCGACCCAATCCACCACCGAGGGCATGTGGGTCAGGAAATAGACATCCGCCGCGAAGGGGTCGGTATGCGTGATCGCTTGCACGAGTTGGCGCAGGCCTTCGATATGGCGGGCGATAAAGAGCCCCAAGGCCAGCCCCGACGAGGTGCCGACGACGCCGATAAAAGAACCGTTGAGGAAGAAAATACGCATGATCATGCCGCGTGTCGCGCCCATGGTGCGCAGAATGGCGATGTCGCGGCCTTTATCTTTCACCAACATGATGAGGCTGGAGATGATGTTGAAGGCGGCGACGAGAATAATCATCGTCAAAATCAGGAACATGACGTTGCGTTCGACTTGCAGGGCGGTGAAAAAGCTGGAATTGTTTTGCTGCCAATCCACCAAACGAATGGGTTGTTGCTGTTCGGGTCCGATGGCGGCGACGATGTCGCTGCGGACTTTGCGCAAATTCTGCGGGTCGCGGACGAATAGCTCTAAGGCCGAGACGCCGCTGCCGGTGCTGAAGAAGATTTGCGCGGCTTCGAGCGGCATGAAGATGAAGTTGTTGTCGTATTCGAACATGCCGACATCAAAAATCGCGGCGATTTTATAGCCGCGCAAGCGCGGGGCTGCGCCGAAGATCGTGCTTTTACTGACGGGGGAGATGAGGGTCAGCGTATCGCCTGTGCGCAGGTCGAGGCGTTGCGCCATGCGGACTCCGATGGCGATGGCGTTGTCGCCGAAATCGTTCAAAGAGCCTTGGGCGATGTGGTTGGCGATGGTGGGGCGGTTGCGGATGGCCTCTGCCGACATGCCGCGCACATAGGCTCCCGAGGCCGCGCCTTCATGCGTGATGAGCGCTTGGGCTTCGACCGTGGGCGCGAGGGCGAGGACATCGGGGACTTTGGCGATGCGGTCGATCAGGGGTTGGTAGGTGTCGAGCGGCCCTTGCATGGCGTAGAGGTTCATGTGCCCGTTGAGGCCGATGACGCGTTGGAACAATTCCTGACGAAAGCCGTTCATCACCGACATGACCACGATCAACGTCGCCACGCCCAGCGCGATGCCGATCAGCGAGAACCAACTGATGACGGAGATGAAACCTTCCTGCCGCCGCGCACGGAGGTAGCGCATGGCGACGAGACGTTCGAAGGGGGAGAAGATCATGGGCGTTGAACCTCATAGGGTTTGCCGATACGGAACAAGCTTCCTTGTTGCAGGGAATATTTGTCCAAAATGCGGTCGATCACGCCGTCATTGATAAGCGCGTCCGTGGCGGTATTCAACATATTCAAGAAGTCCGTTTCGCCCCGAGGAACCGAAAGATTATTGGGGATAATCCTGAGTGGCGGAAGCGGGATGCGGTGAAGCTTCCCCGGATTGGCTTGAAGAAACGGCTCCCCAGAAAAAGCGTCCATGCTCGTGACGTCGGCTTTGTTATAAGAGACAGCCATGAGCAGTTCCGAAAAAGAGACGGTGCTGGGCAGGCTGACCACATTGGCTTGGGGGAACATTTCGTCATGCACGATGGAGCTAAAATCGCCGTCCATCGTCGCAAAACGAACATCGGGTGCGTTGATGGCTTCGAGAGAGCGGTCAAACCGGCTATCGTCCGCCCGCGCATACAGATAGTAGGGCAGATAGAAAATGGGACGCGTGTAATATAGCTGTTTGCCACGCAACGCATCAGGCCATCCGCCCGCGCATTCAAGATCAAACTTCCTATCATTTAAATCCTGAATATAAGTGCCCATATCAATTTCTTTAGCCCATTCGATTTTGACATGAAGGGCGCGGCCTAAAGCCTCGACATAATCATGGAAGATGCCTGAAAGCTCTCCCGTGTTAGGATCCCGTACGATGACAGGAGGCCAGACGGCATAGCCGCAACGGATTACGCCTGTGCGGATAACGTGGTCATAGACGCTTTCCTGCTGTGGTTTCGGCGTTGAGGCGGTGTTGCCGAAAAAGGAAGCGACAAGCAAGCCGAGGAGGAAAAAAAGCGCGAAGCCTCCGAGGCGGTAAATGTTTGTCTTGTTTGCTTCCATCTTATCCTCCCGATCGTTGGCTTAGTAAGCCCTTGCGAAGATAACGTCTTGGGTCGCGGGTTTGCCGGTTAGGACGCAAACGCCTTCTTTTCCGTCTTGGTCGAAGGGGATGCAACGGATGGTGACGCCGAGTTCGTCGATAGATTCTAGGGAGCTTAGGTCGCCCGACCATTTGGCGCGGACGAAGCCTTGGTTACCGACAAAACCGTTTTCGTCATTTTTGCCAAAATAGGCGTCGAATGCGGCGCGGGTTTTGATGTCCGTGACGGTGCGGGAAGTCATGAAGGCCAAGGCTTGGTCGAAGAGGCCTTGTTGAATCGCCGTTAGTTCGTCCACAATTCCGGCAATGAATTCGCTGCGCAAGGGGAAGCGTTTGCCTTGATCGAGATGATCGCGGCGGGTGACGCAGACTTTGCCGCCTTCGACATCGCGTGCGCCGATTTCGAGAACCAAGGGGGCTCCCTTTTTAATCCAATCCCATTTTTTGTCCGCGCCGGAGATGTCGCGTTTGTCGAGTTTGACGCGGAGACGGTCGCCTGCGTAGGTCTGAGCTTGCAATTCGGATTTCAGGCTTTCGCAATAAGCCAGGACGGATTCCTTATCGCTGTCGCCGCGCAGGACGGGGACGATCACGACTTGCCATGGCGCTAGTCGCGGGGGGACGCGCAAGCCGTTATCGTCGCTATGCGCCATAACCAACGCACCCAAAAGACGCGTCGAAACGCCCCATGAGGTGGTGTGGACGTGTTCCAGATTGCCTTCGCGGTTTTGGAATTGGATGTCGAGGGATTTAGAAAAATTCTGTCCGAGATAGTGCGAGGTTCCGGCTTGCAGGGCGCGGCCATCTTGCATCATCGCTTCGATGGAGAAGGAATTGACGGCGCCAGGGAAACGTTCGTTGGCGGGTTTTTCGCCCGGGACGACGGGCAAAGCCAGAACTTCTTCGACGAATTGGCGGTAGATTTCGTGCATGCGGCGCGTTTCGGCCATCGCGTCTTCGTAGGTTTCGTGGGCTGTGTGGCCTTCTTGCCATAAGAATTCCGCCGTACGCAGAAGAAGGCGTGGGCGCATTTCCCAACGAACGACATTCGCCCATTGGTTCACAAGCAAGGGAAGGTCGCGGTAGGATTTAATCCATTTCGCCATCGCTACGCCGATGACAGTTTCGGAGGTGGGGCGCACGATCAGAGGTTCTTCGAGTTCGCCATCGGGAACAAGAACGCCATTTTTCGTCGAAAGGCGGTGATGCGTGACAACCGCCATTTCCTTGGCGAAGCCTTCGACATGGTCGGCTTCTTTTTGGAAATAGCTAAGGGGGATGAAAAGAGGGAAATAGCAATTTTCGTGGCCTGTTTCCTTGAAGCGGCGGTCGAGGTCGCGCTGCATCAGCTCCCAAATGCCGTAGCCGTTTGGCTTGATAATCATGCAGCCGCGCACGCCGGAAAGCTCTGCCATGTCGGAAGCGCGGACGACTTGCTGGTACCATTCCGAATAATTTTCGGCGCGGGTGGGAGAAATGGCGGTTTTGGGGGCTTTGGCTTGGGGCGCGTTCATGAGTATTACCTGAGGGATTAGAATAAAAACTGGGGATTCGTCTTTGCCGCTTTGGCGGAAAAGGCTAAGTCCCTAGGCTTTTAACAAAATCCGCCGCCGATGCCAATTAAAACAGCTTGCCGCCGTTGGGGACGGCTTTGTCGGGGCTTATCAGGACGACGGCTCCGTTTTCGTCGGGAAAGCCTGTGCATAGGAAGTTCGAGATAAAACCGCCGATATTCTTGTCGCCCAGATTCAAACACCCGACGATTTGTTTACCAACAAGCGTTTCCGGCGTGTAGTGAACCGTGATTTGCACCGAGGTCTGGCGCACGCCGATTTCAGGTCCGAAATCGGCCCATACTTTATAGGCTGGTTTGCGGGCTTTGGGGAATGGTTCGACCTGCACAATGGTGCCGACGCGCAGATCAACGGAGGCGAAGTGGTCGTAGGAAATCATCAAAGGCTCCTTAGAGGTTAGAGACGTTCAGCGGCTAGGCCGATAATTCTTTCGCGCGTCGCGCCGCCGCTTCCATAGCGCGAAAAAGAAGCGCGTCGAGGCCGTCCTCGGCTTGCAAATGCCCCAGCGCGGCAGCCGTCGTGCCGCCTTTGCTGGTGACGGCAACGCGCAAATCCGCAGCCGTTTCCGTCGCTGTTTCCAGTAGAGATCCGCTGCCGACGACGGTTTGTCGCGCAAGCTTCCTTGCCAGATCGGTGGAAAGGCCGAGATTCTCGCCCGCTTTCGCCATCGCTTCGACAAGTGCAAAAACATAGGCGGGACCGCTTCCGGAAAGCGCCGTTACCGGATCAATCAGGGCTTCGTCTTCGACCCATTCAACTTGGCCGACGGCGCTAAGAATTTCGGTGCACAAGTCGCGCTGAGCGGGGTAAACTTGCGCGTTAGCAAGGACGACGGTTATCCCCTTTCCCACACATGCCGGTAGATTAGGCATCGCCCGGACAATGGCGCGGGTATCGTCTCCGAACAGAGTGGCAAGTCGCGCCAAGGTCTGTCCTGCCGCGATCGAAAGAAAGACGCTGTCCTTATAGACGCCATACTGCGGCAATACTTCCGACATCGCTTGCGGCTTGACCGCAATGAGCACGGCATCCGGCGAAAAAAAAGGGGGGAGTTCCTCGCGCGAAGAAACGCATAAGACCGAAGGACCTACATCCGGTTTTGCCGGATCGACGACGGCAATCTCGTGTCCCTTGCCGGAAAGGCCTCGCACAATCGCTCCGCCCATCTTGCCGCAGCCAATAAAAAGAAGCTTTGCCATGTTATTTCCTGACATGCCCGTCGCCATAAACGACGTTTTTAAAAGTCGTAAGCTGCTCCAACCCTACGGGGCCTCGCGCATGCAGCCGTCCCGTCGCGATGCCGATTTCCGCGCCCATCCCGAATTCCCCGCCATCGGCGAATTGCGTCGAGGCGTTGTGAATCACGATGGCGCTATCCACGTTCTTAAGGAAATACGCGGCGGCCTCCAGCGCGGAAGCAATGATGCTGTCAGTGTGATGCGAACCATAGCGTTCGATATGGGCGACGGCTTCCCGAACGCCGTTCACGACTTTCACGCCGATGATCGCATCGAGATATTCCGTTCCCCAATCCTTCTCTGTCGCCGATTGTACGCGGGGGTCGGTCGCGCAGGACGGTGCATCGCCCCGCACTTCACATCCCGCATCTAACAACATCGCTACCAAGGGTTTGAGGTGTGTCGGGGCGCACGCCGCGTCGACCAGCATTTTCTCCGCCGCGCCGCAAATGCCGGTGCGCCGCATTTTCGCGTTCAACACGACATTCTTCGCCATCTCGAGATCGGCCGAGCCGTCGATGTAAACATGGCAGTTGCCATCCAAATGCGCAAAAACGGGAACCTTGCTGTCCTGTTGGACGCGCTCGATCAACGACTTGCCGCCACGCGGCACGATGACATCAATGTAATCGCTCATCTGCAAGAGCTCGCCCACAGCGGCTCGATCCGGCGTTTCGACCATCTGGACAGCCTTGGTGGGCAATCCGGCCTCGACCAACGCTCTTTGAAAAATCGAGGCCAGCGCTTGCGCACTTAAAAAGCTTTCCGACCCAGGACGCAAAATGCAGGCATTGCCGGATTTAAGGCAAAGCGCCGCAGCATCTGCCGTTACGTTCGGCCGACTTTCGTAGATCACGCCGATAACGCCCAAAGGCACGCGCACGCGGGTGATGCGCAGGCCCGACGGCACCGTCCATTCCGCTATTGTCTGTCCGACCGGATCCGGTTGAGCCGCGACGACGTCCAATCCTTTTGCAATCCCTTCGATACGGCTATCGTCAAGCTTGAGGCGATCGACCTGCGCGGATGTCAATCCTTCAGCCTCCTCTAAGTCCTGTCGATTGGCGTCCAAAATCGTAACCGTTTCTTGCCGCATCAAGGAAGCGGCAATTTTCAAAGCCTCGTTCTTGGCCTCGGTCGATGCGGTTTTTAGTTCTTCAGAGGCCTGTCTCGCGGCTTTGCCGATTTCAATCATGCTCATGACAGCGTCCGATTATGATGGCGTTGAAAAAGTTTAACAAACTTCGCCCCCAATTCCAATGAAAACAACTCATTGCCGGTCGGGACTATTGGTCGAGACTTAGGCGATTGGATTCTGCGTGGTATCGATCCGCGTTCCGAAAGGTTCGTCTTGCAAAAGGCGAAGAACAACTTCGGGTACGCGTGAAGACGCGACATGAACGACAACCCCTTCCCTCGCCGCCCTAAGCGCCGATTGAAGTTTGCTGGACATGCCGCCGCGACCGGCTTCTGTTTGGCCGACCGTGTCGATGTCCCGATTAATGCTCGATGCATCAATATAGGGTATTCTTTCCGCCGATGGATCCTTTTTAGGATCGCAGGGATAAATTCCATCGATACTTGAAAGAAAGACCAAACGGTCGGCATGGACAAGCTTAGCCACATATCCGGCAAGTTCGTCGTTATCGGTAAAAAGTTCTTGAATCGCTACGGGATCGTTTTCATTCATGATCGGCAGAATGTCGAGCCGTTTTTCAAGAATGTGGAACAGCATGCGTTCGAGGTGCTGGGGTGCGTCAAAATGTTCCTTCACGAGGAGAATTTGGCTAACGGTTATGCCGCTTGCGGTCTCGTCGAGCAATTCCTGATAGACGCGCATCAACAAGGGTTGCCCGACGCTGGCTTGGATTTGCTTTCTCGTTATATCGTCGGGACAGTCGGGAAAACTGCTGTCTGGTAAGATCACTCGTCCCATGCCAACCGCGCCCGACGTCACAAGAACGACGTGATGCCCATCCTTTTTAAGCGTAACCAAATCCGCGACAATCGAACCCAAAAGTTCTTTATCGACTGTGCCATCTTCTTTGCTGAGAGCCGCCGTGCCGATTTTCACAACTATTGTTTTTCTCTTTATAACCTTCATAACCCCTCGCTCTTCAAAAATTCGTTTCTAGCTTCCGCTGGAAACAGCATCCTTTATCCCCCTGATTGCGGGAGAAAAGAACGGACAAAAATGTAGGGTGAGAATTCTTTTTTGTGTGCGCTTAGACGCACGGCGGCAGCGGCGCGGGGGCGCTGGACACTGAAACGACGAAGGGCTGCACGTTCTTCATGCGGTGAAGTGTAAGGAATTTGGAGGCGGCGGGTCAAGGGTAATCAATGGTTTCAACTCTTACACAAGGGGATATTACGAAAACGCCATGCTTTGATAAGGCTTGGCGACGCGGATGAAATCGCCGGAGGCGGATTCGTATTTTTTCAGCAGGCCTTCGACAAAGCCAGTGTTAACCATGGTTTCAACCAACGTGTCCAAAAGAGAGCGGAAGCTTGGTTGGTGACGGGCGATGGAGAAGCCGCAGGGGTAGACTTGAAGGGGGTCCTGCATCAGCGGGGCGATGGCGTTCGGGTGTTCGCGCAGGAAATTATTGGCGAATGCGAATTCGAGAAAAGTCGCATCGGCTTTATGGGTCATAAGCTGGAGGACGAGTTCGGCGTTCGAGACGCTGTTCGGCAGGAAGAGAAAATTCGCCTTGGGACATATTTCTTGGGCGATAGGGACAAAGCCTTCGCCTTCAACCAGCGCGAGGCGCACGTCGCTGCGGTTTAAATCTTGCAAGGTTTTAAAGCGATGCGTTTGATCGGGGCGCAGATAAACATTGAAGCCGTTATAGCATACAGGCCGCGTGAAATCGGCGCGGCGCGCACGCGATCCGTTAGGCCAGATATTCGCCGCCACGATGTCGTATCGGTTGGTGTAAAGGCCTTCAAAGGGGGTTGAAAAGCTGACTTCCTCGACCCATTCGACCTTCACGCCGAAATCGGCAGCAAGCTTCATCGTCATATCGTAGTACAGGCCGCTTAACGCGCCCGTGTTCAGGTCTTTCACAAAGTAAGGTGGGTAGACGATATAGGCGGCGCGGAGAATGCCGTCTTTGAGAATGCGTTCGAAGACATCCTCGGACGCGGTGGCTCCTCCCCGCGAGGCCGCTTCCGGCGCGAGGGCGCGGATGCCAGCCGCGCCTAAAACGCCAGCCCCAAGAAGTTTAAGAAAATCCCGTTTATTGGTCATGCCGCCAAAGGCTCGCTTCCTGCTTTATGGAATGTACAAGTTTTTCTGTGCTGTTGGGGGATACATTCCGCCTCATTATAAGGGAGAAGTTCAACGTAAAGTGTTCTTCCTTGGGGCAAGGGATGCCCTTTTGTAACATCTGCGCGTCCAAGGCGTTTTCTTAATGAAGACTCCTTATAAGACGCAACATCTACTTCTTTGCGAGACATGTATTGAACTGGTACATTGCCGTTTTTTACCCAATTTGTAATGGGTCTAGCGGCGCTCACGAAAAGCCTCAGTATGTCTTCGCTTTTATTATTGGGATGACGAAATTTATCAACTTTTATCCCGTAGGTAACCCCGTAAGAGGTAACCGCTATCCCGCTCATGTGCTTATCGGGGTCTGATTGGCATAGTTCGGCTTCAACTTTTGCCAAATATTCTGCGGGGTTTTTTCTCCATTCACGAGAGCGAATATCCACAAAACATAAAACCTCTTCCATCGCACCCTCCCTGCCCTTTTGTTATATCGTTGCCGACAATCAGCTTTATGAGTCAGATTATATCTCTCAGCTAATTACTTTCAAAGAAATTTCCGACGTTTCTTCCATTAAAAATGAAGCGGAATCGAGGGGCGATTCACGCGCTTGGGGGGCGGGAAACTGAGGGGGCATGGAGTCATCCCCTTTGACTTTAACGGGATTCGGGGTATGAATTAACCATCTTTTCTCCTTATCTTTGGGGCTGTTATGACCACGCCGATTGTTGTTCCACCTATGGGCGAATCCATCACGGAAGCTTCCGTTGCCAAGTGGCTGAAGAAAGTTGGCGATGCGGTGCGTGTGGATGAGGCTTTGGTTGAGCTGGAAACAGATAAGGTAACGCTTGAGGTTAATGCTCAAGTTGCTGGAATCATCAGCGAAATTAAGGTTCCGCAGGGCGGTGCGGTCAATGTGGGCGCGGTTCTTTGTTTAATTCAGGAAGGGGCGGCGGGTGCTATGGCTCCTGTGGTTGCGCCCGAACCTGTCGCTGTCGCGCCTTTACCTGTTGCTCCTGTTGTCTCCCCTGCCGCCCCCCCTGCCCTTGCGCCTGCCGTTATGCCTGCAGCGCGGAAGCTGGCGGATGATTGCGGGATTAATACTGACGATATTGCTGGCACGGGCAAAGGGAACCGCGTGACCAAGGAAGATGTGGTGGCTTTTACAGCGCCGCGCCAGCAACCAAGCCAAACTGCGGGGGCGCGGCCTCGCGCTGATCGTGAGGAGCGGGCGGCGTTGACTCGGCTGCGCCAGCGTATCGCCGAGCGGTTAAAGGAAGCGCAGAATACCGCCGCGATGCTGACGACATTCAATGAAGTGGATATGACCGCCATTATGGCCATGCGCACCCTTCACAAAGACGCGTTTGAGAAGAAGAACGGGGTTAAGTTGGGGTTCATGTCGTTCTTCGTCAAAGCCTGTATTCAGGGCTTGAAGGAAATTCCCAGCGTTAATGCCGAGATCGACGGGCATGATCTTGTTTACAAAAATTACTATGATATTGGCGTCGCAGTCGGCACGGCTAACGGGTTGGTCGTGCCTGTTGTGCGCGATGCGGATGGGTTGAGTTTTGCCGCTATCGAAAAGCAAATTGGCGAGCTTGGCGCACGCGCACGCGATGGCAAGCTGTCGATAAGCGATCTGTCGGGCGGCACGTTTACCATTACCAATGGGGGGATTTACGGCTCGTTGATGTCCACGCCGATTTTGAATACGCCGCAATCGGGCATTTTGGGGATGCATGCCATCAAGGAGCGACCCGTTGTGGTTAACGGCAAGATCGAAATCCGCCCGATGATGTATCTAGCGTTAAGCTATGACCACCGCGTGATCGATGGGCGCGAGGCGGTTACTTTCCTTGTGCGCGTGAAGGAATGCTTGGAAAATCCGGAGCGGTTGTTGCTGGGCGTTTGACAAGAATAGTTTCACGACTTAAGTTCCCCCGCATCGCGCAAGAGCGTGTTCTTACAATTTGTTTTAAAAAGCACAGGAACCACGGTGTGTGGTCGCCCTGTGAGGGATGATGCCATGAATGATTTGATGAAGATTTTTGTTCCTGCTGGTCGATATGTTTTGCTTCCCCAAGATCCAAAAAAACTTTCATCCATAATGGTCGAGGTTCCCTACAATGATCTGGGTAAGATCAACCACCACTGGAAACAGACCAACATGGAGGGAACACCATCAGGTATTTCCGACATTTTCACCCCATGCGTTAGCGAAACATTTAAACGCAACGTTATACATGGCACGTTTGAGCCTTTTTTGCGTCGTCCCCATATTGTTTTACACGGAGGCTCGAAAGACGGCGCAGATCATTGCAAAGATCAGTTTGCTGAACTCGCCGAGGCCGTAGGAAGATTAGTCGCTGCGAACGGGTTTTGCCTGTGGTATGGCGGCAGCAAGGAAGGCCTGATGGGGGGGTTTATCAAAGGGTTCAAAGACGTGTTGGAAAATAACGGACCACGCGACGACCAATATTCTGTGCAAGTCTTGCCTTCCGGGTTTGTCTTCGCTGGCGAACGCGCCCACGGCATGCACGCTTCCAACGAGGGGCTCTCACACAATACCGATGCGGCCATTATCGTGCCGGACTTCGTCACACGGCTTGAATTGTTGAGCAGCCGATCCGCTGCGGCGATCACCTGCCCGGGAGGAAGCGGTACGCTCAACGAATGGAGCCATGTTCTTGTTCACGATAAGACGGGCTTGAGGGACATTCCTCTTTACACCCTCAATCCCTTTATGGGAGGAAGCCAAGAGGGATACTACGACTTTCTCTTGGCGTTCATGGAAAAAACGGTCGAGCATGGGCTGGAATCGGGGCCAGCCTTAGATTTTATTACCAGAGGGATTCGGCAAACGCCGGAACAAATCTTTAAGGACTTGATGCAAAGACTAGAACGGTCAAACGCGCTGCCGGATCAGGTTTATAAAGCCTATTGCGAAAAGAACGGCGTGAAACCATGGGAAGCAAAAAAGATAAAAAGAACGGCACGCTCCGACAAATACAGCTTTAGCACCCCCGGCCTTTAAGCGCGGCGATTTTCTTATAAACCGCGCAGGTGGGACAATGGGCCCCGGGCAAGTAGCCTAGGCTCATCAGAAATTCGCCTGTGATTTCGCCGCCGGTGAATGTGAAGGTTTGGCCGAAGAGTTTGATCCATGCAGGTTTGCTTTGGGGGTGATGCGCGTTGAGCCATTTTGAAAAACCGCCATGTGTTTGGCGCATCGCAAGGACGGTTCCGGCATTGGCGATGATCGCCTGAATTTTGAGCCGGTTGCGGATGATGGTTTCATTGGATAACAGACGGGCGACATCCCATGCCCCATAAACCGCAATTTTCGAGACACGGAAATGGTCGAAGGCTTTGTTCAAGGCCTTGCGTTTTTTCAATATAGTTCCCCAAGAGAGGCCTGCTTGCATGATTTCAAGGCATAGGCGTTCGAACAAAACACGCTCGTCGGTGGCGGGAAAACCGTATTCCGTGGCGTGGTAAACGGCGTGAATCGGGTTATTAGGGGCTGTTTGGCAGTAGGGAAGCGGCATGTTTTCCTTCTAACCTCCTTATTTTGCTGCATCTTGGCGTTTTTTTTACAGTAAAGCTTGCAATTCTGGCTTCCTTTTCCTAGAAGAATGCCTCGCGCATAGGCGTATTAGGAAAGCTACGAAAATGAAAGACAATCTGCACCCCGATTATCACGACATCACCGTCATCATGACAGACGGCACGGAATTCCCCACGCGCAGCACTTACGGCGAACCCGGTGCCAAGCTGCATCTGGACATCGACCCCAAAGTGCATCCGGCTTGGACGGGTCTGCATCGCATGGTCGACCGTGGCGGTCAGTTGGACAAGTTCAACAAGCGCTTTGCTGGCCTTTCCGGCAAGAAGAAGGACGCCGCCGACGAAGCCGTTGCCGCGCCTGTCGAAAAGATCAAGCTGACGACGACCGGCTCCGACGCCAAGAAGAAGAAAAAGGCGTAACAAAAGATTTTCGGGATTCGGGGGAATTTCTCCCGAATCGCCGATTCTTTTCTTTCAAGACATCCCCCGTTAATTTTAAAAATCTGTCATTCCGTGGCGTGCGAAGCGCGAACACGAAAACCAGCGTGCTTATCCGCAAGCAATCTTCGCGCCTGATCTGCGGCGAGGACGAACGGAACCGTTGCGACGCAACACGCAACGCCCCTGTTCGCTGAAAAGCCAACTGGGTTCCGAGTTCGCGTCAACGCGCGAGCGTTGCCGCGCCTCGGAATGACAGGTTTTGGAAATTGACGGATATGCCCGATCAATCCACGAAAGGCTTCGTGCGGAAATTGTGGCGGGCTTCGATGATGCGGACGGTTCCGCTTTTCGACCGCATGACGACTGAGTGGGTCACAGCCCCACCCGCAAAGCGGCGTACGCCTTGCAGCATCGCGCCGTTGGTCACGCCGGTGGCGGAGAACATTACATCGCCATGAGCCAGATCTTCGAGTTCGTATTTGCGGTTGAGGTCGGTGATGCCGATATTCGCGGCGCGGCCTCTTTCGTCGTCGTTGCGGAACAGCAAACGCCCCTGCATAGAACCTCCGATGCATTGAAGCGCGGCTGCTGCGAGCACGCCTTCGGGCGCTCCGCCTGACCCCAGATACAGATCAACGCCCGTATCGGCTTGCGAGGTGGCGATAACGCCGGAAACGTCGCCGTCCCCGATCAGCATGATGCGCGCTCCGGTTTCGCGGACTTTGGCAATTAGTTCCTTATGGCGGGGACGTTCGAGAATGCAGACCTGAATGTCGGAAATTTCCGCGCCTTTGGCCTTGGCAAGGTTGCGGATATTTTCAGCGGGGGTCGCGTCGAGATCAACGATATGTGCCGGAAGCCCCGCGCCGACCGCGATTTTATCCATATAGACATCGGGAGCGTTCAAAAACCCGCCCGCCTGAGCCAGCGCGATAACGGCAAGGGCATTCGGGCCTCCGCAGGCGGTGATAGAAGTGCCTTCCAAAGGATCGAGCGCAATGTCGACCTTAGGCCCATTGCCCGTACCGACTTTTTCACCGATATAGAGCATCGGCGCTTCGTCGCGTTCGCCTTCGCCGATAACCACCGTCCCGTCGATATCAAGGACGTTCAGCGAACGGCGCATCGCGTTGACCGCGACTTGATCCGCCCTTTTCTCGTCGCCGCGTCCGACCAAAAGCGAAGCGGAAAGCGCTGCGGCTTCGCTCACGCGAACCATTTCCATAGCCAGATTGCGATCAGAGTAAGCGGAATTATTCGACATGATTTTTTCCTTCAGTGAATGAGGTGCAGCGTTTTAACACGACAATCCCGTTTTGACTACTCACGGTGTCGCTTTTATGGCATCGGATTCGACTTTATCCCCTAGAGTCAGACCATCCTTCTTGGCCATGCCGCCTTTGATCTCAATCACGGCGATCACGGGTTCTTGGGACGAGATCGGGGTTTTGTCTTGCGGCTTCGCCTCGGCTGCTATGCGCCCTAGGGTGCCGTCGGGGCGCACGAAGAGCATATCGAGGGGAATAAGGGTGTTTTCCATCCAGAAAGAGACCGCTTGGGGGGGGGTGTAGGGAAAAATCATGCCGTGGTTGTCGGGCAAATCTCGGATAAACATTAGGCCGTAAGACTGTTCCTTAACGCTCTTCGCCACCTCCGCCTCAAAGGAAAAACGTGTGCCATCGGGGCGGGTTATCACAAAAGCTGAATGTTCAAAAGGGGGTCTTGCCGAAGGGGCGTTTTTCAAGGTGTCGGAAAGCCAGAAGAATGCTCCCAAAATGCCTATGAGCAACCCTAAAGAAAATAACATTTTTTTTTGCATTCAACGGCCTTTTAGGGGCAGGATGGCTTTGGGATAGGGAGAAATATCATAGAAGTTAGCGGGGGGATAGAGGGGGATGGGATGCTGTCCTTTTCGAGGGACTGAAAAAATAAACAAATGGGATTTCGGATAAAATCGCGTTTTGCGAAGAGCAAAAAGCGATTTTTCCGAAATGACGAAGAATTTGAAAAGATTGTAGTGCCAATGACATCCAAACTTTATCGCGCTCTTGGCTTGATGAGCGGCACCTCGATTGACGGCATTGATGCCGCTTTGATTGAGACTGACGGGTATCATCATGTGCGGGTTTTGGGCTTTAGGGGGGAATCCTATGGCACGGAATTTCGGGAAAAGTTGCGACGGCATTTGGGCAATCGGCTTGGCGAGGCTGATCCCGCCGTCGCGGATTTTGCGCGGAAATTAACCGAACGCCATGCGGCGATCGCGCTTGGCCTTTTGCGCGAATTGGGGGAATCCGCCCATCTTATCGGGTTTCATGGGCAGACGCTTTACCATCATCCCGAAAAACGGCTGACGGTTCAGATCGGCGATGGGGCTTTTCTGGCGAAGCTTACGGGCATTGATGTGGTGAATGATTTCCGCAGCGCGGATGTTTTGGCGGGAGGGAATGGTGCGCCTTTGGTGCCGCTTTATCATCGGGCTCTTGTCGGCGATCTGCCTAAGCCTGCGCTGATTTTGAATATCGGCGGCGTGTCGAATGTGACTTGGGTGAATGGTGAGGGGGATGACGATATTTTGGCTTTCGATGTCGGCCCCGGAAACGCTTTGATCGACGATTGGGTGCTGCGGCATACGGGGAAGCCTTATGACCATAACGGCTTGCTGGCGGCGGAGGGCGTTGTTGACGCGACAACGGTTGACGAAGCTTTGGCGATGGACTTTTTCCATAAACGGCCTCCCAAATCTCTGGACCGTGACGAATTTTTTAAGCATGTGCCGGAACATCTTAACGCAGCAGACGGAACCGCCACGTTAACGATGATTACGGCACGAGCCGTTGCCGGTGCCCTGCTCTTCCTTCCGCGCAGGCCGAAGACGCTCTATGTCGCAGGAGGTGGACGGCATAATATTACTCTCATGCGTTGGATCCGCGATGTTTCAGGCCTTGAGGTGCGTTCCGTCGATGATCTGGGCTGGAGCGGCGACGGGCTGGAGGCGGAGGCATTTGGCTGGCTGGCGGTTCGTTCCGTTCTTGGCTTGCCGTTAAGCTTACCGAAAACGACGGGGGTTCCACACCCGATGACCGGCGGAAAGCTTCACAAGGCGTAAAAGCCTATTGCCGATGGGCGCGTTTTGGTAGATCATTGCGCGACTGAAATATTTTCTTGGCATTGGGCCAATTTTTGTATTGCGAGAACTGAATGATTCAGAACTTTCCAAAAGGAAATTATGAGATCGTAGAAGGATCGCTTTTTCGACGCGGCATGGGCGGATCTATGTCGGAAATCGCCGAAGTCGTCGAAGTGGGGCGCGATCGCATGGGGATACCCCATGTCCGTTTCAACACGCATTTGGTGCGCGGCAGCTATGCGGCGCAAAATTCAGAACAACGCACGCTCGCGCTGGAGAGTTTTTGCGCGAGATATAAAGAGCGGATTCAGATTAAAGAGAAGGCGAAGACGACTTTGGTTTAAGGCTGGGCTGCGGCGGACAGCGGACAGATTTTAGAGAGGGCGTTGTCGCGCAACCGATGCGCCGATCCTAGTCGCTCTCCCCCCTCCCCGCTGTACACCCGCGAGGGGGAGGGAATCTATGTTTACTCTCCCGTCGCTTTCTTTCTGGCGGCGTGGTGGGCGACTAAAAGGCGGAGAACTTCGGCGTCTTGATCGGGGGGGACTTTTTCCATGCCAGTGACCCAGGCGAAAACGTCGGGGTCGTTCATATCGAGGATCGCTTCGTATTGGTCGAGTTGTTCGGGTGTGAAACTGGAGAGATGGGTTTCGGCGAAACGCCCCATCAGCAAATCCATTTCGTTCATGCCTCGGTGCCAGCTTCGGAAAAGCAGGGCGCGGCGGCGGTTTTTATCGTCCATTGCAGACTCCCCAATTATAGATATGTGTTTATAATAAAATAAACCCTAACGCCAGATGCCATGCGCCCGACTGTTCTTTATCCTTTGTTTGCTAGTCTTACGTCCCTGAAAGGCATTGGGGCGCGGATTGGGGCTTTGTATAAAAAGCTTTGCGGCGAATCAGTGGTCGATGTTTTGTGGCTTTTGCCTACGGGGGTGATTGATCGCAGCTATGCGCCGCAATTGAAGTATGCGGATAGGGATCGCGTGGCAACGTTGACGCTGAAGATTGTCGAGCATAATCCTCCTTCGCGCCCCTCCCTGCCCTATCGGATTATCGGGGTGGACGATACGGATCAGATCGCGCTTACATATTTCAATGTTAAAGGCGATTACCTGAGCAAGCTTTATCCCACCGATAGCAAGGTGACGGTCAGCGGATTGTTGGAACGTTACCGCGCTTTATGGATTATGAACCACCCCGATTACGCTGTTGCAGCAGAACGCGCGGCAGAGATTCCCAAGTTCGAGCCTGTCTATCCCCTGACTGCGGGGCTAAGCGGCAAGATGCTGCGCAGGACAGTCGAGCAGGCTTTGGCTCGTGTGCCGGATTTGCCGGAGTGGATTGATGGGGCGTTGTTGACGCGGGAAGGGTGGCTTTCGTGGAAGAACTCTCTTATCGCCGCGCATAATCCTACGCCTACGCTTTCCGGCGGGGTGGGCGAGGAAAAACAAAGGAAGCGTTTGGCTTATGACGAATTACTGGCCGATCAGTTGGCGCTGACTATTATTCGCGCCCATCATAAGCACAGCAAGGGGCGCGTTTTTGCGGGAACGGGGGCGATGACGGGCGGGGTGGAAGTCGCCCTGCCTTTTACCCTGACTGCAGGACAGAAAAAGGCGATTTCCGAAATTTCGGCCGATATGACGTCGCCGCAGCGCATGGTCCGTTTGCTGCAAGGGGATGTCGGGGCGGGCAAGACGATTGTGGCGTTGATGGCGATGCTGCAGGCGGTGGAATCAGGCTCTCAGGCGGCCTTGATGGCGCCGACGGAAATTCTGGCCAAGCAGCACCATGCGAAATTATCGCAGTTTTTAAAACCGCTGGGGCTTGAGATCGGCTTGCTGATCGGGCGCGGGCGCGGCGGAAATCGGCAGGCAGTTTTGGAGGCGCTGGCGAGCGGCGCGTTGAAGATGATCGTCGGGACGCATGCTTTGTTTCAGGACGAGATTGTGTTTCAGGATTTGGGACTGGCTGTGATCGACGAACAACATCGCTTTGGCGTCAACCAACGTTTGCTGTTGTCGGATAAAGGACGCGGGGTGGATATTCTGGCGATGACGGCGACTCCTATTCCGCGCACGCTGACTTTGACCGTCTATGGCGATATGGATGTGTCGCGGCTGACCGATAAACCAGCGGGGCGGCAGAGAATAGACACAAGCTTGATCGACATGGCGCGGTTGGACGAGGTGATCGGCGGCATCAAGCGCCAGATCGTCAAAGGGGCGCAGGTTTATTGGGTTTGTCCTTTGGTGGAGGAATCCGAAACTATCGATTTGGCGGCGGCAACGGAACGCGCTTCTTTGCTGAAACAGTTTTTGGGCGAAGATACTGTTGGTCTTGTTCATGGGCGCATGAAGGGCGAGGAGAAACACAGCGTGATGCAGGATTTCTCGGAGGGGAAAATCAAGGTTCTTGTTGCCACCACCGTAATCGAAGTCGGGGTTGATGTGCCGCAGGCGACCGTGATGATCGTGGAACATGCCGAACGTTTCGGCCTTGCCCAGCTTCATCAGTTGCGGGGGCGCGTGGGGCGCGGCGCGGAAAAATCGCACTGTCTTTTGATGTATCTGTCGCCTTTAGGAGAAACGGCGAAGGCGCGGTTGAAAATGCTGCGCGATACCGAGGACGGATTTCTGATCGCCGAAGAAGATTTGCGTTTGCGCGGCGCGGGGGAATTACTGGGCGTCAAACAAAGCGGCTTGCGCGAATTTCGTCTTGCCGACCTTGCCCGCGACAGGGATCTTTTGGAAATCACCCATGACGATGCTGCGTTGATTATTGCCCGCGACCCGAAATTGGAAAGCGAACGAGGCAAGGCTTTGCGTGTTTTGCTTTATCTTTTCAACCGCGATGCCGCTGTGCCGTTGTTGCGCGCGGGATGATCTTTTGTTGCGCGGACGCTCTGAAATTTTGTTTCCTAATAGATGCGGGACAAAGCAGAAACGATCCCAACCGCACACACTCCAAAATCGGCCTTTTACGCCTAACTTGTTTAAAATGTAGTTAATTTTTGCCGTTGACTAAGCGGAACGAGAGTCCTAGTCTCCCAAGACCAAGCAGATAAAGTCTATGTCGTTTCGGTATCGTTACATATCACATGCCTTGGCGTAATATATTTTATCTGTCCACTAGGGTACGGCTCGATCATCAGGCAGTTCTCGATTGGGTCATTCCTTCAGTGTTTTCTCTGTCTCTCATTGTAAAACCAACAGCAGGAGGATAGCCATGAAGAAAGCATTTTTAGGTTCAGTTGCTACCGGCGTTATGTTGCTCGCTCTGACAGGGGCTGGACATGCCGCAAATCCCACCCCCCCCAACAACAATCAAAATACAGACCCTAGCGTCACCGTGAATACGCAAGTCGACGGGAATACCCTTGCGTCCAACAATACTTCGACCGACACCACGACCAAGGTTATCGACTCGAACAACACCACTAACACTAACACTAACACTAACACTAACACCACCACCAATACCGACAACACTCAAAACACCAACAAGACATCGACCGATACCACGACCAAGGTTATCGACTCGAACAACACCTCCAACAAGACATCGACCGACACCACAACCAAGGTTATCGACTCGAACAACACCTCCAACAAGTCGTCGACCGACACCACGACCAAGGTTTCCGACTCGTACAACACCACCAATAAGACTTCGACCGATAACACGACCAAGGTCAGTAACTCCAACAACACTACGAACAACACCACGAATAAGACATCAACCGAAAACACGAGCAAGGTCATCGACTCGTATAACTATGACCCCAAGACCTATACGACAAACATCGACTCGTTCAACACTGCGAACACTGTTGATGTAGTTGCCACCCAAACATTGTCTTCGACCGTAACCGGCAACAACGCCTCGATCAACGCCTTTGGCGCTGCGGGCGCTGTCGGCGGCAATGGGTCTGGCGGCGATGGAGGCAATTCAATTGCGTTTGGAGCAAGTGGATCGGCTAAATCAAGCAGCACAGGCGGGTCCGTTAAATCGGCCGATGGCGGCAATGCCTCCGCGAAAAGTTCTGGCGGCGATGCTGGTCAATTCAGCTTAGGCGGCGAAGCTGGCAAGGGCGGCTCCAGCGGCTCTGTCGCAGCCAGCGGATCTGGTGGCGGAACCGGTGCTAGCGGAGCCGTTACGGGCCTCGGCAGCAACGATGCTAGCGGCGCAACAGGGGCAGCAGGTTCTGTCGTTGCGTCTGGCGGTACCGGCACAGCTGGTACTGGAGGCACTGGCGGCACAAGCTCGAACGGCTACGCCACTGGCGGCGCGTCGAGCGACACAGCGTCTGGCGGCGGCTCCTCGGCGAGCGGCACAGCTGGTGCTGCCTCGGCGAGCAACGCGACTGGAGCTGTTGCCTCAAACGCTAACGGCGGCGCTGCAGGCTCCGGCGTTGGTGGAACAGGCGGCGCGGGTGGATCGGCTTCGGCCTATACCGGAAGCCTGTCGGCCAGCACAGCTGGAAACGGCATCTACACTGTGGGGCTGAACTCCGGATTGAATTTTGCAGGGATCAACGCGACCAACGTCGCTGGTCAAGGCACGATTCACTAAGCCTCGAAGGGTTTCCCGATCCGGCATCATCCCGATGCCGGATCGGGTTCTCTCTTCTTTCGGTTTTTTTTTGCGCGAGCTTATCGCGCCAGTGGAGGGGTCAATGAATAGCATTCCCAACACAGAATTTCGTCGGACGCTTTGCTTGGCTTTCCTTCCGGCGCTCTTATTTTTTATCGCGTCTTTGTCTCTTGCCTCCGTGTCTCAGGCGGCACCTTCGGGTGATGATACGCTCGTTCTCACGTCGGTCGGAGCTTTGAGCGCAAGCGATATGGAAGTCAACCGCGGTTCGGGGGGGACGACCACGACTGTGACCGTCACATCCAACCAAACTATGGATTCGACATCCACGGGCAACACCCTGAACGTAGGGGGAAACCTGACGAACGGCCCTATATCCGTAGGCAATAATTTTGGCGGCAGCGGCTTTGGCAGCTACGTCATGAATACGGGCAACAATTCGGTCATCAACTCCGGTGTCAGTCTTAGCGTCTTGATGATGCAATAGGAGCGGTGCGCTCATGACTGGATGGACCAAAACTTTTAGCCCCGCGACGGTGGCTCTTTCGGCCTTGCTTCTTTTGGGGTGCGAATCAGGTGTGCGCGTTGACGCGACTTCTGTGTCCCCGGCGAGCCAAGAAGGCCTTGGGGCAGTTGCGGTCGAGAATGGGCCTAAAGGCGAAACAGTCGGCGTCGGGATTATTAGCTGGCGCGACATGCCGTTCCAAACGGTCAGACGTCAAGCCTACGACTATAGCTGCGGGTCGGCGGCGGTTGCGACGTTGGTTACATACGCCTATGGCATCCCCACTTCTGAAAAAGACGTTTTCGAAGAGATGTTTGCGCGCGGCAATCAGGACAAAATACGACGCGAAGGGTTTTCGATGCTCGACATGAGCAACTACCTGAACGCTCATGGGCTGCAAGCCAAGGGCTATAAAATGACGGAGGACGTGATCGAAAAACACAGGATGCCGTTTATCGCCCTCGTCAACAACAAGGGCTACAACCATTTCGTCGTCGTCAAGACCGTGGATAGTGGGCGCGTGCTGGTGGGGGACCCCAATACCGGTAATACTGAATATTCGCGCGACGATTTCGCCAAGATTTGGAACGGCCTCGCCCTTGTCGTCGTTAACAACGCTTCGAAGGCGCACGCGGCCTTCGGCGATCAGAAGGAATGGCGCTTTGCGCGTGCGCATGTGTCACTTCGCAACGGAAACGATAGTGGGATCGAGGCTTCGGAACTCGCGCCCTTATCGTGGCAAATCGCGCCGACGGGATCCGACATATTATCGTCGACAAAAATCGGCACGGTAGCGGTTTCAGCAACGGGAGGCACACCATGAAAGCCAGAACGATCATCGCATCGGCATTAGTTTTGGCCGTCGCTCTCTGCGCGTTCCCTTTGTCGGCACTTGCAGCTTCTGAACTGGGAACTTTTTTCTCTGCCGGCGCAACGCCCATTGAGTACTACGAAGACCTGATGGATCAAGATTTGGATTCCTCGTTCTGCGCCGATGCGCTTCCGCTTACAGACTATGCAGGACTGGCAAGAAACGTCCGGACTGTCTCTTCTTTACCTCAGGCTCCTTTACCTCAGGCTCCTTTACCTCAGGCTTCTCTACCTCAGGCTTCTCTACCTCATGCTTCTTTACCTCAGGCTTCGGAACGTATTGTCCTTGCTGAAGCGACGCCCCTTACTTCGAGCGAAATGCAAGACATGCGAGGAGGATTCATTGACCCCAGTGGCTTGATTTATAACTTCGCCGTCGACGTACAGACCGCCCTGAATGGAGTCGCCGTTTTCACCCGTTCACTGACCATTTCCCCTTCAGGTTCTGGTGGACAATTTCAGGCGGCTGCCCACGCTAGTTTGCTGCCCAAAAACTTCCCGAGTAATTTTAACGTCACAATGATCGACAACGGGAAAGGCGTGACCGTCACCGATACAAGCGGCAACAGCTCGACGGTTTTGAATCAGTCCGCAAGCGGCGCCCCTACAAGCGTGATTATGAACACAAGCAGCAACACAAACCTGTCGCAATCGGTCAACGTAACGCTGACTCTGAAAAACGTTTCGTCGGTCATGAACTTTGTTCACGCGACGACTCAGGCCGCCATGGGACAACACGCGGCGATGCGTTCTCTCGGTTTCTAAGCTCCCGACAGGCGTAATTCGCGCCATGAGCGGTGGCGGGGGGCCGTGTTCGCGCATCCCCTAACCTTCTGAAGAACAATCCTAAAACAAGCCTGTTCACACCGCATCGGCTTGCCGATGCATGGTGTGATTCGAAAGGCGCACTTTACATAGAGGAAATAAAAGAATAAAAATTAGGTAGATTCTTCCTTCGCAAGACGGATGGGAAGAACAAGGAACCGTTCATTAACGGAAAATACAGATCAGCACCCCTTTGTAAATTTTTCTTCCTGCACCCTCATTCAGCGAGACGGCTATGCAAAAACTTTCCTCTCTGGCGTCCTTGTGTCTTTTTGTTTTTTCTCTTGCGTGTTTCACGTCCCTGCCCGCGCAAGCCGATGTGCAAAGCGACATCAAAGAGCTTACGTCTCGGCTTAACCGACAGGAAAAACTTATCGAAGACCAGCAGCGCATGATCGACGCGCAATCTCAGGAAATTAAGAAACAAAAAAAACTTATCGAATCTTCGATAGATAAAACGGAGCCCAGGAAAAAAGAAGTGGCGGTATCTTCAGAGAAAACTTATTCCGCAGCGCCGCAACAAGCTAAGACAAGCCATGCCATCGCGCCGCAGCCGACGGTTCAAGCGTCGTCCATGACTCCCCTGACCGCCCCACGGACCGAAGAACCCGCACGCCCCCAAATTGATGCGTTGGCCAGTCAGGGAGGTATTTTGTCTCCGGCGGGTTCGCTGACTTATGAAAACACTTTTGAATACACAAATACGACGCGCAACCTTTTTACCTTTAACGGCGTCGAACTTTCACAAGTCGTTTTGGTTGGCGCGGTCAACGATACTACCGCACGCCATCAAATTGTGCAGGAGACGGGACGCTTGAGGCTCGGCCTTACGAACAGGCTCGAAGCCGATGTTCACGCGCCTTTTGTCTATCGCAACGATGCCCTGACGAATACCGATACGACGACGCACGCCGTTCAAACGACCTCGCTGGAAGGCGCGGATCTTGGCGATATTGATGTCGGCCTTGCCTATCAGCTGAATAACGGCACGCAGGGGTGGCCGTTCCTGATTGGCAACCTGCGTTACAAAGCCAACAACGCCGATGGCCCCTATGATATTCCCTATAACGCCAGCAATATCGCCACACGGTTGCCGACCGGAACGGGATTCCAAACCGTCGAGGCCAGCGTCACCGCGATCAAGGTCAGCGATCCCGCCGTATTGTTTGGCAATATCGGTTATGTTTACGACGTGCCGCGCGACATCAACCGTAATTTTAGCGGGACACATGTCGGGCGTGTCAACCCGGGCGATGCCGTTAACGCCTTGGTAGGCATGGCATTTTCCATCAATCAGGATACGTCATTCTCGCTCGGCTACAAACACAGCTATGTCTTCCCGACGATTCAGAGCTCGATCAATTTGTCATCGGGAGCGGCGTTCGACACCAATAGCGGCACTTCTCAAGTGGGGGCCCTGACTTTTGGCCTTTCCCACGCCATTACGCCGACGACAAGCATTAACTTTAATGTCGAGGCGGGCGTGACGAACGATGCCCCCGATGTTCATCTGGTCGTCCGCGTCCCATTCCAGCTTGGGAACGTGTTTTAACAGGAATTGGCCCAGGATAGACGTCCCTCTTTGGTTACGGAATGGCGCTTATATATCAATACATTAAGCGCTTTTCATGGTCCTTTTGTTCAACGATCAGCAACATTGTTTTCAAAGGACAAGCTTGCTATATAACGCGTACCCTTCGTCCGCTGGGCGGAGTTTTTTCCCTTGGTATTAAGATATGAACTTTCGCATAGGCCGCCGTCGCCGCATTTTTGAAGGAAAGGCCAAGGTCTTGTTCGAAGGCCCCGAGCCCGGAACCCTTGTGCAGTACTTCAAGGATGATGCAACCGCCTGTAATAATCAGAAAAAAGGCACCATCACTGGCAAAGGCGTGTTGAATAACCGCATTTCCGAATATCTGATGGTTAAGCTTGGCGCTATCGGCGTGCCGACACATTTTATGCGACGCCTGAATATGCGCGAGCAGTTGATCCGCAAGGTCGAGATCATTCCTATTGATATCGTGATCCGCAATATCGTCGCAGGGTCGCTGTCCAAGCGTTTGGGAATTCCAGAAGGCACCGTTTTGCCCCGTTCCATCGTCGAGTTTTATTATAAGAAGGACGAGCTGGGCAATCCGATGGTGTCGGACGAGCATATCACCGCCTTTGGCTGGGCAAGCCCACAGGAAATTGACGAGATCATGTCTTTGTCGCTGCGCATCAACGATTATCTTTCCGGCCTTTTCCTTGGCATCGGGTTGAAGCTGGTCGATTTCAAGCTGGAATTCGGGCGGCTGTGGGACAATGACGAATTGCATATCATTCTCGCCGACGAGATCAGCCCCGATAATTGCCGGTTGTGGGACGTTAAGACGAACGAAAAGATGGACAAAGACCGATTCCGCCGCGATCTTGGCCGCGTCGAAGAAGCCTATCAGGAAGTTGCCCGCCGTTTGGGCATTATGCCTGAAATTACAGCCCTAGTGCCTGAAAGCGAGAAACCATAATGAAAATACGCGTTGATGTGATGTTGAAGAACGGCGTCCTTGATCCTCAGGGCAAGGCGATAGGCCATGCTTTGGGCAATTTGGGATTCAGCGGCATCGGCGACGTGCGTGCGGGAAAAGTGATCGAGCTCGATCTGGCGGAAACCGACAGCGCCAAGGCTATTGAGGCCGCCAAGCAGATGGCGGAAAAATTGCTCGCCAATCTTGTGATCGAGGATTTTAAGGTTAGCGTGATTTAAGCTGCCCAAAGCGATTCGGCAATTCTTGCACCAAGAAACCAAATGGGCCCCCCCATAAAGTCGCATTTTTTGCAAGCAAGAGCAAAAAAAGCGACTTTTGCAGAATGACGATAAAGTGTCAGAAGGTTGATCCTGTTTATCAAATAGCCCCCCCCCCTGCGCCCCCCCTTGAAACGTGCCATAAAAGTGTCACATTGGGGTGTAGTCTTTCGAATAACTTTCCACTTTTGCGTACGAGGTTATGGACATGAGGATTCTTGCACGTTTTTTTGGCAGGATGTTGGTCTGTTTTTTTGTTTTGGCGTTGGCGGTTCCCGCTCCGGCTTGGGCGCGAAGCGGGCCGCAGGGGTTTGCGGATTTGGCGGAGAAGCTTTTGCCCGCCGTTGTGAATATTTCGACCTCGCAGACGCTGAACGCCAAAGACGGGGTTGAGGGGTTGCCGGATTTGCAATTGCCTCCTGGATCTCCTTTCGAGGATTTCTTTAAAGACTTCATGCAAAAACAACATGGGCAGGAATCGCCGCGCAAGCGTAAAGCAACCGCGCTGGGTTCAGGATTTGTGATCGACGCTTCGGGCTATATCGTCACCAATTATCATGTCATCGACGGCGCAGATGAGATCAACGTCATCTTGCAAGACGACACCAATTTATCGGCGACCATTGTCGGCAGCGACAAGAAGACCGATCTGGCTTTGCTAAAAGTAACAACGAAAAAGCCGCTGACCGCCGTTTCATTTGGCGACAGCGACAAGGTGAGGGTGGGCGATTGGATTTTGGCTATCGGCAACCCTTATGGGTTTGGCGGGTCGGTTACGGCGGGGATTATTTCCGCACGCGCACGCGACATCAATTCAGGGCCTTATGACGAATACTTGCAGACCGACGCGCCGATTAATCGCGGCAATTCGGGCGGGCCTATGTTCGACATGGACGGCAATGTCGTTGGCATCAACACGGCGATTATCTCGCCTTCCGGCGGATCGATCGGGCTGGCTTTCGCTATTCCTTCGTCTTTGGCCAAGAACATTGTCGAACAGTTGAAATCCAACGGGCATATTCGCCGCGGCTGGCTGGGCGTACGCATTCAAAGCGTGACGCAAGAAATCGCCGACGGGCTTAATCTTGGGCAACCGCGCGGCGCTTTGGTTTCCAGCGCCTCGCCGGACAGCCCTGCCGCCAAGGCGGGGATTCAGGCGGGCGACGTTATTGTCAGCTTTGACGGCAAGGACGTTCCCGACATGCACCGCCTTCCTTTGATGGTCGCGGAAACGGATGTCGATAAAACCGTGGATATCGGGATAGTCCGCAAGGGCCAAAGCCTTACGGTGAAGGTCAAAGTTGGCGAGCTTTCCTCTAAAGAAACCGACGACGAGGAAGAAAACCCAAAGGACAAACCTCACGCTGCCCCTACTGGTGCGGAAAAGGTGGATGATTTGGGTTTATCGGCTGCACCCCTGACCGATGCCCTGCGCACGCGTTTTGAGATTAAGAAAGGCGTGTCGGGGGTTGTTGTGACTTCGGTCGCCCCCGAGGGAATCGCCGCCGATCAAGGCATCCAAGTAGGCGATGTCATCAGCGAAGCGGGGCAGCAAGAGGTGAAAAAGCCAAAAGAACTGTCCGAACAGGTCAAGCAAGCCAAAAAGAACGGTAGGCCTTTATTGTTGCTGATCAACCGTCACGACGATTTACAGTTTATGGCGATTACGTTTGGGAAGAAGAAGTAGGCGGGGTGGGGCGGCGATCAATCTTGTGGCAACACGGCGCGTAATTCAGAAATATTGCCCTTAGGCAACTCCCCCCTCCCCGCGCTACGGGATTCACACATTTTCTGAGCCATTTGCCAAGAGCCAACCTTCTTTGATGGCATCGAAGCGTATGAGGCCGAGATGCATGATCTTTGGACCCGGAGGTTTATAATAGCCCGTCCAACCTCCAAGCCGACCGATGA
>CAIXLI010000154.1 GCA_903920205.1 uncultured Pseudomonadota bacterium
GCACATTTTTCCAATCGAAGGGCAGGGGGGGCATCGTTAGAGTGTCGTCCGGTGCTACCATGGTCGATAGCGTGTCGCCGATTACGGCGGGCTGCTCAAAAATTTCCTTGAGCATGAAGTGGCGGTATTGGCCTTTACCGATCATGGCTCCCGACAAGGCGGTGATATGGATTTTGCGCTCGACGATCTTGTCGTCGGCGTCGTGAATAACGACTTTATCGGCGTAGAGTTCCGCCCAATCGCCCTCTTCAAGATAGGCGATGCGGTTGGTCAAAGGAGCCAGCGCCAAAGCGTCGGAGCCCAGATACATTTCCCCTTCGCCATAGCCCAGCGCCAACGGGCTTCCGCGCCGTGCGCCGATCAATAGGTTGTCGTATCCCGCGAAGATAACGCCGATGGCAAACGCACCTTCAAGACGTTTCAGCGCGACGGCGGTCGCTTGTTGCGGCGTCATGCCTTGGCGCAGATAGTCGCTGATAAGATGCGCGATGGATTCCGTGTCTGTTTCCGAGGTAAAGACGCAGCCTTTTTTCTCCAGCTCGTCGCGCAAGGCGCGGTAATTTTCGATGATGCCGTTATGCACGACCGCGACAATATCCGTGGCATGGGGATGCGCGTTGGTTTCCGTTGGTTTTCCATGCGTTGCCCAGCGCGTATGACCGATTCCGACATTGCCTGCCAAAGGCTGTTCGTGAAGCCGTTGCGCCAGAGAGTCGAGTTTGCCTTCTGCGCGGCGCGTGTCGATCTTGCCGTTAACCAAGGTGGCTAGCCCTGCGCTGTCATAACCGCGATATTCCAGCCGCCTCAACCCGTCCAGGAGAAGGGGTGAAGAAGGCCGAGAGCCGATCATTCCAACGATGCCACACATAAGATTACTCGCTTGGTTAGTAGAGGATGATGTTACAATAGGGAAATTCTCGCTGAGGGGAAGTCAAGTTTGGCGACATAATGTTACCCGATGCTTCTGCGGCGCGGCATTGCCAGAATCGCAGGTTTTTGATACCTCCAAAAGATCATAAACACGTAGAGGAGTATGGTGATGTCCGTCGTAAAAGATTTTCGGGATTTTATCGCTCGCGGCAATGTGGTCGATTTGGCGGTTGGCGTTATCATCGGCGCGGCTTTCGGCAAGATCGTCAGTTCTTTGGTCAGCGATATTTTGATGCCGCCTATCGGCCTGTTGATGGGCAAGGTCGACTTTTCAGGTTTGTTCCTCGCACTGAACGGCAATCATTATGACACGTTGGCGGCGGCAAAAGCGGCGGGCGCACCGACGCTAAATTACGGCGTGTTTTTGAATAACGTCATCGATTTTGCGATTGTCGCGTTTGTAATCTTTATCATCGTGCGTCAGGTCGCCAAGCTTGTGCCGAAAGCGCCCGCTGCGACGAAAGATTGCCCGCGCTGCGTGTCGAAGATTCCCGTTGCGGCGACCAAGTGCCCCCATTGCACGGCAGATATATAAAGGAGAGTAAGAAGCTTACGACTTCTTGCTTTCCTTGATCTTACCTTCCTTGAACACGACATGCTTGCGCACGACGGGGTCGTATTTCTTGAGTTCAAGCTTGTTGGTGTTGTTCTTGGGGTTCTTTTTGGTTACATAGAAAAAGCCCGTGTTCGCAGAGCTGACCAGCTTGATATCGTTCTTTGTTTTAGCCATGGCATTTATCCTAAATTCTTGATCGGCACAAAGCCGCGAAACCCCATCGACCCTTAAGAAGGGCAGGAAGGGGCGCAATGTCGTGAAATCGACCCTGTTTGTCAAGTGTAATCGGATAGGAAAATAAGGCGCAGCAAAAGCGGTATCTGAATACCACGCACAAAAACCCCTCAATTATGCTTTATTTGGTTGACTCGTGCCCCCTTCAATTCGTACAAAGCGCCCCTAACTAGGGAGATACCAATGTCCGGAAAAATTCGCGTCGCCAAAAGCGTTCAAAGCATCAGCTTTGATCTGCGGCACCAAGATGTTAAGAAGCAGTGGGTCGTCGTCGATGCCGACGGCGTCATTTTAGGCCGTCTGGCCGCTGCCATCGCCACGCTGCTGCGCGGCAAACACCGCCCAACCTTTACGCCTTCCGTCGATTGCGGCGATAACGTGATCGTTATCAATGCCGAGAAGGTCAAGATGACCGGCCACAAGGCGGAAAACAAGAATTTCTATTACCACACGGGACATCCGGGCGGGATCAAGGCGCGTACGCGTGCTCATATCCTCGCGGGTGAACATCCCGAACGCGTGATCGAAAAGGCTGTCGAACGTATGATGCCGCGTGGCCCGTTGGGTCGCCGTCAGGTTGGCAACCTTAAAGTCTATAAGGGCGAGGAACATCCCCACGTCGCGCAGAATCCGGTGAAGATCGATTTCGCCGCCCGTAACAGCAAGAATAAGAGGGCCTAAGTCCATGGCTACACCGCGTAAAACATCCAGCCTCACCGGCATTAAAGCCGCCGTCAAGGAACAAGCAGCGGCGCAAAAGGCCGTTGTCGATTCTCCCGTCGTTGTTGCCGCCGCCGAAGAAGCGCCGAAGCACGAAAAGAAGGTCGACAAGTTCGGTCGCGCCTATGCTACCGGCAAGCGTAAGAACGCCATCGCCCGCGTGTGGATCAAGCCCGGCAAAGGCAAGATCACCGTCAATGGTCGTGCGGTCGAGGTTTACTTCGCCCGTCCTGTACTGCAGATGATTGTCAACCAGCCCTTCGCTGTCGCCGACCGCGCCAACCAGTTCGACGTCGAAGTGAACGTTGTCGGCGGTGGTTTGTCGGGGCAGGCGGGTGCTGTGAAGCACGGAATCTCTAAGGCTTTGACCTATTTCGAACCGGAATTGCGCGCCCCGCTTAAGGTCGCCAAGTTCCTGCGCCGCGACGCTCGCGTCGTTGAACGCAAAAAGTACGGTCGCGCCAAAGCCCGCAAACGCTTCCAGTTCAGCAAGCGTTAAGCGGTTTTGTATTCGATACAAACGGGGGAAACGAAAGTTTCCCCCGTTTTGTTTTTGGGCTATCATTCTGTCGTTGGTTCCTCCGGCCTTATGTTTATTATGTCCACTCCCGTCCTTCTCCCTTATCGCGGCATCATGCCCACGATTCACCCAACCGCCTTCATCGCGCCAGGGGCTGTTATTATCGGCGATGTTGAAATTGGGGCGGAGAGTTCCGTGTGGTTTGGGTGCGTCGTTCGGGGTGACACGAACAAAATCCGCATCGGCGAACGAACGAATATCCAAGACGGCACGGTCATTCATGTTGCCAGCGATGAGCTAGAAGGGATTGCAAAAGGCTATTTTCCCGTCGGCGGGCATCCGACATTGATCGGCGACGATGTTACCATAGGGCATATGGCGTTGCTTCATGCCTGCACTGTGGAAAGTAATGCCTTTATCGGCATGAAGGCGACCGTGATGGATGCGGCGAAGGTCGAAAGTGGATGTGTGCTTGCGGCGGGGGCTTTGCTGCCTCCGGGGAAAATTGCGGCTTCGGGCGAATTATGGATGGGGAATCCTGCCAAATTTTGTCGTAAGCTGTCGGACGAAGATCTCGCGCAATTTGGTTCGCGTTCGGGGCAGTATGCGCGGCTTGCGCAGGAATATAGAAAGGAAAAGACGAATGGCTAAGAATAAAAACTGCCGCGACTTTCTCGACATTGATATGATTCCGTCGCGGGAGATCAAAGCGATCATCGCGCTTGCTCATAAATTGAAAAAAGCGCCGCTGGCCTATCGTCCGATGGAAGGAAAAACGTTGGCACTGGTGTTTGAAAAACCTTCGACCCGCACCCGTGTCTCGTTCGAAGTCGGCATGCGCCAATTGGGTGGATCGGTCACGACGCTGACCGGAGCTGAAATCCAATTGGGGCGAGGCGAAACCGTGGCCGATACGGGGCGCGTTTTGTCGCGCTATGTCGATATTGTTATGATCCGCACCTTTGCCGCGCATAAATTGCAGGAACTTGCCGAGGGCGCGTCGATCCCCGTTATCAACGGGCTGACCGATCTTTCGCATCCCGGGCAGGTCATCGCCGATCTTATGACGGCGGAAGAGCGTTTGGGCAGTTTGTTGGGAAAGAAAGTCGTATGGCTCGGCGACGGCGATAATAACGTGCTGACGAGCTGGATGCATGCCGCGCCGATGTTCGGTTTTACGCTTGATATCATCTGCCCCCCCGCATTCGCGCCACCTATCGCTTTGCTTGCCGCCATGCAAAAGGCGGGAGCCAAGATTAATGTGACAGCCGACATTGCCGCTGCCGCCGGAGCCGATATTGTCCTCACCGATTGCTGGGTGTCGATGCATAACTGCGATGTTAGTGTCAGACA
>CAIXLI010000155.1 GCA_903920205.1 uncultured Pseudomonadota bacterium
CTTGATGCCCAGATCGGCGGAAATTACCTGGCCACCCGTCAGGACCGCCATGTCTTCCAGCATCGCCTTGCGACGGTCGCCAAAGCCAGGAGCCTTAACGGCAGCGACCTTCAACCCGCCGCGCAGCTTGTTGACGACCAGCGTTGCCAAAGCTTCGCCTTCGACTTCTTCCGCGACGATCAGCAAAGGCTTGCCCGACTGAACAACCGCTTCGAGAACAGGCAACAAAGGTTGCAAGGAAGACAGCTTGCTTTCGTGGTACAGGATGAAAGGGCTTTCCAATTCGACCAGCATCTTTTCCGCGTTCGTGACGAAGTAAGGTGACAGATAGCCACGATCGAACTGCATGCCTTCGACGACTTCCAGCTCGGTTTCAAGGCTCTTGTTTTCTTCGACGGTGATGGGGGATTCGCGTCCCACCTTTTCCATCGCCTTGGCGATCATATCGCCGATTTCCTTGTCGCCGTTGGCGGAAATGGTGCCGACTTGCGCGATTTCGGCGTTGCTCGAAACCTTCTTGGAACGGCTCTTCAGGTCTTCGACGACGACTTCGACGGCCTTGTCCATGCCGCGCTTCAGGTCGAGGGGGTTCATGCCCGCCGCGACGGCTTTCAAGCCTTCGCGTGCCAAGGCTTGCGCCAGAACGGTGGCGGTGGTGGTACCGTCGCCCGCTTTGTCATTCGCCTTGCTGGCGACTTCGCGCAGCATCTGGGCGCCCATGTTTTCCATGCGGTCGGACAGTTCAATTTCCTTGGCGACGGTGACGCCGTCCTTGGTGATGCGGGGAGCGCCAAAGCTCTTTTCGATCACGACATTGCGACCCTTGGGGCCCAGCGTAACCTTGACGGAGTTAGCGAGAACATCGAGGCCGCGCAGCAGCTTTTCGCGTGCGTCGGCGCCGAAGGTGACTTGTTTAGCAGCCATAGTGGATTTCCTTTGGTATGAGAAAGAAAGAGGATAGAGCGCGGGGCGAAAAAGCCCCGTCTCCCATTAAGCGGACTTCTTGGACTTGCACGAACCGCCGCAGCAGCCGACGACGCCCATGATGTCGGATTCTTTCATGATGAGCAGGTCTTCGCCGTCGATCTTGACTTCGGTGCCCGACCATTTGCCGAACAATACGCGGTCGCCCGCTTTAACGTCCAAAGCGACAATCGCGCCGGATTCATCGCGTGCGCCAGGACCCACAGCGACGACTTCGCCTTCTTGGGGCTTTTCCTTGGCGGTGTCGGGAATAATGATGCCGCCCGCGGTCTTTTGATCGCCTTCTAAGCGGCGAACGACAACGCGGTCATGCAGGGGGCGGAATTTCATAAGACATCTCCTTAAAAGTTAAAAGGCCATAAGCCCATACTATTCATATCCGCGGCGGACATTTTGTTTCGAAAGAACAAGCCCTTTCGTCCCAAAGTCCCCGCAGGCATGGTGTGGAGATAAGCCATATCATCCCCCGTTTCAAGGGGGGGATTAACGATTTTTTAATTGGGGGGCGGTGGGGTTGGGGAGGCTAAGGGATATTCCCAAAAGCATTAAACCCTTAACTTCGTAAGTTTTTGCTTACCACTTTTGTATTCTAACCTTATACTCACAACGGTATTGAACTTCACCATTTAAAAATGGGGTTCTTATTATGTTTTCGTTCCGTCGTGAAGTTTTATCTTTATTTTGTGCTGGTGCGAGTGCGCTGATGGTTCACCCATCCGTTAGCGTCGCTTCTCCTGCGGCAGGTTCTCTCTCTCTACTAAGCCGTCGTGAGTTGGTTCGTTCCGATATGTATCTGTATCATAAAGCAGAGGGTGATTATCAGAACCGTAAATATGACGAAGCACTGGATGCTTTGTTCCTCGTCGGAAACCCTGCCAATGTCGGTCAAGAGAGGTATAGCCGTTTATATAAAGCGACGTTGTATCACAACGATGTCCAACATTTTTCTTTGGCATGCCAAGGGCAAAAAGATGGCAATAGTGCCGGGGCTTTTTGTAATTTGATGAACGTTCGCAACCCGGAGAATGTTGGAAACCCTAAATATTCGCAGCTGAGCAAGGCAATCGCGGGAAGCCTTGATGACGAACAATTTAAAAAGGCAGAGAAAGATTTTGCGGCTCAAAAGTATACAGAAGTAGAAAAGGATTTATTGCTTATGTTGAATTTTCCTGCGCTGCAGGCAAGACGTCCTGAGGTGAACGTCATGGTGAAGAAGTTAGAAAAAAAATTGAAAAAAACCGTTTTGACTATGCGGCATTTGACGTATTAGCGGACACTTGATGGTAAAAATGGTGAAGTGAATCTTTCAAACATTGCGGACATTTCTGACGATACTTCCCGCTTCCTTATCTGGGGGCGGGATTTTTTCTAAGGAACAAAAAACACCCCTTTGCGCGGGGCTATCACGCTAATATTTTTCTCAGCAAATTCAGCGGCGTTCACGGCGCAAAAAGAGCCATCGAGATAAAAGACAAATTACCCCACAATATTCTCAACTACCTGACTCAACGTCGTATCGCTGGTTGGCGTATCGTTTTTGATGCTGCCCCGTTTCATCACCACAATCCGGTCAGCGACGGCGAAGACGACCGATCAACCGCAGCAACCAGTAGGGGCGCAGCCCGTCGGGGCGGAACTGTCGGGCTGGAACTGGTCGAACGACCTAAGGGCGTCTGCCGCATACATTAACGAGGGGCCGCCGCCCATGTAAACCGCCAGGCCGAGCGTTTCCGCCACTTCGGCGCGTGTCGCGCCAAGTCTCGCCAAAGCCTTGGTGTGAAAACCGAGACAGCCGTCGCAATGGGCGGCGACGCCCAAGGCTAACGCGACAAGTTCCTTCGTTTTTTCGTCCAGAGCTTCCGTTTTGGTCGCGGCCTTGGCCATGTTGCCAAAGCCCTGCATAACATCGGGGATCAGTTTGCGTAATTCGCCCGTGTAGGCGCTGATGTCGCTGGTAATGGAGGCGTAATCTTTAGTCATAAGTATCTCCTGTGTTTAAGGAACGAAAAGAAAGCATCTATCGCCAAAGCCAAACTACATCGGCGCATTCAACCATTCTGTGTAACCGCCGGAAAGGCTGACGGCGTGGGTATATCCTTGTGCGCGTAAAAACGAAACCGCTTGGGCACTTCTTTTTCCAGAGTGGCAATACACAATGATCTTCTTGCCTTTCGGCAGTTCCTGATAGCGATCCTTTAAGCTATCGAGGGGCAGAAGGATGGCGTGGTCAATGTGCCCTTGGGCGTATTCTTCCGGTTGCCGGACATCCACAAGAAGAAACCGCTCTTTTGTTTTGGCAAGAGAGTGCAGGTCGCTTGCCTTCATCAAGGGAACCTCGTCTTGCAGTGCCGAAGGCGCGAGGGCTTGTCCTTGGGCGCTATGAGGGGGGATGGCAAACAGAAAACCAACAAGGCAAACGGCAAGAATTACGGAGGAAAGACGATGGGACATTGCAGAATCCATTCTTAGTGGAGAGAGGTAACGCGAAAAAATTCTCGTTTAGTCGCCTGTTCTTGAGGCGGATTTCCAATAATCCATAAGAAAGTCGCGCAGGTCGGCGATATAACTTATTGGCGGTATGTCTTTAACGGAGAATATGACGAGCATGACAACGAAGGAAAGAGCAAGCACTGGTTCCAAGCGCCAGCGGAACGACACGCTTTGTGTCGATTGCTCCACAAATCTTTGTCGCACATAGTTCACGAGTGGCGTGATGTTAAGCCAGAGGTGGAACAGTCCTGTCAGGAGAAACAGAAGGCCGAAAGTCAGATGAAGGTCGCGCCATTCCCACTTGTCGAGGGACAGAAAATCCCACTTTAGGTCGCGTGCGGCGCGACCCGATGGCGAGGCGTAAAGGACGAGTCCGCTGGAGACAAGTCCCATAAACCCACACGCCATCATCGTGGAGACTAAAGCGCGACCGCGAAAAACGGGCATAGTCATAGGAACACCTCCAAGGTCATTGGTTGTCTTTTTAATTTATGCTCATCGCGGGAATTATGTCCCGCTTTTGTTTTTCGTCAAGGCATCCAGCCGCGTTTGCAGCGTGGCAATGCGTTCTTTCAGAAAAGAGGCTTCCTCCTCCGGCGCAGACGCGGATTGCTCCTGACTGTCGGTTTGGCAGCAACGACGCCCACGGCCTCGTCCTCTGCCCCCACATTCTCCTCTGCCGAATTCTTTGGCGGGGGAGGGGGAAGTTTTGTCTTGGCACCCGCCTCTACCGCGCCCGATAAGGCCTGTTCCGAGAGGACCTGTTTTGTCATGTGCTGGCATTGTGTGTTCCTTTCATGGTGAGAGAAGATGATTCTTCCTCGTTTTCTCCGGCGACGAGATGAAAATCTCCGCCCCCGATCTTCAGCGCCGCGCCTTCGACAAGGGCTGTCGTTACGGAATTTCTGGCTTGCGCCAGAATCCGCGAAAACGTCGAGCGCGATATATTCATAAGAGCGGCGGCGGCTTCATGTTCCAACCCCTTGCCATCGGCAAGGGACAGGGCTTCCAACTCTTCGTCCTTAAGCGAGATAATGCGAAGCTGACGCATAGGGATACCCTGCGGCTTGTAAAAGCGGGAAACAGGATTAAGCCTTATGTGTCTGCATTTTCTCGGCCTTGCCATGATGCTCTTGCATTTAGTTATGAATATATGCCCATAACACTGTTCCTTATAACGGAGCTTGTCAAATCAAATTATGGGCATGCGTGCATAACATGCGGAGGTGATGAGGGCGTTAAGCGCAAAAGGTTATGCAGGCAAACGGTTTAGGATGACGGTGGAGGCATCTCTACCCCACAATATTCTCCACAACCTGACTCAATGTCGTATCGCTGGTTGGCGTATCGTTCTTGATGCTGCCCTGTTTCATCACCACAATCCGGTCAGCGACGGCGAAGACGTCGTTGAGGCGGTGGCTGACGAGGATGACAATGCGGCCTTGCTGTTTTTGCTGGCGGATAAGGTCGAGCACTTGCCCAACCTCGCGCGCGGCGAGGGCTGCCGTGGGTTCGTCCAGCAGCAAGACTTTAGGGTTGAACAAAACGGCGCGGGCGATGGCGACGGCTTGTTGTTGGCCTCCCGACAGCAAACCTACAGGCTTTTTCAAATCAGGAATCTGGATGCCAAGGCGGTCA
>CAIXLI010000156.1 GCA_903920205.1 uncultured Pseudomonadota bacterium
CCGGAATCGGTCAAAATAAGCCACGCATGCTTCAGCATCCACAGCAATACCGGATAGTCCAAAGGCTCGGTAAGATAAAGTCGGTTTGCAATCGTTTCAGGCAAATCGCTTAAAGCACCGTGAACCGCTTTTTGGACGACAGGGTTTGGATGCACAGGCCATACGACAAATATATTTGGATGCTTGTGCATCATATCCGCCACGGCTTGAGCAATAAGTGTAATATTTATTTCCTGGTTTTCGCGGCGATGCACCGTAACCATAACCATTTTCTTATCGGCAAGCTGTGGGGTTAGTCTATCGATAAGGTCAGGGGTATCGCTTACCTTTCCTCGCTGCTTAGCGGCTAGTTTGGCGGCACCGAACTGGGCGGCTTCAACGATGCTGTTGCCGACAACGTGTATGTGCGAGTCAGGAATACCTTCTGCCAACAAATTCTGTCGGGTTGTGGCTGTCGGCGTAAAATGCCAACGCGCCATGCGAGCGATCAGAACGCGGTTCATTTCTTCGGGGAAAGGGTTGTATTCACTGTGTGAGCGAAGACCGGCCTCGACATGCCCGATAGGACATTGCTGGTAAAAAGAGGCCATGGCCGCCGCCAGCGCAGTGCTGGTGTCACCATGCACCAGAACAAGCGAAAGATCGACGCACGCCATAATATCGGAAACTTTCTGCAGCAATTGACTGCTTTGCGAAGCTAATCCGCATGATTTTGTTATGGGAAAATCCTCTCTTCCTAATTCCGCAGGCACACGCGTGAGGTCGATCGTAACATCGGGAACGATGTCAAAAAGATCGTACAATACGGTCGCCATAGTGGTGTGTTGCCCTGTGTGCAGAAGGATCGGCTGCATATTGTTTTTCTTAAGCTGGTGATAGACGGGAGCCATTTTAATAATTTCGGGTCGAGTTCCCATGACCATCAATATCTTTTTTAAATTGCTCATAGGAAATCCTTTCCTGTACAGGGGACACTATTGTCCTGACGAACGTCGAGCCGCCATTTGACCTGTTGTAACGCCGATTCCTCGAGAACATTCCAGTGTGCGCCGTATCGCATGGCCTCTGCCGACGCTTGCCAGCAAGCCGCGCTGCTGGCGTCGCCCATGTTGAGAGCCGTGATCGCGATCAGACCCCACGGATAGTCATCGTTGATTTGCTTGAACCATTCTTTGCCATTGGCGCGAACCCATGCGCGATAGGTAAGAACCGACTCGCTCTTGTCCTGCATGTGATAGAGCAAGGGAAATATTTGTGCCGCTTGATCAGGATAGAATGCGTTCTCGGTTCTTGTTTGGGTGGTCACGCGAAAGACGTTAGAGTTTGTTTGTTTGAAAATGTTTAGAATATTTTGTTTTAGGCACCACGCCTTATAGGCAGACATCAAAGCTTTGATCGGCATGCCCATACGATTTTGATCGTGCGCGATATTCTTAAAAGCAGCATATATTTCAACATTGTCCATCAACAATCCGGTCGGCAAAGTTTTTGAAATAAGATAGATGCCCTGCTCCGGGTCATACAGCGCCTGAAGCTGAGTTTCGGCCTTGTGCACGCTTTGACGCCATTCTTTGGGCAAACCGTTGGCAGGCGACATCCGATAAAGAAGCTCCAGCCATAGCGCGAGCATGGAGTCATCGGCATCCGCGCCCGCATAACTATGCCATGCGCCATTTGTATCGCGCTTGTAGCGGTTGAAGAGGCCGTCGGAGTTTTGTATGGATAAAGCCCATGCGATCCATGCTTTGGCGGGGACATCAATGTTCATGCCGCTTGTTTTGGCAATCAGCAAAGCATCCGTGGCAAAATAAGGGTCGACCGTATCTCCGTGAAATTTGGTCGTAATGGCACCATTCGGCTCCTGATAACCGGACATATCCAGCGTCTGCGCATGCCCCAAAGCAGGACTCAAGATAAGAAACGCCATAAAAAGAACTAACCGTTTCATGCGTACACCCGAGCATCGGACAGTACACTTGCGCTGTCGTCGGCCCAGACTGTACCATGCGCCGTGACGCCACAGGCGATATGCATGTTGAGGGAGGTCATGGTTGTCGGCAAGGCTTGCGTGCCGATGATGGATCCGGCGCAAACCCAAATTGTTTTCTCAGAAATAACAGCCCCTGTTACGCGACAATCGGCTCCGATGTGGATGTCTCCAGAGCTGACAATGGTTCCGTCGATATGGACGCCATCGGCAAGAACCATATCCTGATTGCTCTTTAGGTTTCCGATAAGGCGCGAGCCGAGTCCTATACGAATAGAGTGACTCGCCACGATGTCGCCATCGAAGGAACAATAGGCAGGAATTTCAAGATCGCCATCGATCAACCAGCGCCGTTGAAACTGATCCTTAACATTGGGCAATCCTGCCAAGGGCGTCAGGGAGACAGTGGCCTGAGAAACGGCAGGAGTTTTTTTTCCAAACAAAATTGTGGCGGCGTTAAGCCGTTCAAACTGGCACCCACCGCTTAAAGTTATAAGCTTGTCCGCAGAAGCGCGTCCGAACAGACGGCACCCGACACCCGCGCTTATCGAGCCATGACTGTGAATCCAGCGCAAAACGGTGCAGCCTTCGCCGAGGTGGATGTCGCCCTCGGCCAGCAAAGCGCGGAACTGGCTGTGCGTAGCCGTATGTATGACATCCGCGCCATAAACCTCACCCTCAAAAAGCATACTCTCGGTCAGCCGCAGAGGGAATGCTGAGAGAATAAGCTTTTGTGTGCTTGTATTGTATATCTCTTCGCGACTAAAAGTCGGCGAACTATCTTTGCCAATAATTTGATAGGCGGTTTTGTCTTGCAGCGTTCCTTCCGCATTTTCCAGCGCGGGGTTATTTTGAGTGGCAAGGAAGTCACCAAAATTCTTTTCCAACCATGCCTTAAATTTGATTGCGAAATGGGTGATGTCGGTGTCGTAGGTCCGCACAACCTGAAGAGGTTGGGCGTCCGTCGCATGGGCCATCTCTCTCAGACCAGGAACCAGTGGAAGCAAAAACAGACAAAGAGCTATGATCAGAAAAATAGCTATCCACATGGCTATCCCCCCACAGCTTTAAAGTTTGTTTTTCTGAAACGGGGGGTCTTTTCCCAGACCTGGCTTGCGCGCGGGCCGCTTATAATTTGCGCGAAGGAGGCGTTTGAAACTGTGACCGTGCTGATCAAAAAGGTAAAAAAGTTAAAGGGCAAAAGACGAATTCGACGCGACCCACGATCCAGATAAACGGCGGCAGCTATTTCAAAAAATGCCGCGCTATTGCCGACAGCGCCGAAGGCTATGATCATCATCAGGGCCATAGGTGCGGCGATAAGAGTGCTTTCGCCTCTATAAAATAAAACAACAGCCAAAACCCAACCGGTCACGAGAACCGGTGACATGGCATAAATGCCGAGCAAGAGCAGAGCATCTACTTTTTCAGGCAAAGGAAGGTTGCGATTGCTCAGGCAAGAGAAAGCATAGCGATGAAGCGCTTGATTATGGCCTTTTGCCCATCGTGCGATCTGGCGTATACGGACAGGCCATGTTTCGGGAACCTCCTCGTAACATTCCGAGCGGTTCTGATAGACGGATTTCCACCCTTTAAGAATGGCGCGGCAGGTCAGATCAGTATCTTCTGCCAACGTATCGTCCAGCCAGCCCCCGACATTTTCCAGCGCCATTCTTCGTACGCCGCCGACAGTACCACCATATTGTGGAACCAAATTCAGATTCATGCGCGCCTGCTGATCGACCTGATATCCGCCTGCACGTTCGAGATCAAGAAGGCGCGTCAGTAAATTATGTCCGGTATTGATGGGAACGACGCGCCCCATGACAAGCCCGACTTCCGGATCAAAAAATGGAGCCGCAAGCTGCTTGATAAGGCCACGACCAGGAATATAGTCGGCATCAAAAACGATAATGACGTCGCTATCCACGAGCTGCGTCGCGTCTTTCAGCGCGGGCGCTTTGCCCGGAATGCCGTTAACCCGATGAAAAGGGGTAATACGTCCTGGAAATTGCGCGGCGAAATCGTCAACGATTTCCCGTGTGCGATCGGTGGAACGGTCATTAACGACCATAATCTTCAGTCTATCGGTGGGATAACAAACCTGCAAAAGAGCTTCCAGAGAGTGGGCGATAACCGCCTCTTCATTATGAGCCGCAACAAGAACGGTTACGGTTGGCCATGTCGCCGTGTCGATATTGATATAAGGATGTCGTTGTCGGCCAAACAGGCGATTAAGGGTAAAGATGTAGTGCCTGACCGTGTACACTAGGATGAGAGCGATAATGGTCACGAGCGCAACTTTGAGCGCAAGCCCTAGCATAACGGGCACAACCGCACGCCAGCTTTACGTCTCTTGTTTGACAAGCCGGACAATAAAGGGGGCGATGTCTTGTGACAGCGGCGCGTTAAGCGAGAGGCCATTAGTTTCTATTCCTCAAATAAATGAAGTATATTTTGCAAATCGGCGCAGGTGAGTGTGCTTGTACCTTTATTGGGAGCTCTTGTTTTGATATCTGTCAAATCAGGGCGATAGAGGTGGGATTGATAGCCATTCACACTCCATGTGAAGGCTCAGGAGTCTCTCCGGCACAAAAATGCCCCCGCAATATTTCTGGAAAAATAAGCCAGCCCTGTGAAAAGGGATGACGCAAACCACTAGTCCGTGAAGGATGATTTATCCGTTTTGCCCGCCCATGTCATGGCCCACACATACCAGCTGACGAACATCAGTGTGTTCAGCAACGCGCCGAACAACAGATAGAGAACCGGCATAAATAAGATGCTGACCGAGCTAATAATCAACGCGTGAAGCATATATTGAAAGGGCAGCGCGATAATAAAATAAACAATAACCAAGGCGGTAGCCGCGCCTTTGCGCCAGAAAGGAAAATCAAAAATATAATAAATCAGGGCAAGCAGTGGGGACAAAAGTAAAAGCAGGTAAAGCCCAAGAGTAAGTATGCCTTCGATATAAACCCCAAGTTCATAAGGCGGGCTTTCCGGCTTAATCAGAAAATAGAGCGAAGCGGATATTTGGATGATGAGGGCGACGCGCGCTATATAAGAAGCAGGCAGATAATTCTTCTGGGGAATAAATTTTGTAAGCGCCAAAAGCGCCAGAGAGACTAACCCATTACCCCATACGGCATAGTGCGACGGCAAAGTCGTTGGCAGGTCAGGGAACGGGATCGGCATGCTGGTGCCTAGAATCTTCATCGTAGCATAGGACACATGCCCCACAAGATGAAGCTTGCTGATCCAAAAATCAAAGAAGGCCCCCCATAATTCAGTGATGGGCTTCAGGTTTACCCATAGCAAAAGATCAAAAAACACCGGCAAAAGAATGATGGCGAGAATCGACGAGGGTTCAAGCCTAATGCGCCGAAGTGCGCGATGCATCGGCACGACCGTTCCGTGCGTGCCGGACTGACGAAGTCGAAGCAGCTTTGCGATAAACTCGGCTGCTTTTTTATCCATATTAAAACTCCTTGAACACCCCGAAAGAAATGCCCGTACGCGTATAATTCGGGTTGTCGTAGCGTTCGAGCTTCACCGTGATCCCTATATCGTCGGAGATCCATTCTTTGACATTGAGAGAAATGTCATGACTGTGAAAATCGCTGAGGGTTTGTCCGGAGCCAAGGATCTGATAGGCCTCTTCGCCGAAGCCATAGC
>CAIXLI010000157.1 GCA_903920205.1 uncultured Pseudomonadota bacterium
GCCGGCGCTCTACGCCGCTGATAATCTGAATCTGCGCCATAACACTGCCTCTAGCTGCGCTGCTAACACCAGCGCTAGCAGCATCGCTAAGACATCAGCTATCGCGTCACATTGCTAGGCGGCCTTCGCCGGAGGGGTACGTTCTGGCGCAGATATTGCCAGACGTTCTCTTGAGCGTTTAGTTCTGGACTGTAGGGGGGCAAGCACAAGAGCGAGGGATTGTTGGGAACAACAAGATCGATGGCTTTATGCCAACCAGCCCCGTCGATAATGATAACGGCATGCGCGTTGGGCTGAACGTTGCGGCTGATTTCCATAAGATGCCGGTTCATGGCATCGGTGTTAACGTCAGGCAAGACTAGGGCGACACCTTTATCCCGCGCAGGACAAACAGCGCCAAAGATATAGGCATTGGGGTGGCGTTGGTCGCGGCTCATACGTGGGCGAGGTACGGGGGTAGCTCTTGTTCCGCCCTACGCAGACACCAAGGCGATGAACCTACATCTTAAAGAGATCAGCGCGCATATCTCCGATACATCACATGCTGTCATCATCATCGACGGCGCTGGTTGGCACAAAGAAGGCGGTCGCCTGATGGTTCCGCCAAACATAACGTTGCTGCGCTTGCCGGCCTATTATCCTGAGCTCAATGCCCAGGAGAATATTTGGGGCTACCTCCGCCAAAATTATCTCGCCGGCAGGATCTTCCACACTTACGACGAGATCGTTGATGCCTGTTGCTCCGCTTGGAACAATCTCTTGTCGTCGACAGCGCAATCGTCGCCGCCCGCGTAATAGCAGCCCGCGAAGTCCAAACCGCGCGCTATCAAGCCCTGTCCGACCCGTCCCGTCCCCGCAGCAACGCCGAAGCCGATGGCAAATTGCTGGAGAAAGTAGCATCCCCCGACCAAGCTGGACGTGCCCTTCTAACCCAAGCCGCCGACCCCGGCCGACGGGCAAAACGTACCAGTTGTCGACGGGGTAAAACGTACCACGGAAACGAGGCCCTGAAGGCGTAGGGTCGGCTGGTAGCAAGACGTAAACTAAAGCTCTCAACTAACAGGGAGCGGAAAGTGAACGTCTTGAGTGAAGAACGCAAAACAACGATAAAAACACTGTTGGAGCGGGGCCTATCGCACCGAGAAATTGCACGTGTGACAGGCGCGCATCGTTCGGCAATCAAAAAGGTTGCCGAGACTGAAGCAAAACGTACCACCCCGTCGACCGGCTCCGAAGGCAAGGAGGGTCAAAACGTACCACCCCCGTCGACCGGCTCTGAGGGCGATGGAACTCAAAACCACCCACCCTGTCGACCGGCTCTGGCCGCCGTTTTGACGCTGTCGGTGAGCCAATGTGTGCCGCATCGGAAATGGATAGAGGCGCAGGTCGATTTGGGACGGAATGCGATGTCGATCTACCAGGATCTGGTGGAGATGCAAGGGTTTAGCCACAAATACAGCTCGGTGCAAAGGTTTGTGAAGGGGCTGAAACGGCGAAATCCTGAGCGCTTTGACTTTCTGGAATACGGCCCCGGGGAGGAAGCGCAGGTGGATTACGGCGAAGGGGCGCCGACGCTGCTGTCGAACGGCAAATGGAAGAAGCCCTATCTGTTTGTGATGACGCTCAAATATTCCGGCAAGTCGTTTCGCAAGGTGGTGTGGAAAACGAGCCAGGAGACATGGGCGAAATTGCACGAGGAGGCCTTCCGGGCTTTTGGCGGCTGTACGAAATATGTGGTGCTCGACAATTTGAAGGAAGGCGTGATCAAGCCGGATCTGTATGAACCGGAACTGAACAAGGTCTATGCGGCTGTTTTAGCACATTACGGTGTGGTTCCGCAGCCATGCCGAGTGCGGGATCCGAACCGGAAAGGCAGCGTCGAGCGCGCCATTCAGCATACCCAGGATACGGCGCTGAAGGGCAAGAAGTTCGAAACAATCGAGAAACAAAACGAATGGCTGGCACACTGGGAAGAACGCTGGGCGGCGCCGCGCATCCATGGGCGCAAGAAGCGTCAGGTGCAAGCCATGTACCTTGAGGAGAAGCCGCATTTGTTGCCATTGCCGGCGGCTGGGTTCCGGGTCTTCGTAGAGGAGGAACGGAAGGTTGACGATAGCGGCATGGTGCAGGTGAAGGGCAGCTATTACTCGGCACCGACAGCGTTGCTTTATCTGCCGGTGCGGGTCCGAATCTATGTGGATGAGATTGTGATCCTGGATCTGAAGGGCGATGTCGTCCGGCGCCATGAGCGGACCCAAGTCAAAGGGCGCGCCGTTTTTGCGTCAGGTGACCGGATCTTCAATCCGTCGCGGGAAACGGCAAGCTTGTTCAACAAGATCGAAAAGATCGGGCCGAATGCCGAAAAGTTTGCCCATGGTCTGTTTGCGCGGGATGGGCGCATTGCCCAACACATCCTCTGGGGCCTGGTCGGTCAGGTGAAGACCTATGCCGAAAGCGACATTGACCGGGTCTGCGGCCTAGCGCTGGCGCAGGCTCGTCCGAGCTATCGCATCATCAAGATCATTCTGAAAAACACGGCCACGCCGCGTGCGGCGCCCGTGATTGATTTACAGCAGCAAGCGCCGGAAATCCGCCCGGCGGCCGATTATCAACGCTTCTGGGAGCTGCATGCCCGGAGCAACAACCAGCAAGGAGAAGAAACGAATGGCTATGACCCTCACTGAACTAGAAAAGGCTCTGAAAGGCTTACTCCTGTCCGGCATGGTGGCGACCCTGGAAGCGCGGGCCCTGCAGGTGGCCAGCCACGAGATGGACTTTATCGAAGGTGTTGGCTGGCTGGTCCAGGACGAACTGGATCGGCGCCGGTCGACGCTGCTTAATCGCCGTTATCGGGCGTCTGGGTTGACCGAGCGGAAATATCTGAAAGACATCGACTGGAGTTACAATCCGAAGCTGCCAAAACGCGAATGTCTTGAGCTTGGCGCGCTCAAATTTATCGACGCTAAGGAAGACATTCTTCTGGTTGGTCAGCCCGGCACGGCGAAAAGCCACATTGCCAAAGCTCTGGCCCTGCTGGCCGTCGAGCGGGGCTATCGGGTTGTCTACCGCGACGCCAACGACTTTATCGGCGGCATTCTTGAAGCCAGAGAGATTGGAAACTGGAAAAAGCACCGAACCGAACTTGTTGGAGCCGATCTGCTGGTCATCGACGATCTGTTCTTGCGCCGTTTACCCCAAGGGGCCGGCGACGAACTCGCCGATATCATCATGAGCCGTTATGAGCACCACGCAACGATCATTACCTCCAACCGCCCGTTCGACGATTGGGCCAAGCTGCTCGGCGATGTCGTCGTTGTCGCTCCGCTGCTCGACAGGCTCCTACATCACGGCCATCTCCTCAAGTTCGAGGGAAAGTCCTGGCGGCTGAGGGAGGCGGCGGCTCGTGCGGCTCGTAAAGACTGTGTATAACAGCGAGCCCGCCTACGCTATTGAGGGCTTCGGCTGTCTCGCTGTTATACACAGTCACCCAAGCGCGGCTCTTGCTTCGGAAGGAAAGATGGGTTAACAAAAAAATGTCTTGCTCTCGGCTGGTACGTTTTGACCCGTCGACAACTGGTACGTTTTGAGGTGTCGATCGGGGTTACGCCTGCCGTTGTGACGGTTAAGAGCATCTCGCCGCCGACGATGAAGCTGACGGCTCCGGCGAGCGACGCGAAGGTAAATGTGCGTATTCCTGCTGGTGAACGCGACGGCCCATCGCCTTTGCGACGTTCTCGTTCCCCGCCGATCAACAGGCCTATGCCAAGAGCCACAAGAAGCTTTAAGATTACGGGGTCGAGGCTGAACATGCGCCCTCAGTTTCGTTTTACGGGGAATAGAAGCCGCAAGAGCTTAAAGCCAAGCGAGCGTTTGTCGTCTTGATGAAAATCAAAACCGGAAAGTGAAGACGGAGTATTCGTTCTCGTTCAGGAAGTTTTTTCCTCTACAGACAAGGAGAACGTCATCATGAAATTCTTTCATCAGGCACCAAAAGTTCTGGCTGCGCTTGCGCTCGTAACGGTACTGGCGGGGTGCTACCATGATCGTTTTGGTTTTGACAGGGATCGGGGAGAACGCGAGGGCGGCGGAAGATCAGAGGATCATTATAGAGACAACGACGAAGGGCATCACTCTTCCACGATGGGCCGTGACGACCATGACAACAGAAGATAGTCAGCCGGACAAACACGCCATCCCAAGGGTGTTTTAAAAACGCCAGCGTGCCTCGACGCCTATTAATTGGCTGTTATCTCGGCTCGACAGGCTCATCATGGGGCTGAAATGTACCTGATAGGCCGCGTAATCATGGGAGGGTTGTTCCGGTGTTGTCCAAAGCTGTATCTCGCCGATCAGTTCGCCGGGCACGGCGGTGATAAGGGCGCGACTAAAGCCCGAAAGAACCCAGACAACGCCACCGGCCAAAAGATTGACGCCGAGAGTCTCAACATGCGGAGCTATATGATAAGGCTCGTTCGCACGCTCTGCGGCACGCTCCGCAAGAGATTCCTTGGCGGCAAGGCATTGCAGCCGCTCTTCTCGGGTAGTGACTTTCTGCGAACAGACGGAATCCGCTTCAAGCGAGGGCAGGGGGCGGAAGACAAGATCGGCGACCCCTACCAATCCTTCCACGGATTGGACAATGCTCATGTCACGATCCTTGCGGTTATCGGCCGTGGCAGCTTGCACAGAGCTTAAAATCGTGGAGCCTCCATTGAAAGCCAGCCACCCATATTCCCACAACTCCGCATCGCTTTGCTGTGCCTGAAACCGTCGATCAAGAAAATCCAGCCGCTCTGTTACCCGTTCATCGGTCAGCGCCGCTGCCCCTGCGGGGGGCGGGGCGGCGTGAGCAGAAGTCAGGCACCCTAACGACAGCAGAACACAAAGCCCGAGGGAGAGGCTTGTGGCAAAGGATTGATGCGGCATGGGGCGGCTCTCGACAAGTTTATAACTATAGAGAACATGACGACCTAATTTCAGAATTTTGTTTTGATATTGATCAAGAATATGCATTCGCGTTGTTTTTTGCCGATTTTCTTCTCATGCTTAAACCAACTAGGCCGACGATTGCCGCGCCAAAGAGCGGGAGTGCGGCAGGAAGGGGGACAGCAGAGACGTTGACGGTATTGTCTATCATTGTCACCGCGCCCGTAAGACCTATCGCTCTTCCATAAAGAATTGAGGCGCCGGAATTCATGGTGACGCTCATATTCGCAAGAACACTGCCTATAAGTTCCGTGCCAGAACCAAGGGTCGCAGAACTACCGGCTAAGAAAAACACCTTGTCGGTTGAATTGCCGTTCTTTTCGATAACAGACGAGCCGCTTGCCGTTGTAAGCGTGCTTCCCATGTTGACCACGATCAATTGATTGGACAGTCCTCCAAAATCCAGCGTGAGAGTTCCGGTCAATTGAGCCGAGCTGTCATAGGTATAAACCCCGGACGTCAAGGTAAGGCCGCCCAAATCTTGACCCGTCAGATTGCTAGTTGATGGGAGGGAGCGAAGATAAGTGTAAGCCGTCGAAGCATCGGTCAACGCCGCTTGGCTTGCCGCATCGCTAAGGTGTGTTGTTCCTGTGACTGTTGCGCTTCCAAGTCCTGAAATCCCACTTGTTGCGCCCACATCTCCGTTGATCGTGCTTGCTCCGGTATTGGTCACCGCAGAACCGGCAAGGACGGCAAAACCTTCCGCTGTGCCGAGCACTGTCGCTGCGGAAGCACTTCCAGAATACTGGACAGAGCCAAAGAAGGAGAGAACAACAGCAAGGCTACTAAGAGCAAGTGATTTGTATGACATGTTTCCTCTCCCTTATAGGTTGACCCACGCAGCGGACAATACTGCACGCCCTCATTTTTATGTTTTGACCAATGTCAAAAATGGGGCCTAACAAGCTAACTGTTCTGTGGACAACGGGTGCGTTAAGAGGAATCAAGCCCCATGTCTTGTGGTGTGCTAATTAAAACAAAGAGATAACGGGTGTTCTGGCTTATAAACGCACGACGCCTCGGGTGGCGTTTTCCACCCGAGGCGTTTCTTGTCTTACGTCGTTTGTCTGCACCACTATTCTATCGAGGGTACAAAGTAGTGCGGGACAAAGCGGCTTGTATTATCCGTTACGGGGCCGCCTTCGCGGATGCCCATGCCGCAGGCGCGACCACCGCGAGGATGAACCGGCAGCCCATAATCTGGGTCAGGATGTTCTGAGGTAACCCAGACGCCGAGAACGGGGTGCTTGCCGTTAAAGTTCGGCAAGTGATGCAGGCCTTGATAGACAAACTTGCCCGTACCGTAATCGCCTGCGGTTTGCGACGAAACGCCGTTCTGAACGATCGTCACGTTACCGCCTTCGCGGCCAAGGAGGGGCTTCTTGACGTAGTTGTCCTTTAAGACACCTTCTTCCAGATAGGCAGGCAGCAAGTTCGGATGATTAGGGTACATCTTCCACAACACGGCAAGAATGGCTTTGTTGGAGAGGATCATTTTCCAAACGGGTTCGATCATGCGCATCGAATCTTCGGGCAGATACTTGCCGTAATCGTCCTTCGCCAGCATTTCCCAAGGATAGAGTTTGTACAAAGCCTTGATGGGGCGATTATCGAGGTCGACGAACTTGCGGTTCGTAGAGTCAAAGCCGATATCTTCGATGTCGATCGACAAGGTTTGTATTCCTGCCTGATTGCAGGTGTCGCGCATATATTCCAAATTGATCAGGTCTTCCTGATTGGTCGCGACGCCGTCTTCCTTGGCGAGAAAGGTTGCAAAGTGCACCGTATTGGGAAGCCCAACTTCGTCTTTGGTGCGTTGCCACGCAGCGATCAGGGATTCATGGATGCCGTTAAATTGATCGGCATTGGCGGGCAAGGTGCCGTTTGCGCGACGGTCTTCGAGCCAATACCACTGTGCGACGGCGGCCTCAGGGAGCGACGTCGGGGTGTCGGCGTTGTATTCAAGCATCTTGGGCGGCGTGAGCCCATCATAGGAAAGGTCAAATCGCCCATAAAGGAAGGGGTCATGCCGACTCCACGACTTTTCGATATAGGGAACATAGGATTCGGGAATGCCGAATTTGTCATACAAGCGGTTCTTGATGACATAATCGACCGCATTCAGGCACATGACGTGCAAGGTCTGCGCCGCTGCTTCGATTTCGTCGACCTCATCCGCTGTAAACTGATAGCAGGCGCTTTCGTTCCAATACGGGGCGTCGTCTTGAAGAAAGTAGCTGAGCCCCATATCAAGGATCTTTTCTTTATAACCCAAGCGGGGAACTGTCATTTCGCGTTTCATGTTTTTTCTCCTGAAAGGTGGCGGAATCCGTTTTTGGATTCCGCCTTTTTTTCGATTAGCCACCAAACCCAAAGCCGCGTGCCATCGCGCCGAAGCCGCCGCGGCTGACCGACGGCGCTGCACGAACGGCAGAGGTTCCGTTTGAGGAGGCGTGGCTTTCAAAGGTTGGCGTTGACACAGGTCTGGCGCCGCTATTGTTGTACATCCACCAATGATATCCACCGCCAGACGGAGTCACGTGACCCGATGTATTATCGGTGCTGTCGGCGGCCGAAGACTGCTCCTGATCAAAGCCGTTGGGCTCGTCCGAGCATCCCTGCAGCGTTGTCATCGCAGTACCCGCCGCCAACAAAAGCGGAACGAGGACAACTTTGGAAGCGCGACGGAAAGAGTAATGAGACATAGTGTTCTCCACTAGTTGAGCCCATCCCCGCCAGCTTCACCGCGAAGACAAAGCGGGGGCGGGCGTTTCTCGCGTTATTGCGAGCTACGTCGGATATCGGGGCGTTGTGGTGATGGGGTCACCTGCGGAGAAGACGCGCGTCGCCTGTCGCCTTTCGGCGCAAAGAGTGCCTGTGATCGGGACGCAGCGTTTTTGAGGCGCAGCTATAGCGTCGAACGATCGGACTCTTTTTACGTGGGGTGGTTGGGGTCCTTACGTCATGGACCATGGCCGCCCGCAGGCGAAGACGACTAACGCGTCTTCATCCGGCTAGGCAGCGATCGGGGGATCCGAATGTGCGGGTGAAGCAAAAAACAGCTGCGCCAATTCTATACAAATATATGCCGACTGGGCTTTAAAGGAAGTCAAGCAAACGACCGAAACCGTTGCCATCTGTTCACCTATACAGTGTACTATCAGCTCTTGTTAGACGACCTAAAACCACGTCTTATGCTGATATGCTCTGGTATAACACATATCAGCAAAAAGTCAATAAACATTGCATAAAATCACCACAATCGTATTAAGAAGTAGGGTGCGATTTCTTAACACACTTAAGGCCTGTGATCGTTCAAAAATTCGTTCGATAGGATTAAAATTTCAGGGTCGCGGCGCATGCGAAAAGCATAAACAAAAATTTTTTTTCAAACGAATTGCTTTCAAAGAACGCACGCGTTCCATTTTTTGGAAATGGGTTAGGGGCTTCCTCTGATTCTCCGAAGTGACGCACTGATTATGACTGCTGGCAAAAATGGAGCGCTAAGGAAGACTATAAATTGAGCCTTTTAGAAGAGGCGTAAAAAAATTTTGAAGGTCCCACAAACAACTTGCCGTGGTAATTTACGGCATTATTTCGGACTTGCCTGAAAGCGCGGCATCAAAAGCTCCCTACGCTATCAGGTTGGGGATATTGAGGTGGCGAGGAGATATAGCCAGATCTGGTGTATGAGCGGGAGTTCAGCATGGCTTGATCAGGCGGCCAACATCTGTTCGGCAGGCGGTTGATTATCTTGAACCGCTTCGCCGTCTTTGAACACAACTTCCTTCAACAGTTTCTCGATTTTATCGGCACCGCGGATTTTGTTCCAGCTTTTTTCCGCTTCCTCCATCAACTTGAAGGCAAGCCCAAGGAACGTATCCCGCGAGACGCAGTTTCGTGTTCTCTTTGTGCGATGCCGCACCGTGGCGAAGGTCGACTCGATCGGGTTGGTGGTGCGGATATGCTGCCAATGCTCCGAAGGAAAGTCGTAGAATGCGAGTAGCGCGTCTTCATCCTTTTTCAGCTTAGCCACAGCCTGCGGGTATTTGTCGCCATAGCGCGAGACAAAGCGCTTAAAGGCGCGCGCCGCCATTTCAAGCGTAGGCGCCAGCCAGATTTCCTTCAGATCGGCCTTGGCGATGGACTGGATTGTTTTCGGCAGTGCATCCAGCACATTGACCATTTTATGCACCCAACACTCAGACTCATAAGCCCGAAGTAACTTCATCTCTTCGCAGAGAAGCTCGCCGCCCTTCACAAGCCCGCTGAATATAATTGGGCTGCAAAGTTTGGGCTCAAACCAGAGTCTTTAGGGCAGGGCTAATCGCTGCCAGTTCTCAGCTTAATCTTGACTTTCATTGTAAATATACGTATAACTAAACTATGAGTTTAGATAATAGCATAAAGATACAGAAAATCCTTCAGGCATGGCCTGCGGGAACGGTGGCGACGAGCGCGTGGTTTGCGCGATTTGGCGTCTCGGCTCAATTGCTGGGAAGATACACCAGCAGCCATTGGATAGAGCCTTTGGCAAAGGGAGCCTATACCAAGAGCGGCGACCGTGTTGACTGGCTGGGCGGTCTGTATGCCTTGCAAACACAAGGCCTGTTACCAGTTCATGCCGGAGCGCTTACGGCGCTTACTTTGCAGGGCTATGCCCATTATGTACGGTTGGGCGTGGAGCCTGTTTTTCTTTTCTCTCTTCCAAAAAATCGGTTGCCGTTATGGTTCAGCCGCCATAAATGGAAACAGCCCATCCATTATTGTTGCACCGCTATCCTTCCGCCCAATCTTGGGCTTATGGATTTTCGGACGCCACAATTCTCTCTCCGCCTATCCGCGCCGGAACGCGCCATTCTGGAATGTTTGTATCTCTCACCGAGTACAATGGGGCTTGTCGAGTGCTATCAGGTCATGGAAGGTCTGACAACATTGCGCCCCAAGCTGCTCCAACAGCTATTGGAGCAATGCCGCTCGATCAAGGTTACGCGGCTCTTCCTCTATATGGCGAACAAGGCCGGACATGATTGGAACAAAAGGCTTGATGCCAGCAAGTTGAAATTGGGGCAGGGTGATCGCACGATCACCAAAGGCGGCGTTTATGTGGCGCAATTTGGTATCACGGTGCCCGAAGAATTGGTCAAATTATGATTTCTTCGGCTTACCGCGCTCAAGTTGATTTGCTGCTTCAAGTTTTGCCTCATGTGGCAAAGGAAGATTGCTTTGCCCTGAAGGGCGGTACGGCGATTAATCTGTTTGTGCGGGATATGCCGCGCTTGTCGGTGGACATCGACCTTACATATTTGCCGTTTGATGACCGAGCCGCAGCGCTTAAAGGAATAACTGCCGCCTTAAGGCGCGTTAAGCGGGGAGCCGATGCCGCCATTTCCGGCGTCAAAACAAGCCTCGTGCCGCAAAGCGACGGGCAGGAGGCAAAACTTACCGTTCAGTCAAGCAACGCGCAGATCAAGGTCGAGGTCAACACAATCATGCGCGGACACGTTTTGCCGCCGCGAATGATGGATATTGCCGACAGTGTTGAAAACGAGTTCAGCCGTTTTGTCGCCATGAACGTCATCTCTCATGCCGAACTTTTTGGCGGGAAGATATGCGCGGCGCTTGATCGCCAGCATCCCCGCGATTTGTTTGATGTTCACAACATGCTGTCGGATGAGGGATTTACGGACGATATTCGGCGGTGATTTATCTCCTCGCTCATCAGTCATTCGCGCCCTTTGCATGAAGTCATCCGCCCCAATCTTTTGGATCAACGACAGGCGTTCGAAAACCAGTTTGCAGGGATGACGCAAACTCCGTTCAGTTATGCCGACTACGAAGCCACCAGAGAGCGGTTGATCCGGGAAATCAAACAAGGCTGGACGAATAGCGACCGCGCATTTCTTCTCAGCTTCAAGAGGGGCTCGCCGGATTGGAGCCTTGTGCCCCTGCAAGAGTTATCCCGCATGCCCGCCGTTCAGTGGAAGCTTGCCAATATCTTGAAGCTTATCCGTCAAAATCCCGAAAAACATGCGGAACAGTTGGGGCAATTAGAGCGGCGTCTGGCTGAATAAGCGGGCTTCCAAAGCCCGCCTTCTCCCATGGGGCGTGGCAGTTTTCGCTCCTTGCGCAAAACTGGTGCGCCGAGAGGAATCGAACCTGCGACCCCGTCCTTATCAACGGACACAGTTTTGTTTCGATTGGGCTCGAACGAATTGGCAGAAGTTGGTTTCTATACGACGTTTCAAAGCGTTGGGAGGGATGATTTGGCAATGCAGTTTTCTCCGTGATTGTCAGAAATTCGCGGCGTTTCTCTCCCTCTTGCTTCCACAGTGCTTCCACGAAGTTGGAGCAAAAGGCTGTCTTCCGTTCCCTTGCGAATATTGCAAATATACCTAATATGAAGCTGAGGTCCTTTAAGTCTTCGGTTTGGAAGGAAGAAAAATGGAAGCATCAGGCAGCGGAAAACTGCGATATTCGGTAAGCCTTGTCACGCAAGGAAAGCATAGGTTTTATACACTAACGATGCCAAGCGATGTTTTGGCTCGAACCTGTTTTGTGACATCTCGCAATGAAGATCCTAAAGAAGGGTTTCAGCGTGTTCTTGACTCAAACAGAGCGCAGCAAATTGCAGATTATATTGATGCAGGTTTTGGAACCATTCCGAGCTCAATAGTTTTGTCTGCTCAGTCTGATGCAGATTTCCGAGATGTAGGTAAAGGGAAGACTGTCGCGTTCAACGACACAAAGCGAGCCTTTCTTGTTCTCGATGGGCAACACCGAGTTTACGGGTTTTCTCTTGCTAAAACTGCACTTCGAGTTCCTGTCGTTATTTATAACGGTTTGTCCCGACAGGATGAGACTCGACTGTTTATTGATATTAATACGAAGCAAAGACCTGTGCCTAACGAGCTTTTGTTGGACATAAAAAAATTGGCGGAGATTGAGACTGATCAAGAACAGTTGCTTCGAGAGCTTTTTGATGCCTTTTGTGATCAAAATGATAGC
>CAIXLI010000158.1 GCA_903920205.1 uncultured Pseudomonadota bacterium
GATTACCCAGATAACAGGCAAACAAATCTCGCAAACCCTACAATCGCTTGCCTCCAGCGAGATCAGCTTGAAGGCGAATGCGGAGCAAGCCAAAGATACCCTGACCAAGCTATCCTCAACAGCGGACGATCTAAGCGAACGCCTTTTCGGCGCGATTAATTTGCTGCAAGCCAGCGGCAAGGTCATGGCGGAAACCACCGAAAACATCAAAAGCCGCTTGGGCGAATCCGCCGCACCGCCCCCTGTACAAGACGCATCGCTTGCGCCCTGGATCGAAAGGCTGGAGGATATTGCTTTGCGCCTGGCCTCCGCGCAGACGGTGCGGGACGCGCCCTCTGGCGCGACAGACATCACGCCGCTGTCCGATCAGCTTGAGCGCATCACAAGTCAACTGGCGGCTCTGCAAGCCAGCGCATACGAACAAGCGCCGGAACAAATCTTTAGTCAGGGCGATACAGAACAAGGAGCCAAGGTTGCGGCGGCTTTGTCCGAACTCAAGAGCCTGATGATCGCGCAAAACGGTGTCGCGGCGCTGGGCGAGAAGATTACGGAACTGACCGACCTGAACGGAAGAGTCGCCGTGTTTACTTCGGCTCTGCCGGGCGATTTGCGTCAGGCTCTGCGCGAGGAATTGCAAGGCGTGGCGACGCTGAACGACAAGATCGCCGAATTGACGGAACTGAACGGACGGGTCGCCGTGTTCACCTCGGCCCTGCCCGGCGATTTGCGTCAGGCCTTGCGCGAAGAAATGCAGAATGTGTCGCCGTCCAGCGAGGACGCTGCGGAAGGCGAAACGCCGCAATCGGCCTGTGCTTTCTCGCCGGAGCTTCAAGATCAATTCCGCGACCAATGGTTTCAGATGTCGGCGCAGATCGAGGCCTCGCGCGCCAGTGTGGTTCAAACGCTTGCCGATCATATCGACGGCATCGAAACCCGTCTGTCTGCCAAACCCGCCATGGTGCCGACCAAAACAACCGCCGATTACGCCCTTCAAATTCAGATCGAGAAGCAAACGCAAATTCTGGTGGAACTGGTTTCCACCCTCTCCCTGATCGACGAACATATGCGACAGATGAAGGCCGAGGTGGCGTAAGCCTCGCCGCCCTTTTCACTGAGAAAACTCTGACGCAAAGAGTGGGGTACGGCATGCTGGCTGCGCATAATTAATGGTAAACCACTCGTTCATGACAAAACCACTTGGGGATGGACGGCCTGAATTAAGAAATCATTAAGGCGACGATGCCATGATACGCTTGTGTCCATTCTTACAGACGGGGCGTGCCATGAACATAAGAACAATATTATTGACTGGCGGAATGCTATGCAGCCTTGTCGGTACATCATGGGCGGACGGGCTCAACAGCGCGGGAGACAATTTACCCATCGGCGCGCATGGCAGCCAGTTCATGAAGCTTGTTGCCGGAACAGCCCCCACCAACAACGTCATTCTTTTTGGCACGGGCACGCCTTACACCGCATGGATTAACACCACGGCAGGTACGGCAAGTTTCAGCGGCATGAACATTGGGGGAAATATCGATGTGAGCGGCGTCGCCACTGTTGGCGCCATCAATGTTGCAGGATCCTCAATAACAACATCAACGGTGAATGCGGCAAACAATCTTGCTGCAGCTCCGGCATGCGACACCACCAATAACGCTTTGACCAAAAATGCAGATGGAAGCTTTAGCTGCATTGCCGCGTCCGCAGGCGGCGGCGGTACAGGGTCTCAGGGACCTGCAGGCCCCCAAGGAGATAAAGGGGATAAAGGGGATACAGGCCCCCAAGGACCCGCAGGTTTTGCACTCACAGTTCCTGCTGGGGTACATTTTCCAGGCACAATAACATGTTCACTACCCTCTGGTACGACGAGAACACAAGTTCCAGTGTCCTTTGAATATCGCGGCATTACTAGGGACGGTCTCGTTGAGTATATTGGGTACTTTGAGAACAATTCTTTTTCGGCCACCTTTACGATAACCGGCTCATTCATAGCGACTCAGTCTGCCGGCACCTGCCAATCACAGCTTTAACGGTACCAAAAGGGGAAATATTACGCTAAAATTTAGGTATACCCTGACTCTGGGATAACCCGATACCAATCCCCGATCATAATGCAGCTGTGATGTAGGGGAAAGCGGCTATCGATTTGACGATGTCTGGGTTTTGGTTGACGTAGAGAACGGCATCGCAAAGC
>CAIXLI010000159.1 GCA_903920205.1 uncultured Pseudomonadota bacterium
CCCAGAAGCGCGTGTGCGCGTCAAATGATTTTTGCTCAATCCGGAATCGCAAACTAAAAGTTTTCAATGAGATCCCGGCCTGCGCCGGGATGATGGTGTGGACGGCTTCACCCGACGGCATCAATGTGCCATAGGGAAGAAACCTCAACCCTAGAAAGGAGAAACCGTCCATGAAAGAGATTAGCACAATCGGGCTGGATATTGCCAAGAACGTTTTTCAGGTGCATGGCGTCGATGGAAAAGGCGCAGTTGTCGAGAAACGGCAAATCAAAAGGTCGGCGATGCTGGATTGTTTTGCAAAGCTGAAGCCGTGCCTTGTCGGCATAGAAGCTTGTGCCACAGCGCATTATTGGGGGCGCGAGCTCAGCAAAATGGGGCATGACGTGAAGTTGATCCCGCCCTCGTATGTCAAACCGTACGTTCGGCGCGGGAAGAACGACGCCGTTGACGCAGCAGCAATTTGTGAGGCCGTAAGCCGTCCGCACATGCGTTTCGTCGCCATCAAGACAGAAGAACAGCAAGCGGCGCTGACGCTTCACAAAACACGCGATCTGCTGATCCGCCAAAGGGTGCAGCTTGGCAACGCGCTTCGCGGACATTTGGCAGAGTTTGGTTTTGTCTTCCCCGTAGGCGAGGCCGGACTAAGCGAGGCAATAGCTTATGTTGCCTCACAGGCAACAGCGCTTCTACCGCTCGCGCAAAAGGCTCTGCGGCTTCTGGCTTCCCAGTACGATGCGCTTAAAAAGGATATTGCGGCGTTGGAAAAGGAGATCCGCGCATGGCATCAAGCCAACGAAGCGAGCCGCCGCGTGGCGACGATCTTTGGCATCGGCACCTTGGCTGCTTCTGCCATTGTCGCCACGGTCGGCGATGCTACGCAGTTCAAGTCTGGCCGCGAGTTCGCGGCTTGGCTGGGCCTGACGCCACGACAAAACTCCAGCGGTGGCAAAGAAAGGCTCGGCGGAATCTCGCGTCAAGGCAACGCTTAACTGCGGCGGCTTTTGGTGCTGGGCGCTACAGGGCAGATCCGAAACGGCCGTCGGGAGAAGGCCCCCGGAGGCGCATGGTTTTCGAACCTCTGCCAGCGCAAGCCGCCACGCGTCGCCATCACGGCCCTTGCCAACAAAATGGCGCGTGTCGCTTGGGCCGTCATGGTCAAACAAGAAAATTACAAACCCGCTCGCGCTGACGCGGCTTAAGGCGTCAAGGGCAGGCAAACTGTTGTTCTGTCAGGTTTAATAACACAGAGGTGCGCAAGGACAAGATGACGATAAAAATCCTTAACAGGGTCGCCGCAAATCGAGAAAAACCGCAGCATACGTCACGTGCCCAAGACCACGCCGGGATGATTGGTTCTCGCCAGCGGATTCCATCAGGGCCAGTTGGCTTTCGCCTCTTCGCAGGCCTCAGTCAACACAAACAGGCCGGACACATGACCGCACAATCTGTTTTAAGGCCTTCCTTCGTCTTTTTTACCTTGACTCACGGGGGCCGTCCACACATGACGGCGGTTGTTGTGGGAAGCGTCATTTCAAAAAAAACCGTCATCCCCGCGTAGGCGGGGATCCCGGTTGGTTTGCGCAAGTTAGGCAACAAATCCCATTGGAATTGTCTTGAGCCTGGAGCGAGATTCATGGAACACACTAACGACGAACACAAAGCCGCGAACGCCAGAGTCGCCGCTCGACTTGCAAAAACAGCCACAGCGCAAGCCGCCCA
>CAIXLI010000160.1 GCA_903920205.1 uncultured Pseudomonadota bacterium
CAATGCGAAGGTTCTAACTCAAATTTACATTGGTCAGTATCAGTACCCGCCGCGCCACCATGAAAAAACTAACCTCCTAAGAGAAAGCGTAGGTGCCTTTATCCTCCAAATAACAAGCTATTGACCTGTTTCTTTACTTAATGTGTGGGGGTGGATAGCTAGTTGTAATTTTTTTTTATTGAATTTATGTAAGGTGCGGTTTATATGCGCTTAAATATTTTTTGAGAGAAGTCTTGTGACGTATAATAAAATTGCATCAAAAATCGTATCTTTTGGATTTTTTGCATCTCTGCTTACAGGGTGCAAACCGATGAAGGATATGCAAGACCAACAGGCAATCCAAAATACCTTAAGCAGACAATTCGGTATCGGCGTTTCAGTGAATATTTCTAAAGAGAAGGTTCAGGTTACTCTGGGGCCGAATGACTCTCAACAGTACGAGACTTTTTACGTTTTCCGAGAGCCTCGAGCGGGACAATCCCCGATTACATACGAATTATGGCGCGAGAAAATACGGTTGGAGTTAACGCCCATAATGACCGAGTTTCTAAAGATCAAAAGAATATTTGCCGTGATGATTCTTCCTATATCCAACCATGTTGTGGAATCCAATTATGTTAATTCCTCTATTTCCCGTCGTGCCGAAGATATTCGGAACGAGGTTGGAAAGGTGGTTTCTATAAAAAGGAGTCTGCTACTAGGGGCGTTGAAACATTAAGCGTTCGTGCCTTAGTGCGAGATTTCTATGACGGTAAGGTTAATGATAGCGGCGTGAACGACCACCCGCTGAAAGCTGGCGGCTTTGGAATAGTTCGCGTAGTTTTCGCGCTAATGCAATAATTTCAAGATTGCATGCGGTATTATTGCCTTATAAGCTTAGAATTATAGAGCTTTTCTTTTTGAGGTATATTGTGAACATTGATCAATATTATGTAGGAGCCGCTTATTTTGATGAAACTAGGCACTGCCTCGTTCCTTCCGATTTTGCTCCGGACAGAGAGCCCATAAGTATTGTCGAAAAAGTGGAAACGTTTATTAGGATAAATCGCGCGTCTCAGGATTTTGCGCGTTACTCTCAAATTCTTAACGCAACCTGTCCGGTTGCGGTTCCCTATGCCCCGTTGGATGGAAAAAGAGCAGCACCGAACACATCTGAGATTATCATTATGTCGCCCACGCCCTGTCACACACCGACGATGTATGATCTTTATAATCAGGAAGACAGGCAAATTTTTGTTGCCAATCAAATGCTCGCCTTCAGTTGGGAAATGACGCGTCAGGCTCTGCTGGCGCTAGGAGCACAAGTCAAAGTCACAAGCGACATCTACCCAAATACTGCAACTAATCCGTTGATGGCAACTGACGGAACTGTGCTGCCGATCCCTCAAATCTTTGCTCGAGATCCCGGCGTTATTGTCGGCGATATATTTTTCACGCCCGGCGAACAGGCTACGCATAAATCACTAGTGTGCGCAGCTGTCGGCGGCCAGAAATCCTTTATAGATAAGCTTGTGATGGGCGGGCTGATTAATGAAATGTGTCATGTTTCCGCGAGCAAGAAGCAAGATCACGCCCGCGCCGTTGTGGCTGCTTTCGGTTCTGCAGGAAAGCAATTAACATTGAAAACGATTGACGCTTTCTTTGAAGGGGGCGACGTTATCGTGGATTCACGGAAGGGGCTGATTTTTGTTGGCTATGATGAAGCAGCCCATGTTGCCTATCATGGCGTTCATGGAAACATTCAATCATTACAAAAAGAATTCGGAATCCTAACTGGTTGCTCTGTCGTCGTTATCGAGCGCCCGCTTACCTTGGATGGGAATACGCGGCAGAACGGAGAGAGATTTCATCTCGACACGTTCATGAACGTCTTACCGAAAGGCGAGTTGCTGATCGATTCGCGCTATACAAGCCAGGGTTCATTAGACGTTCTTAAAAAGATATACGGCGATGATGTTATCTTGATAGGCAAAGATAATCTCTCCTCCGTGAAAGGGCCGGCGGGAGACGAAGACGTGCCAATCTATCCTCCAAATCTTGTTCCCGTGGGAGACACGCTATTAATGCCAAGTTGCAGCACATCATTAAAGAGTGAGCTTCAGCAACGCGGATATCAGGTTGTCTCGCCGGAAGATTTTAACGTGCCCCTTGGATACACGTACATGCGTGGCGGCAGTATGCACTGCATTACACATACCGTACCTCAACATGGATAGGCGCTAAATCGGACAAGAAATGACAAGAGAATAGCCGTCACAGAAGGAGCAAGTTTTAAGCATGCGTGCGCCGCAAAGCTTGGCCCATCTTGTCTCCTGTAATCCTAAAAACGGAGATTCGGGAAATCACCCTTAGCGCCAAAGCGCGTAGGGTGGTGGACCGGTGGCTGTGGCGCCGATGGGCGCTTAAAGTTAAGTTCGGTTAAGACTGTTCATCTTAAATCGGAATAGTTTACGATATAATCCCAACAGCCGCCTTTAATAAGTCGTTTACCCGTGTTTGCCAACCCGTGCCGCTAGCGCGTAGAGCAGCAATCACCTCTTTGTCGATACTAAGGCTAATGGTAACTGCCTAGCCCCTAATTAGCCAGACAAGGCAGGAATAAGGGCGTCGGTCCGGGAAGATAGGGTTTTGAGAATGTCCCAGTCCTGTTTTCGAGCCGTGGATATGACGGAGC
>CAIXLI010000161.1 GCA_903920205.1 uncultured Pseudomonadota bacterium
CCTATAATATTTGTGATGGGATTTAACCGACGTATTCAGGCTAACCTCAGGAGAGGATGTCATCCAGCTCGAGAATGAAGGGCTGCCCTTGCTTGCGTTGTCCACATATACACAGGCTGGTTGGCCTCAAAAATTTCTTTCGGTGTTACGATACCCTAACGATTGATGCTTGCGCTCGTCGTTATAGAACGTCAGCCACGCGCTGAGGTTTTGCCGCGCTTCTGCAACCGTGGCGTAGGCGTGTGTGAACACAGCTTCGTATTTCAGACCGCGCCACAGGCGCTCGATAAAAATGTTGTCCAGATAGCGGCCTTTGCCGTCCATGCTCCAAAAATAAAATCAGGCAAGAAGTTACCACCAAAACCAAAAATCGAGTTCAAGGTGCCACCAAAAAAAACACTCGAAAAACCCTTATATAGCAGGCCTAACTTGCAATCATACCCGCTCTTAACCGGACACTAGTGAAGCGATTTCCCAATTAAAGGAGAATCACTCGCTCCGTTTTATTGCAGCACGGCTTTTCTTCACGGCCTTCAAGAATTTTGATTGAACTTCCCTGAATATGGTTTCAGGCAACAAACCATAAGCAACGCTTACCGCACCGCCGACGCGGGTTGGACGCAAATCCGGCCCCGGCCATGTGAAGCGATTGGCTTCTGTCACGACGATCCAAGAACGGTCATCGTCTAGGCCAAGGCGTTTTTTCGTTGCGGCTGGGATTTCAACGGACAAAGCGGGGTCAATTGGCGGTGTATGCGTAATTGGCAATACCGTTACGATCTGATTATTGTCGTTGTCGAGCGTCACCAGTATGACGGAGCATGGGCGGTCTTTGGAACCCTCTTCAAGACCGCGCACATGTTCTCTTTGCCACAGATAAGCGTAGCGAATAACAAGGGCAGGAACCGGTTTCGGGAACCCTTTGCTTTGATCAGATTTCGTCATTAAACACTGCGGAGGCAGAGGATGCTCTGGCTTTCTTCACCGCGGCAATATCATCATCCCCGAAATCGTTTAGGCTCATTACCTGCCGGTCTCGGCGTTTTAGGCGTCGGTATTCTTCCACCGAAATTAACACCGTTCGGTCACGACCATTACGGCTCACGATAACAGGGCGGGTCAATGCGGCGTCCTGATAGCGTCCGACTTCCTTGCTAAAATCCGAGGAAGCAACTCTAATTGTGCCGTCCATGTTTCCCTCCCATATGTTACGTATAACCCGTATATTATGGATTATACGTGAATTACGTAAAGAATTCCATATAAACCGCTGAGAAAGAATATATATGGAAAAACAAACAATTATCAGTCGATTGAAACTACATTGCTTTTCTTGAGAATTCCCATTGTCCTAAAAGCCGCCCTGCATTGTCCTAAAAGCCGCCCTGACTGTGTCAGTGATATATGACGGAGCCAAGTGAGCATAATGTTTTCTGTCATGCGTGTATCATGAGGATGTTAATTGTCGTCTTACCAAAATCCCAGTTGGTTCGGTCAATTGCCAACACCCACGGCTTGCCGGCAAGCCCCAGCAGGTCGATCACTACCCGCGCGGCCCCTGTGCCATCCAATCTCACATAGTGAAAGAACCGATAAAATCGGCACCGTACCGAGTCCGTTTGCGCTCTCGTCGACACATACGCCGCCAGTCGCCATAGGCCATAGGCAGATCGTACCTTGCTGCATCACCAGCAGCGCTAGCCACGTCAGCGTTTCTCGTCTTGTTTCAGACAGTTCGTTGTGATTTGATACCGCCTTGGATAAGGCCTTTGAAAATACTGATTGCATTAGATGCTTCATTCCTTGCAGGGAAACGAAGCATCTTTATGAATCAACTCAGGGCTTTATCCAACCCGCGCCCAGTACTGTGGTCGCCCCCTAAATCATCTAATCTATACCAACACTTTGGGTTGGACGGAACATGCCGAACCAGATTCAGAATACCGTGGGATGGCCATGTATCGCTTCGTTTGTCGTTGCAATCAGTCACTCAGACTCCCGAAATAAGAAATCCAGATCGTCGGCGGTGAAGGCGGCAGTGGCGTCGGGGCGTTCGTCAAGGAGGGAGGCAGCAAGATTACGTTTGCGGTTTTGTAAATCTAAGATGCGTTCTTCCACAGTGCCTTTTGCAATAAATTTATAGACGAACACGGGTTTGTCCTGACCGATGCGGTGGGCTCGGTCTGTTGCCTGATTTTCGACAGCGGGATTCCACCACGGGTCATAGTGGATAACAGTATCCGCGGCGGTAAGATTGAGGCCTGTGCCACCGGCTTTAAGGCTGATGAGAAAAACGGGCACTTCGCAGTTCTGGAATCTCTTCACGGGCGTTTTGCGGTCTGTTGTATCACCGCGTATTTCGACAAAATGAATGCCGGCTTTGTCCAATTCTGGCTTGATGAGATCAAGCATAGACGTGAATTGAGAGAACAGTAAGATGCGCCGCCCTTCCTCGATCATCTCTGGCAGCATGCCCATAAGGCTTTCCAGCTTGGCACTTTGCTTAACCTTCTTCGCGCCCGACAGTTTAACGAGACGGGGATCGCAGCAAGCCTGACGCAGTTTCAAAAGAGCATCAAGAATGATAATGCGGCTGCGGTTAAAGCCCTTGCCCGCGACGGCCTCTTGCACCTTTTCGTGCATCGTGAGGCGCACGGTTTCATAGAGGTCTCTTTGCGCGGATTCAAATTCGACGTGGTGAATGATTTCAGTCTTGGGCGGCAATTCCTTTGCTACCTCGGATTTGTTGCGGCGCAGGATGAAGGGCTTAAGGCGTCGTGCGAGAAGGGTTTGCCGCTCTGTGTCTTTCTGTTTTTCAATCGGGTTGCGAAATCGCTTGGTAAAATCCTTGTGACTTCCCAGCATTCCCGGCATCAGGAATGCAAATTGCGACCACACCTCTCCCAGATGGTTTTCAACAGGCGTTCCTGTCAGGCAAAGGCGATGCCGTGTCTGAATTTCACACACGAGTTGCGTGGCCTTTGTGGCCGGGTTCTTGATCGCTTGCGCTTCGTCGAGAACGACCAGATGCCATTCGATGGGCAATAGGGTGCTGGCATCGCGGGGCAAGAGGGGATAAGTCGTCAGCACAAGATCGGCGTTTTCAATACCGCTATAACGTGTTGCACGATCTTTGCCGTGCAGCGACAAAACCTTAAGCTTTGGCGCGAATTTGGCAGCTTCATCCTCCCAGTTCGGAATCACGCTGGTGGGGCAAACGATGAGACATGGGCGATCAAGTCGTTTGGCTTCTTTCTCAACCATAATATGCGCCAGCGTCTGAACCGTTTTTCCAAGCCCCATATCGTCGGCTAGAATACCCCCAAGCCCATAGTCGCGCAGGAATTGCAGCCAGTTCAGCCCTTCGCGCTGATAAGGGCGCAGCGTCGTTTTCAGGCTGCGGGGCACGGGAACTGTGGCAAGGGCGGAAAAGCTTTTCAGCCGTTTCAAAAGCGCATTTAACCGCTTGCCGCCCAACCAGCGCATTTTCGTAGCGGCGTCGATGCGCGACAAAGCCGTGGCGAGGTCAAGCGGCACCGTCATGGTGCCGTCTGGATTGAGCGGTTGATCGTAAAGCTCAACCAAGGTTGTCAGAATGTCCCTGACACGCTCAAACGGTAACGATAGGGTGCGCCCATCGGGCAGGATGACGTAGAGTTTGCCGCTGAGGGCGAGGCCTTCAATAGCCTGCGTTGTCGGTTCTGACAGGCGTTTGAGAGCCTGCACCAGAAGAGGCAACAAGGCCACGCGTTGCCCCTCGACCATGATGCCAAGATCGAGAGAGAACCACCATGCCCCGCCTTCTTGTTCTTTAAGGTCGGCGTCCCACGCGCTCTCGGAATCGTCAACTTCAATCGCACTGAATCTTTTTGCAAAGATACCATCCACGTCAATGCGCCAGCCCTCTGTGCGAAGTTTGGGCACTTCATTATTCAGGAAATTGAGCCACTGCATGCTATCGTTGGCGCCATTGATGAAGGCATAAGCTAAACGGCTCTTCGGCACATTGGGCGGACGGGAATAGGTCTGGGCAAGCCCTTGTTCCCCAACCAACCGATCAACAAAGTCAATTTCAACCTTGTGTTGGCGCTGGGTAGTGATAAGCCGGTGGCCAGTTTGTTGCCGCAGGATATAGGGAGCCGAATTAGGATCAACCTCCACCCCATCATAATCAAAATGCAAAAGCGCCAGATTATGGATGCGTTCGATATAATCCATGCTCGTCGTGTGTGAAACTTTGGCAGCATAGGAAGTCAGACGCAAACAAGGCGTCGGTATTATGTAATCGCGATGTTCCACCTGCATGGCATGGGGAGGTTCGATAACTTGAGCAAGCTCGCGTCCTGCTATACGTTCTGCAAGTCCTTCGACAGCGTCAGGCAAGATTTTAGGGCCAGCCAGAAACTTACGCACCAGCGCAAACGAGGCATCAAAGTTCAACGGCGCCGCCTGCCTCGTTGCTATATCCACATACCAAGGCTGCGCGGCGGGAAGGATGAAAAGACGCGTCGGGTCTTCGTGAGCGATGACAGCCGGAACCTGTACTCCGTCACTGTTTGCTATCCAGCCCAGCTTTGCATGTTTTTCTTCTCCAAGAGTCAGCGGTTCGTTGTGGTGATCGTGTAAAAAGCATCGCCCCGTTGCAATGATGCGGCGCAAAACAAGATTGAACAAATCAGGTTCCGTGGGTGGCGAACGAAAGGACGACGCATAACCGTAATGACCACCGTTCATGAGCTTGCCAATGCCGGTGTCCTCAGGAGTCACATGACGGTCTCCCGTAGAAGCCAGTTTGTAGCACGAAAGATCATGCACGACTCCATAATCGCCACTTTTAAGAATGTTTGTTGTAAAAGGGCGGATGACGACATGGGGCTGAGGATGCACCCTGTCGGGCTGTGGCGTTTCCAGAATGTACAGCACACAACCGTTGCATGAATCTTTCTTCTGTATCTGTTCCGGTTGGGCGAGATCGTCCAGCCATTTTTCCAAGGGGTCAGGCGCAGGCTTCTGAATCTTGTTTTGGATAGAAACGCGCAGGTGTGGTGGCAACGAAGCGATGATGCCGTCAATTCCTTGAACCGACACATCCTTGTCCGTGATGGTAATGGAAAAAGCAGCGGATGGCGTCTTAGCCTTTTGAGGCTGACCTTGCCGATCCAACGCCTCAAAACACACAGCGGCTGCATGCTTGCAGTCAAGACTGACGGGACAAGAACACTTCGCTGAAAAAATGAAACGCGACCCTTGGAGTTTTTTACGCGGAGGCACAGGCTCTATGCCGATTGCGACATCATAGGGTTCAGAACGTGTGCCGCGAACCTTCGCCGTCAGGCACATTCCGCCATCCTCAATCGTCAAATCACGCACTCTTCCGCCGCGCCAATAGCTTCGCCCACGCTGTAAATCACGCTGGTCAAAATTCGCCTCAATATCGGCGCGGGTGAAAGGAATCTCGTTCATAGCATCTATATATCGGGAAGCCTTATAGAGGCGCAAGCCCAACAGCTATATTTATTGAATATAATATGGCGGATCGAAGGCGATGAATCTGGGGCTTCGAAGGCAAGTTGAAATTAGAATCGCCTGACGAGGACCGACAGTCTGGGGCGAAAGCGATCCACTTTATTGGCGCCTCCATGACAGGATTTTGGGGCTTTTTCGTGCTGTGCGTTGGCGCGGGCGGCCTTCCGGAAAGCCAGCAATGATAGCCTCTATCGGCGCTGTATCTTCTGGGATATTTAATTCCACCCTCCATTCCTCACTTTTCAATGCCGGAATAGCGAAGCCTATAGGGCATGCGCCAAGTCCTTTCGCCCATGCCGCAAGCATAAGATTTTCAGCCGCGAGCCAGCTATCCGCCTGCAAATAAGCGCTATCACCTTTTGCACAAATCACGACAAGCGTTCCAGCGTTATAAAAGGTGTTGAAACTTGGCTCGTTCGCCAGTTCGAGCTCATGTTCCGCCCGGGGCGAGGTCACATTTTGGAACTCCTTGCGCACAAGATATTTAATTCTGTCGGACAGGCGGTGAAGCATGGCTTTGTCCTGAACAATTACAAAGGCCCAAGGCTCCTAATGCATTGCCGTAGGGGCGTGAACGGCAGCATCGAGAAGATCGCTGACCATTTCGTCGTCGATAACTTGCGGCGTATAATTGCGTATTAAACGACGGGAGCATATGGCCTCCACGACGGTCATTTTACTTTTGTGAGTTTCCTTATTCACGTTCTTTCTCCTTATACACATCAAATTATCAGGGCATTCAGACTTCAGCAAACAGTTTGTCTCATGTCTTGCAATGAGCATCACGATGGCACAAAGGCACGCATGTGTATTGCTGTGCAATACAGCGCTAACAAATCCGCATGAATTCGCCCATGCTCTCCGGCATCAAGAAAACTAAACTGTAAAATCAAGATTTTTGTCATATCGCAAGCTCGGTGCGCGGTGCAAATGCGCCTTAAACGCGGCACCTCGTGGTGCCTTGCCCACATCTTCTCGGCGAGGGAATGTATTTGTATGGGGGTGTGTTACAAATACACCCCCTGTTTTTTTGCCCCAGACCGACCTCGCTGGCTGCGCCCGCTGCGGCGGCTCAAGCGCAAGGGCGGAGAACGGTTCAGCACGACATGTGGCGAGGCTTTCCGCTCTTGCTAATAGGCATGGCAACCGTTTTTGTTTTTCCTCAACGCCCCAACCCAACTCCGTCCATGTGTTTTTGGATTAGGGTTACGATCTCTTTCGACAGATCAATATGCTGACGGATATCCGCCCATGCTGTATGCGTCGCCTCTACCGTATCGCGCACGGTCTGCAAAACGATATGTTCCGGCACATGCGCTTTTGCCGCCAATTTTCTGAAATGCGCCAGCTCTATCGCTTGCATATCCTTAGTGTCGGCAAGTTTGAGTGCCAAACCATCGTGCGGGATATAGGGAATGGTCGAGAGCATATCATAGGCGGGGGACAGGCTGGGCGTTTTGCCGTCTTGGTATAGGAATGACCAATTCTTAAGGTGCATGTCTCCATTGCCGATCAGGATTGTAAAAGTCAGTCGACGAATAAAATCTACCAGCCCTTCTTCGCCAGTTAGAGTCCAGACCATGCCTGCAATGTTGGCAAACCCGACGCCTTCATATTTCTTGTCAGGAAACACATCATAGACTTGCGCAAAATCCTCGAAATGTATGCGCTCCGTCTTTGTCGGGCGGTCAAAACGACGAACGGCCAAGGCCTGTTTGCCCATCATAACGCCCATTTCCGGCAAGCCGCCGATGGCCTTGAGCGCTACCAGCCTAACCTCTGGCAAGGGGATGCCTATGCGTGCCGCCAGATTCATCATCGCATATTCATTTTCAGGAACCTGAGAATAGTTCTGCGCAGGCAGCTTGATAATCCAATCGCCGCCTATGCCGTTGGCCGGTATCGTCAGCCCTCCCTTTCGTTCAGCAATGGCCGAAAACTTCAATTGAACGCCTGCCAGAGAAAACCGATAGGGCATTTCTCCGCTTGCAACATCAGGTTCATGCGTATGGGAGCGATCTTGCGGCGTTTTATCCATCGGCGTGATGATGACGGCACCAGGCAAGTCCTGCCCCAACAACTCAATAAGCCGGAATTCCTGCGAAGATTTAATACCACCTCGTTGCGCCAGATACTCACGCATGTGACCTTCGGGCAAAAGGTTGGAGAAGAAAGCGGGCAGTCTGCCCGATATTATTTTGCTTTCCGGGATAAGCTCACCGGAAGGTCGGAAAAAGGATTGGCTCAACACAGGGCGATCAGCGCTGTTCAGATAATCTTCGTCGAAGGCGAAGAAAACACCGCCGTTCCGCAACTGGGTTAGAGTACCAATAGCTCTGTCGTTCAATTGAACACGCAACAGATCGGTCATGATTCACTCTCCTCATCAGGCTGCCAGCGACGTTCTGGTTCCGGCTCGCCATTCACCAAAGCACGAATACGCGACACCATCTGTCGCGGAATAAGCATAGGCTCCAAATCCAACACGCGAGCCCAATCGACAATCGTGGACAAACGCGGATCGGTTGAGCCCTGTTCAATCTTGGAAACATGGCTCTGAGGCAAGCCGAGCTTCTTGCCCAGTTCTGCTTGCTTCAAGCCCTTTGCACGACGGGCCGCCTTCAGTTGGTCGGTCATATTGCTCATGATTATATACTATAGTATATTTCTATATATGTAAATATATTATTACATATAATTATGCTGCCCCTAGATTTGGCACGCTTTTAAGCCCCCCTCCATGGTGTAGCTTCCTGCGTTTCCTGAAACGTCACAAGCCGTCGCACGTTACGAAACAAGCACGGAGAGCATGGGACTCGCCAAGGCAAACACAATCGTTTTGTCCAATATTGGCCTTTTTAGAGCTCAATAAAAACGCGGGGCTAAGGGCTTCCGGCGGCGAGGAATTCGACAAAAGAATTCATTTTGTGTGCAGGGTCAGGGTCGATTTGCGACAGCAATTCGCGGACTCCTTGGCGAGGAGCAGGGCGTAAAATACAGCATTGCAGGAAGCTTTCTACGATAGTAGGTCATGTGCATGTATGTACGATAGTCCCGAAGGTCGGCAATGTGCTGACCATCAATCCATGCTTCCAATCCCTCCAAACTCTCATAGAAAACGATCTCCTGATTGGCTAGTTCAGCATCCACGCAGACATCACGGTTGAACAGACGGATACATCCAGACGCGGACAACATGCGGCGACCTATTTCATAATTGGCAAAACTTTCGAGCCGGTCGAGTATATCGGAAGACACTGTGCGTGAGTGCTCTTCATTGAGCCTTGTGATTGAGGGATTGCCGTCCAGAGCACGGTGTCCGCGCTCATAGTTCCGATAGTGCACGTAGGCGGGCAAATCACGGCGGAGAAGCTCGAACTGCCACGGAGTATGCTGTTTGTAAAAGTCGCGCATGTCATCGCGAAATCCTCGTTCAAGTTTTCCGTTAGTTTGGGGATGCATTACCGCAGTGTGGATCAGTCGGATTCCAGCCCGTTGGCAAAACACAGAAAGCAGTTTGCCTTTAAAAGTGGACCCGTTATCAAAGATGATTGCCTTCGGAATGACTTTCCACTGACGCATGGCGGCAATAATGGCAGAGATCGTGGTGCAACTGTCCGGATTGAGAAAGAGATCACAGAACACATAGCCGCGAGAATAATCGTCCATGAGTGCCAACTGATATGCCGTTTGACCGGTATCGGCGAGCGTAACCTTTTCAAGAAAATCCCCATGCCAAAGGCTGTGCGGATGGTGGCGTTCGTAAAATTGCCATACTGGAGCGGGCGGAGCAAACAGCTTGACCTGTTTGTTCCATTTTTTCTTGCGGCGTTTGAACGTGGACGGGCTTACGCGAATTCCTGTCCTGTTCAATAAATCCCACGCCAACCGTTCTGGGCCAAGATAGAATTTCTCGTGCAGAAGATTTCGCACCTCCCTGTCAGCACGTGAAGTGAGTTTACGTGCCGGTGCAAACGGATGCGGACGTTTCCGTAACCGCCTCAAACGGTGACGACTCCTGATCCGCTGGATGGTACGAGGGGTTGGGGCTTTGCTACCGAGCTGTTCGGCAATCTCATAGGCACTAAAGGTTGGCCGGAATTCACAGAGAGAAACTACTTTCCGTTCCACCTCGTCGCTGACATGGTTGTGCGGACACTTCGGGCCACGCGGCTGATCGCCAAGGGCGTTGCGGATAGCCTCAACAGCCCTGCCTCGCAACTTGTACAAGGTGCTGCGGTCAATTCCATAATTCTCGGATACTTGAGCTGCGGGATGTCCGCGAAACAAGTCCAGCACGGCCTGAACGCGCAGGTCTTGCAACGATGATGCAGGTAAGGCGGAAGAGGTCATGGAATGTTCCTCCTTGTTGCGCAAACGTTCGTTTGTGCAACATTTTAGGGATACCGCAGCCTAAGGCTTTGCTTGTTGCAAAAAAGTATTGCATTATAATAATGATTAGCAATACATTTACGCAATTAAGAAACGCAACGCCATGCATATCGGTTACGCACGGGTTTCAACCCAAGATCAGGATACAGCTTCGCAAATCGCTGCCCTCAAAGCCGCAGGGTGTGAGCTGATTTTTCAGGAAAAGGGTTCAGGCGGACGCTGGAACAGGCCGGAGCTGCACCGGTTATTAGGACAACTCCGCAAAGGGGATGTTGTGGTCGTCTGGAAACTCGACAGGCTATCCCGCTCTTTAAAAGATGTGCTGAGCTTGATGGAAAAAATTGATCAGGCCGGAGCAGGCTTCCGTAGCCTTACCGAAGTGATTGACACAACTTCGCCCGCCGGACGCATGATGATGCAGATGATTGGAACCTTTGCGGAGTTCGAGCGGGCTATGCTGCGTGAACGCACCCGAAGCGGTCTTGACGCTGCCCGCAAACAAGGGCGTGTAGGTGGTCGCCGTCCCAAGTTGAAGGTGCACCAGCAAGAAGAAATCATGCATTTGGTAAGTTCCGGCAAGAAATCAGCGGCAGATGCGGCACGGCTTTTCAATGTTCATCCTTCGACCATTTCGCGCTTGGTCGCACGGGCAAGTGCCGGTACCGTGGATTAATTCGTCCGCGAATTGCTGTCGCAAATCGACCCTGACCCTGCACACATAATAATACATTTTGTCTAGTTATACTCTAAAAGATCAATGATTATATTTCTTTTCATTCCGCATAAATTTATTGTGCCATCGAAAACTGGAAAATCATGAGCAACGAGAAAAAACCATCAGATACTGAATTGCTTAAAACCATCGAATGGCGTCTTGAAGAAACTATTGCAGCCTTTACCGTGCAATTAATCATAAGCGAGAACTGCAATAAGAATCCAGCATTGCATAAGGTTATTAACGATTGGAACGGGTTCTGGAAACCGATTTCCATAGGGCTTGAGACAACCATTATTATAGGAATTATTGCAATTATTGAGACTGGATCAAATAACGCAACACTTCTTCAGGTATACAATAACCTTAAAAAGAATGGGAAGTTGTCTCCATCATTTCCACAGAATTTTGACAACGACCTCAACACCATTTCTAAGCGTTATGTCAAATTTCGAAACAAAATCTTTGGGCATAACGATACCAAAAGAGATGGGTTTGTTAATGAATTCAGTAATGCGGGGTTTACATATGAAACGATTGGGCAAGACCTTAATGCACTTAAATATGCATTAAAGGTTCTCTCTCACGCAAACGGTGGGGGAACTATTCCAGACAAAAACTCCGCAAAAAATATGTTCAACTTCAGTGATCTATACATCGCGCACACCAAAGAACACTGTTCAGGGTTTCTTGCTAAACTTGCAGCTGTAGCACCTGATTTTTTGAATGATACGAAAAATTCCAACTCCAATTTTCTACAATGGTTATTGCAATAGCCTTGTAACGATTCATCAACACCCTGCCC
>CAIXLI010000162.1 GCA_903920205.1 uncultured Pseudomonadota bacterium
CCACTTTCGCTTTAAATGCTGCTGTATGTTTCTTCCGTGTGTTTGCCATCTCTATCCCCTTGGTTCTTCACCATTCTAGGGGCGATATCACACCTTAGCTCGATGCCCAAATCTGTCCAGTTTTCGGGGGCCAGCTCACACGTGCAGAGGTGCTTGGCCCCAAGGCCTTTCCTCACTGTGGCCGCGCTCATTATTATTCTGGCCCGACAACAGAACTTCTACAGAAAATTTTTGGTGTTGTGCCGACAAATCACGACATCGCTAAACCGTGGGCTAAAAAGCACGGCGCTTCGCTTATCGAAAATATTCCGTTGGGACACTTTCTGGACAAGTTCAACAAGGTCGGCACATTTGATTATTATCCGACCTTTGATGAGGCTATTCGTCCGTGGAAAGAATTGTCTCGCCTTTACGCCCTGTCCATGTGGGGGTGCGTCTCGACGACTGTTTGCGGGGCAAATCCGGAAGGCGTTTATGGTTCTATTGAAATTACAAATACCATCAACCCACATCATTCAGACATCGTGCCGCCAACTGCTTTCGATAAGGCATTTTATGACGCACTCTTGAATTCAGGTGATTTTTTCGATCTTAGAAAACGCCTTAATCCCGACGACAAGCCCGTTAGGTGCATAAATCTCAGACCGTATAGCGAATTTGAAGACCTCTATGACCCGTCGAACCTTATGCCTGTTCATCGTTTTGTTTGTCTGAGCGAACAGCGGATGGCGTTGCACGAAGCCTTGAGCTTTGCAGAACCGAAAACGATCAAGGCCGCTTTAGCCTTTGCCGCAAAAGAGGTCTGTACCAATCCGGTCGAGGCTTACGAATATTATTTGGACAGTCAGGAAAGATATCTTCTCGATTGGAAGAATATGATGAAAAACGCTCCTCCCTCTGTCGTCATCATGCCCTCGGACCAACGGGCACAAAACAAGGAGGCTCGCTTACAGGCTTTCGGGGGGATGGTTTGGAATCTCATCGACACAGAACTTAGCATGATGCCGCCCAGCGCAAGACCCAAGATCAATATTCCGCCTGTTTTGAAACGGGCGGGGATTGTGCCGTAAAACGAAATCATTCTTCCGACAAGCTGCCGATTGCCAACCTTTGGGCCGTTGGCCCCGGCAGCCCATGTGTTTATCATCAATGATAGTCTATGCTGGAAGCCTTAACTGCCGTTGACGCAGAGCCTCGCTTATTTGGTGGTAGGCCTACGATGCCGGGGGTGAATGTGACGGGCGAGGCGGCGGTTCTGGTTGTCTAACCACACACCTTAACGTTCCTAGAATAGTCCGCCTTTGCTCAAGCAGCCGATAACGGTGGGGGCGTGGATAGAAAAGGCCAAAAAAAGCAACAAACCGTTCCTCTATTCCATAATTACGGATATAAATTTGATCTTGTTAATAATTGGCCGAATCAGGCGCAAAAAAAGAGTGCAAGCCAGACATGGACAAAAAAGCTTTATCAGAGCGAGATATCTGCACCAAGTTCATCACCCCCGCCATTGAACGGGCAGGCTGGGACGTGCAGGCGCAAATTCGGGAAGAAGTCACTTTCACCAAAGGTCGCATTATCGTGCGCGGGCGCATGCACATGCGGGGTGAAGCTCGTCGTGCCGATTATGTTTTGTACTACAAACCCAATCTGCCGCTAGCCGTCATAGAGGCCAAGGATAACAGGCATACTATCGGCTCTGGCATGCAACAGGCGCTCGCTTATGCTGACTCGCTCGATACGCCGTTTGTGTTTTCAAGCAACGGGGACGGCTTTCTGTTTCATGACCGAACAGGCACAGACGCAAAAGTTGAAACCCTGTTGGGGCTGGATGCTTTCCCTTCGCCTGATGAACTATGGCGGCGCTATTGTGCGTGGAAGGGCTTTGCCGCCGATGCGAAAACAACGGTTGAAGCACCATATTATGATGATGGCACAGGGCGCACCCCTCGCTATTACCAAATCAACGCCATTAATCGAACGATTGAGGCCGTAGCCAAAGGGCAAAAGCGCATCCTGCTTGTTATGGCAACGGGCACGGGAAAGACCTATACCGCCTTTCAGATTATCTGGCGGCTTTGGAAATCCAAAACCAAGAAGCGCATCCTCTTTCTTGCTGACCGCAACATTCTGGTAGATCAAACCAAAAATAACGACTTCAAACCTTTTGGCGCGGCAATGACCAAAATTGCCAAGCGTCAGATTAACAAGGCGTTTGAAATCTACTTATCGCTGTATCAAGCGGTGACGGGCGACGAAGAAGCAAGGAATATCTACAAGCAATTTTCGCCGGATTTCTTCGACCTAATCATCATCGATGAATGCCACCGTGGCAGCGCGTCGGAGGATTCCGCTTGGCGTGAGATTTTGGAATACTTTTCTTCGGCAACACATGTCGGACTAACTGCGACGCCCAAAGAAACGAAAGAAATTTCAAACATCAATTATTTTGGCGAACCGATTTATACCTATTCGCTTAAGCAAGGCATCGAGGACGGTTTCCTTGCGCCGTACAAAGTCGTGCGCATCGACTTCGACAAAGACCTCCAAGGCTGGCGACCTGAAAAAGGTAAAGCGGATAAGTTTGGAAATGTAATTGATGATCGCATCTATAACCAAAAGGACTTTGATAAAAATCTTGTGCTTGAAAAGCGCACCGAGATGGTTGCTCGCAAGGTAACGCAATTTCTTGAATCTACAGACCCTTACCAAAAAACCATCGTCTTTTGCGACGACATCGACCATGCCGAACGCATGCGCCAAGCCTTGGTCAATCTAAATCCCCAGCGCGTTGCTGAAAATCGCAAATATGTTATGCGCATTACGGGCGATGAAAACGAGGGGAAAGCCGAGCTTGATAACTTCATTAATCCAGAGGAACGCTACCCCGTTATCGCCACAACTTCGAAGTTAATGACAACGGGTGTCGATGCCCAAACCTGTAAGTTGATTGTTCTCGATCAACGTATTCAGTCCATGACTGAGTTTAAGCAAATCATTGGGCGTGGTACGCGCATTAATGAGGACTATGACAAGTTCTGGTTCACCATTATGGATTTCAAAAGAGCCACAGAGCTTTTTGCTGATAAGAAATTCGATGGTGATCCAGTACAAATATACGAACCCAAGGGCGACGACAGCCCTGTGCCGCCTGATGAACCCGAAACACCTACAGAAGGTGAGCCAATAATTGGTGACCCGCCAAAACCAACCCCGACACCTGATCCACCCTTACCTCCGGGTGAGCCGCCGACACCTCGGACAAAGTTTGTCGTGAACGATGTGGAAGTTTCCGTTGTAGCCGAGCGAGTTCAGTTCTACGGCGCAGACGGTAAGCTAATCACGGAATCCTTGACCGACTACACCCGTTCTTGCGTGCGCAAACAGTACGCCACGTTGAAGGATTTCTTGCGCAAGTGGAACGAAACCGAGCAAAAGAAAATCATCATTGAGGAATTGGCAAAGCAAGGCGTCTTTTGGGAGCCATTATCGCAGGAAGTGCAAAAGAAAATTGGCAAACGGCTTGATGCCTTTGATCTGGTTTGCCATGTGGCCTTCGATATGCCCCCGCTGTCGCGCCGCGAACGCGCGGAAAACGTCAAAAAGCAAAACTATTTCGCCCGTTATGGCGATCAGGCGCGGCATGTAATGGAAGCTTTGCTCGAAAAATACGCCGATACGGGTATCGAAAATATCGAGGACATTAAAATTCTTCAAATCGATCCTTTCAGTAAAATCGGAACTGCGCCAGAATTGGTAAACGCTTTCGGCGGACGCGAGGCTTATCTTAAGGCCTTGCGTGAACTTGAAGAACATCTCTACGGATAGAAACAGGCAATATGTCAATCAGCACAACAATTAAATGCATCCAAGATATCATGCGCAAAGACGTGGGCGTCGATGGCGATGCCCAGCGCATAGGTCAGCTTGTTTGGATGCTGTTCCTAAAAATCTTTGACGATAAAGAGCAAGAATGGGAATTGCTTGATGAAAAATACAAATCGCCCTTGCCGGAAAAATACCGTTGGCGAAGTTGGGCGGCTAATGCCGAAGGCATAACAGGTGAAGAGCTAAAAGAATTCATCGACATCAAGCTTTTCCCAGCCTTGCGGGACTTGCAAGCCAAGGGCGATGATCAACGCGCCTTTGTGATCCGCAACGTGTTCACGGATGCCTACAACTATATGAAGTCCGGCCAGTTGCTTCGGCAGGTCATCAACAAAATTCAGGAATCTGTGGATTTCAACAAGGCGCAAGAGCGCCACCTATTCGGCGACATGTACGAACAAATCCTGAAAGATTTACAAAGCGCGGGCAATGCGGGGGAATATTACACGCCCCGCGCCGTTACAGAGTTTATGGTTCGCATGGTCAATCCGCGCTTAGGCGAAACTGTGCTTGATCCGGCATGCGGCACAGGCGGCTTTTTAAGCTGCACGATTGAACATGTCAGAAAACACGATGTTAAAACCGCCGCAGACGAGCGCCGTTTGCAGGCCAGCATTCGCGGCGTTGAGAAGAAGCCGTTGCCCCACTTGCTTTGCACAACAAATATGATCCTGCACGGGATCGAAGTGCCAACCAACATCCGCCACGACAACACTTTGGCGCGGCCTCTACGGGATTATACCCCGAAAGATCGAGTTAACGTCGTTATCACAAACCCGCCTTTTGGTGGCATGGAAGAAGACGGGATCGAATCCAATTTTCCGAGCGCCTTCCGCACCCGTGAAACCGCCGATTTGTTCCTTGTTCTGATTATGAATCTATTAAAGGCCGGAGGCCGTGCCGCTTTGGTTTTGCCAGACGGCACGTTATTCGGCGAAGGCATCAAAACGCGCATCAAGGAAAAACTGCTCGAAGAATGCAACCTTCACACGATTGTTCGCCTGCCGAATGGTGTCTTCAGTCCATACACGGGCATTAAAACAAATCTTTTGTTCTTCACGAAGGGCAGTCCAACCAAAGAAATTTGGTATTACGAACACCCGTACCCCGATGGTGTGAAGAGCTACAACAAAACCAAGCCCATGCGCATCGAGGAATTTGCTGCCGAGCAGAAATGGTGGGGCAAGGAAGAGGACGGTTTTGCCAAGCGTAAAGAAAACGAGTTCGCATGGAAAGTCGGCATCGAGGAAATCAAGGCACGGAATTACAACCTAGATATCAAGAACCCACACGCGCCGGATGTAATTGCGCACGATCCCGTCGAACTGCTTAAAAGCTATAACGCGCTGATGAATGAGATCAAAGATACGCGCAACGAACTTAAAAACGCGCTCGCCGATGCCTTGATGAGCCGCGCATCATGAGCCAAGCCGTGCGCAAACAGGCGGCTATCCATACCGTGCCTCCATCCCAACAAAGCCCTAATCATGCCCATGCCGCCATGCCCAGCACGCTTGCAGCCAAACGGCAAGCGCAACAGGCGGAACAACATGAGCTTTTAGCGCGGGAATTTGGGCTGGTTGCTTCTGCACCTAACGGGATGCAAAAATTACGCGAGCTGATTTTAGATTTAGCTGTGCACGGTAAACTTGTTCCGCAAAACCCAAAAGATGAACCAGCAAACCAACTGCTTAAGCGCGTTCAGGAACAAAAAGCCAAAGTGTCGAAGGGAAAAAAGAATAAGTTTGACGGCATCGTTCTCGATGAGGATATGGCGTCTACTTTTCCAGAAAGCTGGGCGTTGATAACTCTTGGCATGATCGGAGAATGGGGCGCAGGCGCAACCCCTTTGCGGAGCAATCCAAATTATTATGGAGGAAACATTCCTTGGTTTAAATCAGGAGAGTTAACCTCTGACTTTATAGACTCTTCAGAAGAAAAAATTACTGAACTTGCGCTAAAGGAATGTTCCCTGAGAGAGAATAAGGTTGGGGATGTGCTGATCGCCATGTATGGCGCGACAATTGGTAAAACAGCCATACTGGCAGTTGAGGGAACAACTAATCAGGCTGTATGCGCCTGCACACCCCATCAAGGGGTCTTTAACCGCTTTCTTTTAGTTTTGCTTAAGGCATTGAAGCAAAATTTTATTTCACAAGGTGCTGGCGGGGCACAGCCGAACATCTCCCGCGAAAAAATTATTGCTACCCTCTGCGGCCTTCCGCCTACTGAAGAGCAAAAGCGTATTGTCAAAAGAGTTGATGAACTCATGGCCTTGTGTGATCGGATGGAGGCACAGCAATCCGATGCCGAAGCCGCGCACGAAACCCTCGTCAAAACGCTCCTCGACGCACTAACGCAAAGCCAAGACGCCGACGACTTCAACGCAAGCTGGGCACACATAAGTGCAAACTTCGATATTCTCTTCAACACCGAAGCCAGCATCGACGTCTTAAAGCTAACCGTCCTGCAATCTGCGATAATGGGAAAACTTACACGGCGGAATCCAAATGATGAACCGGCTTGTGATTTGTTGAAGCGCATTAAGTTGGAAAAAGACAAGCTGATTGCCAAAGGCAAAACTAAGCAAGAAAGAACAATTCTACCTATATCGGAGAACAAAAAACTTTTTGAGATACCCAAGAGTTGGACATGGGTTAGGCCAGAAGAATTTTCATTAAAGATTACAGATGGTGAACATTTCCGCCCGCCGACAACGGACGCGGGGATATATTTCTTGTCGGCAAAAGATGTTCGCGAAGATGGGGTTATTCTTGATGATCCTCTTTATATTTCCGAAGCAACCGCGAAAAAAGCTCTAATGCGGTGCAATCCAGAATTTGGCGACTTGCTCATTGTCAGTCGCGGCGCGACTGTTGGCCGAATGTGCAAAGTAAATATCAAAGAAAAGTTCTGTCTTCTTGGAAGTGTAATTTTAATTAAGCCAACTTCTCTGGTTTTAAGTGACTATCTTGCTATTGCTTTGAAGTCTCCAAGCGCCTTCACCCTACTAATCAACGCGTCGGGTTCAACAGCGCAGCCAGCAATTTATCTTAAAGACCTCAAAGAAATTATTTTGCCGCTGCCTCCAATAGAAGAGCAGCATCGCATCGTTGCCAAAGTCAAAGAGCTTATGGGTATCTGCGACACTTTAAGAGACCGTATCACCGACTCCAAAACCCTGCACGAACAACTTGCTGTCGCACTGGTGAAGCAAGGGGGGCTATTGTGATCACATATAACAGACAACACGTTACTCTTTCTAGAATTCATAAGTGTCATCCCGGATTTATTGCAGCGTCAGGCGGAACTTTTGAAGAAGAGGTCGCGCGGGAATATTGTGTTGATGCAGGGCGAGGAAGTAGGGCGAAGATATGACGATAAAATTACAAGAGATCATTGCTCCTATATCCCCCGCAACCTACAGCGATGTTGTAAATAATGGGGCGCAAATAATGCCGCAAAAGCGGATTCAGATTTATGACGACAAGGAGTCAGACTCTGTCATAGTAGCGATGAAGCCGACGAACAAAGCCGGGCAACCGGCAGCGGAGCCGGTGGAGCGAAGGACGGAGGCCAAGGAGAACGCGAGACAGCAAAGCATGCCCCGGGTACAAAACCGGACAAGCGTGTCACCAGCGCTGGATCGCGTACGGAAAGTAGCCAAAGAGAAGAAAGAAGAACGGTTCACGTCGCTTCTACACTATGTCAATCCGGAACGGCTCAAGGCCGCGTATTTTGCCCTCAAGCGAAACGCGGCTCCCGGGGCGGACGGCGTGACATGGAAGGGATACGGAGAAAAAGACCTCGACCTAAAACTCGCTGATCTTCATGACCGTATTCATAGGGGAGCGTACCGGGCACAACCATCCCGCCGACAATATATACCGAAGGCAGATGGAACGAAGCGCCCGTTGGCAATAACGGCACTGGAAGACAAAATAGTCCAAAGAGCCGTAGCCGATGTCATAGAAGCCATCTATGAGCAGGATTTTATGGGCTTCTCGTACGGGTTCCGACCCGGAAGAGGGGCGCATGATGCTATGGATGCGCTGATCATGGGCATCGAAAGATACCAAGTGAACTGGGTGTTGGATGTTGACATCCGGCGTTTCTTCGACACGGTTAGTCAGGAATGGCTGATACGTTTTCTTGAACACCGGATTGCCGACCGACGCATCATCCGCCTGATCCAGAAATGGTTGAAGGTGGGCGTCCTCGAAGATGGAAAGATCATAACCAGTGGCAATGGTACAGGTCAGGGATCGGTGATCTCGCCGCTTCTGGCCAATATCTATTTGCACTATGTGATCGACCAGTGGGCTGAACATTGGCGACGGCACGAAGCCAAGGGAGACGTGATCGTCGTGCGCTATGCCGACGACATGGTCCTCGGCTTTGAGCATGAAGCCGATGCCAAGCGCTTTTGGGATGCGATGCAGGAGCGGTTACAAAAGTTCGCTTTATCCCTTCATCCGGACAAAACCCGACTGATCGAGTTTGGCCGCCATGCGGTGACCCGACGCAAGCGGAAAGGTCTTGGAAAACCGGAAGCCTTTGAGTTCCTGGGGTTTACGTTCATATGCGGTAAAACAAAAGATGGGAAATTCCAGATAAACAGGAAGTCCCGTAAAGACCGCAGGCAAGCGAAGCTTAAGATGATCAAAGAGGTTCTGCGCCGCAACAGACATAAGCCCATCCCTGTGTTGGGTAAATGGCTGACGCGGGTCATGAACGGATATTACGCTTACCACGCAGTGCCAACGAATATGCAGACACTGAGCAGTTTTCGAAACCGTGTGACCGATCTTCTCCGGCGTACGCTGCTGATGCGGAGCCAAAGGGATCGAACAACATGGGAGAAAATGGGTAAGATAGCGGAAGCCTATATACCACACCCTCGACATCTTCATCCTTGGCCAAATCAGCGCTTTGCCGTCAGACATCCAAGGTGGGAGCCGTATGCGGGAATTCCGCCCGTACGGATCTGTGCGGGGGGCGCTCAGTAATGAGCGTCCCTACCGCGATCAAAATATGTGCTGGCCTTCTTTATTAACCAACAAGTTTGGTGGAAAGCGTTAGCTCATTTTTACACAAGCAAAACGGATGTGAGTTGGCCTGTTCAAGCAAGGAGTACAAAAAAAATGCTGTCTCATGCCCCCGGTGGTCGCCTGAAAGTGCTCCACCTGTGGTCACCCCAAAGTGCTCCACTTGGAGCAGCAGACTTTGAGTAAATTAGCCGAAGATTTTGGCTAATGCAAAGACGGTGTATTC
>CAIXLI010000163.1 GCA_903920205.1 uncultured Pseudomonadota bacterium
CCGAATACACAACCTTTGCGCTTGCCGAAATCTTCGGCTAATTTACCCATAGTCTGCTGCTCCAAGTGGAGCACTTTGGGGTGGCCACAGGTGGAGCACTTTCAGATGGCCGCCGGGGGGATTACCCTAGATTTGTGAAAACCATCGTTCCCGCCAATGAAGTCGACAGACATTGCATCGTCAGAATGATGACGGACTCCTCCATTCTTGATCTTAACTCGTATAGACTTTTCATCGGCACCGATGTTGTTTTTTCAAAAAGCCGGATGGTTCTTGGCTCCTTGGGAAAGTTTTGTATATGATCGACAACGTCACATGGCTGGGCGTTCCCTATCGCCTGAGATATCATAGAGGAAAAATGCTGGAAGAATTACTGGGCGATTTTTATTGCCTCGGGCCGGGGGTTTCCCTGAACGTCGAAGACATCAAACAATGTCTTCTGACAATTGACGCATGGCCGATCGAACCGAACCGTTTTTTGCCTTCAAGCAACAGCTTAGCCGTCGCTTGTGAACAAATGGCGACAGCCCTTCTTCTCGCCAGATTTGAAAGCGTTCAACTTCCGATCGACGGCTACTCCGCCATCGGGAATACGCCTTATGTACCCTTTCATGATGCGCGGGAAGCCCTTCATTCGTATCGCGCCCTATTCTCGGACAAAGAATGGCCGCCCGCATTAAAAGAAGCGTTCTATGCGCGGATTGGTGGCTCGATTCGCCATTTGATCGCCGATAACGGATGGGCTGGCCCCAAAGAAATAGCGGCTTCACCTGCTTAGAGTCCGTCAATTCTTATGCTGGCACGTCACTTGCATTCGACAAACGGGCCATTTTCTTTAGGTTTTTGAGAGGTATCATGTTTGTCGTCGCCGCAGCGCCGCACCGCATCAGCTTTTTCGGTGGCGGGACCGATTTTTCTGATTTTTATCGCAAGTCCTATGGTGCCGTTCTCAGCACCACGATCGATCAGTTTGTCTATGTGACGGTCAAGCGGCATGGAATTCTTTTTGATGAACCGTTCCGTCTTAACTACTCGGAAACGGAGATGGTTCATTCGCTAGACGATATCCGTAACCAGATTGCCCGCGAAACCCTGCGGATACTTGACGTCCAACCGCCTTTGTATCTCTCCACGGTTGCAGATATGCCGTCCGGTTCCGGGCTCGGCTCATCGAGCAGCTTTGCCGTAGCCTTGGGGCAAGCGCTTAACGCAATAAACGGTCGCCGAATGCAGTCGACCGAATTGGCCGAGTTGGCCTGCCATGTTGAGATCGACGCGATCAAAAAACCGATCGGCAAACAGGACCAATATGCTGCCGCCGTAGGCGGCCTCAACCATTTCCGCTTCAGCCCGAACGGAAGCGTAGCCGTAACCGCTGTCCGCATGCCTTTTGAAACCATTCGGCATCTGTTCGATCACTTGATGCTGTTTTGGACGGGGTTTACGCGTAGCGCAGATACCGTCCTTCATGAACAGCGCAGCAATATCGACGACCGCATGATTGAACTGACTGCGATGCGGGATGCCGCCGACGAAGCCTTGCACCTGTTTGAGTCACAATCGTTTTCCGTCACAGAATTTGGGGGGCTTTTGCATGAAGGTTGGACACTAAAACGCAAATTGGCGAAGTCCATAACCAACGCAACAATCGACAACGCCTATGAAACGGCGCGCAAATTAGGCGCTTATGGAGGGAAAATATGCGGGGCCGGAGCAGGAGGCTTTCTGCTTTTATGTGCGCCTCCAGAAAAGAAAGGGGCCATTCGCCAAGCGCTTTCTCCATTCAAGGAACTTAAGATAAACCACGAACCTCAAGGAGCGCGGGTGTTGCTTTCCCCTCTTCATCCGCCGCAGGCATAGGCCTTTGTCTCAAGAGCGTTCCACGTTCGCGCCGGGATTGCCCTTGAAAACACAAAATAGGGCTGTATGCTTGATTTGATTGTTGAATTGCCCCCTCGCCCCATTGTTTGCAAACAGACAGCTTCCTTCTGACCCTCAACGTTGAAAAAGAAAAAGACATGAAAGAGCGCATCCTTATTACTGGCATCACTGGCTTTGTCGGATCACATCTTGCCGATTATGTGCTGAATCTCGGGGACCGTTATGAGGTTATCGGCACCAAGCGCTGGCATTTGTCGAGACTTGACAATATCCGCCCCATCCTTAACCGCATCACGCTGCTTGACTGCGATCTGACCGACCCTGTCGGCACAGCAGATATGCTGAAGACCGCCGCGCCCGACCGCATCTTCCATTGCGCCGCCGAAAGCTTCGTCAGCCCGTCATGGAAGCATCCCCATCGTTATATGACGGTAAATTACGACGCGACGGTTAACTTGCTGGAAGCACTGTACCGCTCAGGCTCGAAAGCACCGTTCCACATTCCGGGATCAGGTGAAGAATACGGCGATATACCGGAACGGGACTTGCCGATTACGCCGGAAACCGTGCTGCGCCCCGTAAACCCCTATGCCGTCAGCAAGATTGCACAGGATCTTATCGGGTACGTCTATCACTGTTCGTACGGTGTCAACGTCATCCGTACCCGCGCTTTTAATCACGAAGGGCCTCGGCGCGAGAAGGTGTTCGGCATCCCCTGGTATGCCTATCAGATTGCCATGATCGAAGCGGGGCTACAAAAACCGCTAATTAAGGTCGGACACATCGAAGACCGCCGCAATTTTACCCATGTACGCGATATGGTCGAGGCTTATTGGCTCTCGACTGAGAAATGTAAACCGGGCGAGCTTTATCTTGTCGGTTCGGAAGACGAGGACAGCATTCATACCTTCAAGGAATGCCTTGAAACACTGATCGGAATGTCAACGGTCAAAGGCATCCGCTATGAAACCGACCCGCAGTATGTCCGTCCGACCCAAGTTCCACGCCTGATCGCGGACACTAGCAAATTCCAGAAAATCACGGGGTGGAAACCCCTCATTCCCTTCCAGCAAATACTTGTCGATACGCTGGAATATTGGCGCGCCAGAGTTCGTGCTGGCACCGCCTAAGCGATATGAACGACAGACTATCAACGCCGAAACAAGCAGTCATTCTGGCCGGAGGGCGCGGAGAAAGGATGCGTCCGCTCTCCGATCTTCGGCCTAAACCGATGATCGAAGTGGCTAAAAAGCCGCTTATGGAACACCTGCTGCTTGAGTTGAAGAGCATCGGGCTGACCGACGTCCTGATCCTTATCGGTTACAAAGGCAATGTCATCCGCGATTATTTCGGCGATGGCAGCCAGTGGGGCCTGAATATCACTTATCACCAATCACCGGAAAACTATGAAACGGGGACGCGGCTTGTCGCGGCGCGCGCGCTGCTCTCCCCTTTGTTCTTGCTGCTATACGCTGACAATCTTTGGCCTATCCCTTTCGACGCGATGTGCGCCGCATTTCGCGCTGCGGGCACGCGCGCAATGTTGACGGTTTATCGAAACGACGACCATTATTCCCGCTCCAATTGCACCATGAATAATGGACTTGTCTCGCTTTACAATAAATCACGCACGGCACCTGACCTCACGCATGTCGATATAGGCTTTCTGTTTATCGAACGCGACGTGATAGATGGACTTCCCAAAGAAAATCATAATCTTGAAGCGGTGCTTTATCCGCAACTGGCAGCGGCCCATCAGCTGGCCGCGTTCGAAACCGAGCATCGCTATTACAGCGCCACATCACCTGACCGGCTGCCGCGCGTAGAGGCTTACCTCAATCCGCGAAAAACCGTATTTCTCGATCGTGACGGCGTTTTGAATGACAAGCCCCCGCAAGCGCACTATGTCTGCCAATGGAAAGACTTTCACTGGCGTCCCGGTGCGCGCGAGGCCCTGAGATTCTTGCGCGAAAGAAACTGCCGCGTCATCGTCATCTCCAATCAAGCCGGCATTGCACGAGGCATGATGACGCATGATGACGCGCAGGACATTCATACACGCATGGCGCGGGAAGCCGAGGCGGAGGACGGCTTCATCGATGCCATATATTATTGCCCGCATCATTGGGACGAAAATTGTTCCTGCCGCAAGCCGAAGCCAGGAATGCTGCTTGCCGCGCAACGCGACTTCAGCCTCAATCTTAGCCGCTGCCTTTTCATTGGCGACGACATCCGCGACGGCGAAGCCGCCGATGCCGCGCATTGCCCCTTCCGGCTGGTTGGCGAAGAAGATAACTTGTTTGATGTTGTCAATAACTTGGTCGATTAGACTCCAAAGTCTCGTCTTGCAGCAGCAAACCCTGTGCGCTTAAAGAAAATCGCGCGCCCCTCCAGAAATCAAGCTCCACTACCTTCTGTGCGCAAAGGGTTAAAAAACGCAAAACCCAAGCTGTCCTGTAATCGGACAAGGCAAGGTTTGTTTCATGGGATCGACAGAAACGCCAAGCAGCAATTTATACCACTGACAAAACGTAACTGCCTAGCCGTACCGAGTGAGTCTGGCGGGTCACAGGCTTAAGTTAAA
>CAIXLI010000164.1 GCA_903920205.1 uncultured Pseudomonadota bacterium
AAATGAATTCACGGCCTAGGGTTCGTCAGTCGGCACAAGGGTATATGAGTAGGTGGTCTTGCCGCTGTTCCACGGCGTAAACAGTCGTTCGGCAAAATCAGCGGCTGATTTTACGTCTCGCGGCATAAGCACGATCAGTTCAAGCCCATCGACACTCACTTTGACGCGAACGTTGATAACAAGCGGTTTGCGGTCGATGAACCCCACAACCATGTCAGTGCGGAAACGGCGGCGGCGCAGCCAATCCGGTAGGCCCGTGGTCTTGCCGATACGATTGAGAGTTTTAACCGAGAGAAAGGCTTGCCCGTTTTTATCTGTCCATGCATAGGCGCAGATGCCGCCTTCCTTGATTGGCCATTCGACCGATATAGTCGCGGCGTTGCGCGGGAGTTTTTGGAACCATCGCAACCAAGGAAACCATACTTTCTTCACGGAGTACCCCGACGGTCGACCAGTAAGTCCACATAGGGATCGACGTTTTGCTTGTTGGTGCGTTCGACAAAGGTATAGGCGTTTCTTGAAGCAGGGCAGCCTATGACCGCGACATAGAGCGAAAGGATTTTGGCCATATGCGGAGGCCACTCTTTCTTAATGGCGGCGCGGGCTTGGTGTGTGTCCATGTCGCCGTAACGGTCTATGGCTTGTGCGACGATCAGGTCGCTGGTTTCGGACATAAATATTCTGATGTTGGATGTCATATTCGCTATTCCTTTTATGAATTAATGAATGAGGAGACAAATCAGTTACTGCTAATGCATAGTCACGGGGCGGTAGTGGCGAAGATGCGGAAAGCAATAGAGCAAGCATTCACTAAAACGCCGCGCTTCGCCTTCAGTCGTGAAATCATCAATGACTTCAACATCGTCTTTCGTGCGTGGAAAACGATAGTGACCATAGACCGCCCAGAGGGAGGCCTGATGCTGTCGGCACGGAACCATAATCTCTTTGCCTTTAGGGCCGTGGCCAGAGAGCCGGACGGGATGAATTTCCAGCCCGTTATAATCGTGGATTTTCAACATCCATTGCGGCATGACGGCTCGGGCCTTGGCGAGTAGAACAAGGGTATTTAAGTCGTTCAACATGGGGCACCTATCTGTTTGGTATGGATTGTGGGGGCATGCAGCCGGTTATGAATTGGCGCGGGGCTTCGGCTTGCTGTGCGGCTTCTGCCGCCGCCATCGCGTCTTGAGCGGCGATGCTGTTGGCATCGTCGGTATTCATCGGTGCCGGTGGCGGTTTAGTTAGCGGTTGCGGCAAAGCCGTATCCTGAACCGCTAGGACATAACCGGAAGGGCAATCGGCCAATGTTGGCTGGTGCGAGGGCTCTTGCGCTTGTGTTGGCACAGCAAAGAAGAGCGATGCCAACGCAACAATCCCGCCGCGTCGTGCGGAGAGATTGTTTACACGACCCGACGCGCTCATTGTGAACACACCGTATAACGCCATGCGGGATTGCCGCATTTGTCACAACAATTGTACGTGCCTGGACTAAAGTAGGACGTAGCTCGATAGCCAGCGGGACAGCTTGACCAATAGGTCTGGCAACCGCCGACGACGGTTGTCAGGCCGCCCCCACCAATCGCTTGCCAGTTGGTGCCGTTGCAGCCTTCGAAGGCGATGGTTGTCGGATTCCAGCGGATGGAGCCAGCCGGTGCGCCGGTGCCCCCACAGGTTTGACCGTTTTGTCCGACTTGAACCGAACCGGAAGCCGCGACATTGCCGGTTGTCGTGAGGCCGCCGGTAATATTCAGTGCCGTTGTGTTCCAGTCACCAACCTGAACTTCATTGCCGGGTGTGGGCATTACGGCGAAAAGAGAATCCGGTTGGGTCGTGGAATATCCATAGGATATGCCGTTTGCAAGAGCCGAGCATGACATGAACGCCAGAGCCGTAAGTAAAAACATAAGGCGGTCCACATATCTCATTGGGCACCCCCGATCATGGCCCCGTTTGAGAACAGGATACCGCCAGCCGGTACCATCAGCGTTTGTCCTGTTGGAATAAGCAGTTTGCCGTCAATAATGAGCGGCGGTTCAGGAGGGGTTGAACATGCTGTAACAATAAGAGTGATGAGTAATGCCGCGTTCCGAATAATATCCTTCATAATGTGCCTCATGCGATTGCGCCAAACGAACCGCCAGACACGAGTCATCGGTCACGCCAATGGGCTTGGCGCGTGAAAACATGCGTAGGGCGGTACGTTTGATCTGGTTGTGGGGATGGTGCCGCGAGATAATTCTGCGCGGGTTTACAAAGGCGGTTTCAGTTCTGGTTGATTGCCGCGCTTTGGAAATTGGTCAGCAAAAAAGCCGCCAGAAAATTCTGTGCGGCTTTTTTTGTTTTTTGTATTTTGAGCTTTAGGCGCTCGCCTTGCTAACGATATACAAAACCTAAGCTTAGGATTCCCGAAAATCAAGGAAAAAAGCACGTTTGTGAAAAAATATTTTTGCGACTGTGCCAGCGTGTGTCATGGCGTGCCACTAAGGCATTACGACGGCACTTGCGGCGGTGTGTTTAAACGCACCGTAGTGAGGTCTTGCCGGATCAAGTCCGAGAGTCGCGAGAACAAAGATCGCTTCTCGTTGGCGACGCTCGTTGAAATCAAGTCCATAAACGAGCGGCACGGGCTTTCCTGCGTCGATCAGATGATTGCGTCGTTGCAGAAGATAGAATTCTTTTCTGCGGAAGTATTCGACAGCGACATCGGTTTTGCCCGTAGCCTGTACTTCCTTCAATGCAGCACGGAATGTTCTTCTCAATTCGATGAGCGATGTGTGGCGCTGGAACTTGTCCGCGTCCCGCTTGAATATAACCATCTCCGCATCTGCAAACCGATCATTCAACGTTTCATAATTTTTGTTTTTGCTGAATTCATCCAGTTCTTCGCAGCGATAAACGCGCTCGTCGCTGGCTCCGCATACTGCGGTGATGGCGTGTCCGTAACCTGAAGCAATAAAGGCGCGAGAGGCGAATGCCCATACATCATATGCTGCCTTTTCGACTTGCAACGGGTCCTTGTACACGTCGCCAAAATACACAGCTAGATTTTTTCGATTCAACAGACGACCAATATAAGTATCATCAATTCTTATCGCACTTTCTCTTGCTGCTTGGGCTTGAGATGCATGCCAGTTCGAAAGGTATATTAATCCAGCCTTGCGGAATTCATCCTTCAGTTCATTGCTTATCTCCCGGTCGGGGCCGGAATAAAGCTGAACGCGCCCGGTGTGGGCAAACGCACGGGCAACGCCCAAGCGGAAAATGATCCGCTGCAAAACGAGGCAATATTCTTCCTTGGTGAGCTTGCGCACGACCATAGTGTTCTCCTAAGTGGGAAACAGTGATGGTTATGCGACGTCAGGTTTGCGCTGGCGCTGGGGGACGCGCACTTTACCTTGTGGCGTCACTTCATAGACTTCATGGTCTCTATGGATGTAGATGCCGCGTCCGGGTTGCGGGTGATTAATGCTAATGATGTATTGTTCAAGTGCGTCGAGAACAGCAGCATCGGAAACAGGTAGTGTGCTGGGCTGTTCATTCCAAAGCTTGGATGGAACACCTGAAACTTCCTGTACGTCATTGAGATAGTAGTCGAGGTGTTGTACTTTCTTTCCGGTAGCTGGGCTGTATTCATCACCGACAAAATAATTCTTATCGCCCACACCATAGACCGCGCCGCCATACTCGCCTTGTGAGTTGGACGAAACGTAAGTAATGCGGCGAACCGGCAACGTCACTTTACTAAAACTCCCGATGGGGAAACTGCCATAAGGGGGCAGACTAATTTCTAAAATCTGATCGTCCTTCAACATAGCGTCACTCCTTGAGTTGGTTCAAATGGTTTCGTTCAAAATTTCTTAACCAGCATGCAGCGGTCATTTCGGCGTGCTGGATTTCTAATGAAGCCATATTACCAAAAAAAGGGAGGCTGTGAAACTAAGTCATTACTTTCAATGACTTAGTGGCAATATAAAGTAGGTTGTTGCTGTTTTGTGGTAATTTGTTGGTTGGCAATCCATTAAACTAACCATGTTCAGTGCTTAGACAAGCCCGAAGCGACTATTCGGAGGCTTGAGCCATGAGCTTGGTGGTGCCGAACAACAGGGATTTATTTGCACTTCCAAAGGGTGGCCAATTTATCAAGGGCAATCCGCAGGATTCTGTGTTCGCGCTTGCCGTCCGGAAATTCATCGTGGCCACAGACCTTACGGACAATTGCTTGCTCTTCGGGCGTGAGAAAATCGTAGGCCTCGACGAGATATCGAGCGCAATCGATATGCGCTATCATTTTCCATTGGGGATCTGCCTTCCCGCCGTCCACGATGAAGGGCTGGCATAGCACTTTGAATGTGGAGCCGTTCCGTCCGTGGTTGAACAGCTCGTGGAATTTGAGTGCCACCGTGAATTGCGGGTCTGAAAGAGGATTGACGCGATTCCGGTACATAATGTCCAGCACGTTCTCTATTCGCACACGATGACGTTTCGTGGGCAAGTTGCCGGGGATTTCTGACGCCACAAACTCGGTCATTACACCGCCTAGCTGCTGGCGACGTTCGGGTGTCGCCATTTCCCCCACACATACGACCGGTGAGGGCTTCTTCGTTTTGTGCTTCCGCTTAGCCATGAGACACCTCATGGGCTACAAAACGGATCGCAATTTTGTACTTTGGAGTGGTATTTTGAACGAAATTGCTTTCGATTTTGTTAGCTTTCTTAACAATATTTTTAGACAAGCGGCTCTGCGCTTGCGGATTCAAAAGGGCGTAAAAATTCCTGCCTCGTAACATCATGTTGCGGCTCCATAAAATCAGGTCAATAAAATGCGGCTAAAATTTTAGAGGTGCGGCGGCGGTGGCCCAGTGCCACGTGACCAAAGGGGCTGAGCGGAGGCGCGGGATAATTTTTCGCCCTCGGTTGTCCGGTCTGTTTGTTTCGCGTCGGTAAACATATTTTGTTCCATTCTTAAAAAAAATGCGTAGTTATCCGTTCGCGCTTACGCGCGTTTTTCTTGTCTTCAAAATGTCGTGTCTGTAAAAGAAGGGCGTATCTGCCGCTGTTCTCAAAAGACCATCCAAGAACTGGATTATGGCCTGATAAAAACGGGTAATAACGGCTGCCGTCGGATCAAAAACTTACCGGAGAGGTAAGTTTTCAGCAACTAAAAAATACCGCTAAGTGCATTATCTTATTATGTAATTTATTGCTTGAAATTGGTATTGCCTTTGGGGTAAGAATGTCCTTGCCTTTAAGGTAAACTAATTGTTTGCATGCAGGCAATATAAAGGAATGTCTTGAAACAGCGAGATTATTTAACGAGAGACGCATCATGAAGAATAGACTTAAAGAAATTCGTCGCGAGCAAAAGAAGACGCTCGATCAAGTTGCCGCCGCCATTGGCATGACCGGTGCGCAAGTGTCTCGACACGAAAATGGCGAACGCGCTTTCACCTTTGAAACGCTTTTGGACTATGCCGCTTTCTACGATGTCGGCATTGATGAAATCGTCGATGTGCCATTGAGCGGAAAAAAGAGCGCGAAGTTTGACGAACTGCGCATGGACACGGCGTTAGGATATGTCGTTGAAGCCTGCGACAAGTACAAGGTCAACGTCGATGTCAAACAGGTCAGTAAATGGGCAACGACGATCTATAAGCAGGGTATCGAGTTGCGTTTAACGCCTATGCAAATGAAGGGCTTGGCTGATCACGCGATTCATGAAGCGAAGAAGGCGCTTCGTTAGTACTCGGTCCTAGAACAATAACCTTCTGTGTCATATAACACCCTCATATAGGCTTTATGTTCTTTGTAGGGGTGTTCCTGTGTCCAATGCGCACATAATCACCGATCCGCCCAGCATACTCTAATTCAGCCCCGCGTGTTTGAAGGGGCGCAATGATCTCTGCAACGCGAGAGATATGATCATCAAAAAATAGATCAAGGGTCTGAGTAACCAGAGCACCGCAGGGGCCATCTGTATATGTTGCCGCGTATTACTGGGAATCGGATTGGTTTGATAATTGGTTATGGAGGTTGCCTGAGTTTGAGGGATGTCCACCGATAAATGGACGAACCCTTCAACCGTTGTCGTTATCTCCCTGATCCGCGCCTTTGGTCGCAGAGAAAGACAATAAGAGCCGCGTGGAGGGACCTTGGAAAACATGGTTTCTTCCCACTTTCCCTTATTTGGTTTCAAGAAAGGATGTTAGATTTGGTTCCGTAGTTGTAGCGCGTACTTATGAAAATTATTCCTGATGCGAATTGCTGTACCGTTTGGGAGCGTCTAAATGTCTGACCTAATAAAGAAGAGTTACAGCGATGCTCGCTACGAGGCCACGAGTACGGTCATGGGGTATGTTGAAGAACTCGTAAGTTCTATTTCTTACTTTGGTAAGAAGATTAAGTCCGATACTCTTCCTCTGAATTTGTTCATTACTGCGCACGATGAACGCCTGTCCTATAAGGCGTTGTTGGCGGGAACTTCTTCGAGTCACGGCCTCGCATATCTAGAGCATTACGGTGATTTACTCGAACGAGTAAAAGGCATTTTCGTGCAGGTGGGGGCAGAAGCTGATCGCGTTGGTGACCGAGAACTGCTGCGGGAATTGGGCAATGCCCGTCATGTTGAGCAGATGTACGAAAATGATTACATGCCTGAGGTTGGCGAGTTCTTCACTCGCTATGCTGTGGATATTACAGCTGAGAAGAAAAGCGAGTCGTATTCCCGGGATAAAAAAGTAATTGATGAACTGCGTTCCGAGCTTCAACAAGTGATGAAATCAGGGCAATGGACCCCAGAAACCATTACCGTTACAGACCGCAATGGAAAGCATCCGAGGCAGGTTGAAACCCCAAGCAGCCATTTGTTAGGGCGCATGGCTAATATGGCTCCTCGCCTCGCACAACTGGGGTTTTAGATGCGTTCAGTAGGGCTTTAGCCGCCGTTCTACAGTTGTGCGAATAGGCGGTGCCGAAGGTACCTTTGGTGTCGCAGTTGGCTTTCCGCATAACTCGAACGTAACGAGATAGTCTTGAACGCTCATATGCAAGGCGGCGGCTAATTCCTTAATGCGCTTTTGATCTTCAGGCTGTTGTGCGCCGAGCCATGCTTGGGCTTGTTCATAGCTGTGGTCAACCAATGATGAAGCGATCTAAGCTGCGCGTTGACAATTTTATAGCCCGGGGTTTGGCCTTGCGGGGACGGATATATTCTTTCCTGTTTCGAATGAATTGGCTGTAATCGGGGCATTTGAGGTTGATGAGCGGGAAATTGAGGCCGGTGAATTGCAAATAGCAGCCATCAATGGTGCCATTATAACTTATGCAGAACGACAGGTTTATGCTCGTGATAGTGATTTTCTCTATGCTGTACGGCAGGGCGAGAAAATTGGTCGTGGTGATTCACTTTGGGGTGATCCGGTTTTTGTCCGGCCAAGGTCAGCCGGAAAAAAGAGGCGTCGTGAATCCATGTGTTGCAATTACAATGTGATGAGATGTCTCAAGGATCAATGGAAGGGATTAACGGTGGGTTAAATCTGTGCCTGACGGACGCTGGATGTGCCTGTGTGGCGCAATAAATAGTATGGGTCAGCGTATGGGTTGCTTCTGGCCGTATGCGCATAACGCATTGAAATACAATGATAATAATTTAAAAATTGGTGTCCCCTACGGGATTCGAACCCGTGTTCTCACCGTGAGAGAGTTATATACTCGCTTCCTGATGTTCCCCGACATTCATATAATTCAATGATATAAGGCACTTTTGTGCTTGTCTGTTTCTGGCTGTTTCCATATAGTTATGCCGTACGTTTGCCGTACGTTTTTTCTCACCTTGTTGAGGGCATAAAAATGCCGCGAACCTTACAAGATGCCAAACTCGACACGCGAGCTGCGCGGCTGCGTCTAGAAGAGCGCCGCGAACCTTATTGGCGATCCATTTCTGAGGGCTTGGGCATTGGCTATCGCAAGGGAGCAAAGGGAGGCACTTGGATTGCCCGGCATTATTCGGATGAACATGGTCGCCGATTCCAATCTCTTGGCACGAGTGACGATGTTGCAGACGCAGACGGCACGCATATTTTATCTTTTGCTCAAGCTCAAGAAACAGCCCGAAAGTGGTTTTACGATCTGGCGAAGCAAGATAATGGAGATTTAAAAGTCGGCCCCTATAAAGTGTGCGACGTGATGGCAGACTATGTGACAGATTACAAACGGCGGGGCGGAAAGGGGCTTTATTCTCTGGAAACGACAATCAATGCCCATATCCTCCCCGTATTTGGCGATATGCTGGTATCCAAACTAACTCGCACGCGCATTGAGGCATGGCATGATGGACTGGCCTCCAAACCGCCGAGGTTGCGTTCCAAGAAGGGCGCGGAGCAGAAATATCGCCCAGTGCCGCAAGGCGAAGATGCCATCAGGCAAAGGCGCAGCACAGCCAATCGAATTCTGACCATGCTTAAAGCGGCGCTTAATCTGGCATATCAGCATCGTCGTGTGGCAAATCGTGAAGCATGGGAAGCAGTCAAACCATTTCGTGAAGCGGACTCAGCAAAAATCCGCTATCTGAACGACAAGGAGTCGCTGCGGTTGGTTAATGTTTGCCCCAACGATTTGCGAAATCTTGTTACGGGCGCATTGTTGACCGGTGCGCGATATGGGGAACTGATCGCTCTTAAGGTTGCGGAATTTGATCCGGATAATGGCACTATCCAGATCATTCGAAGCAAAAGCGGCAAACCTCGGCATATCGTTTTGACTGGTGAAGGAAAGTCTTTTCTCAAACAGGTGGTGATGGGCAAAAAAGGCGACGATTTAATTTTTACCAGATCTGCCGGGGCCAAGTGGCAACGCATAGATCAATATCGTCAAATGAAGGCCGCATGCCAGAAAGCCCAAATAGCGCCTCTTGTTAGCTTCCATATCCTTCGCCACACTTACGCTTCGCGTTTAGCAATGAAGGCAGTGCCTATGGCCGTTATCGCCGCCCAGCTGGGGCATTCCGACACACGCATGACGGAAAAACATTATGCTCACTTAGCTCCGTCATATATCGCTGATACAGTCCGGGAGGCATTCGGAACAATGGGTATCGTCAAAAAAAGCAATATAGCCTCGATAGATCAGTAGGCTTTGCGTGTGCTTTTGACAATATCATCTAATCATGATAGGATGTGAACGATGGAAACGGATTATGAGCTTGTGACGCTTCTTGATCTCGATGGTTGCGAGTTCCGGTTTGCACAAGGCTATTGGGTAAAAATCGCAGCAAAGGAAGTAAAGACAACGCGCAGTCGGCCCCACGGCGTCAAATATAGCTTGACGTTGCACAGCCCCAAAGGCCAGCGGATTTACGGGCTGGATAATGCCCATGGGATACACCGTCTTGCGGATTATGATCATCGGCATGTTTACGGTGCGCGAAGGGTAGTGCCGTATACATACAAAGGCCCGGCGCAGTTGCTGGAAGATTTCTATCGCGAGGTAGAGAAAATTTTGAAAGAACGAGGTGTACAATGAAACACAAGACAGGAAGTTTTGAACAGTTCAAGGCCATGACCCTTGCCGTTGTGCGAGGGGGGCATAAACGTTCCGCGAACGAGCCCAAAATATGGGTTGAAGCCGTTGAGGGGATCGAACCTACCAAAGGAAATATCCAGTTTCATTCGCTTGAAGCCGGGGTAAAATTACTGTCGGTCAAGAATAGGGAACTTTTACGTATGATTGCCAAACGCCAACCAAAGTCGGTCAGCGCATTAGCGCTTATGACTGGCCGCGCCGAGCAAAACCTGTTGAGGACTCTCCGCAAGCTTACGGATGCCGGAATAGTCCGCCTCGACCAAGGTGAAGGCCGAGCATTCAAACCAGTCGTTACTGCCAGCAAGGTTCACTTTGAGATAGACTTGCTCAGAGGGTAGCACTGAAAAGTCCCAATTAATGCCAGCCTCAACCATCCCCAGCGTGGGTATACTCCCCACACACTCCTTGCTACCCGTCTCCTGTGCGACAATGGTGGCTCTTATTTTACCATGACTGGTTTTTATAGGGCCAAGGGCGGTGCCCCTGCCCCTTTCCGACCCGCGCAGCTCCTAAAATATTTCCAGCCATTTCACAGTCTGTTTTGCCGCAAATGGCCCATGTCTCGTTAACCAACCATGCAAAATGTACAGTCTACCTGTTCAAAATGACCAGATTCGTAGAAACCGTTCAAAATGTACAGACTACCTGTTCAAAATTATCAGATTCATCTGCGGTTTTATTTTTCTGACAAAGTATCATTCCCCTATTGATGATCGATCAGAAATGCGCGTTAGGGTTAATGAAGCACGCATCGAGATCGAAGATAATTAAGCAACCGATTTTGCGAACATTAATTCAGAGGGAGGTTTTTTATGAGCGTGTATTTTAACCATAAGTCGAACAGCGTCTCCAAACCGAGCCCCCTCTATCACGGCACAAGTCAAACGGATTGTGCCAGGTACATCTCTCCAACGCAGGTCAGAGCCTCTCGCGCCATTCTTGACTGGTCGCAGGATAAGTTGGCCGATACTGCCGGAATCTCCCGAACGACAATCCACGGCTTTGAGCTGGGGTTTATTCCCAGACAAGGAACGGTCGAAAGAATTTGCTCAACGCTTGAGAATGCAGGAATTGAGTTTACGGACGCCGATGGGGTCAAAAGACGCATTCATGCTTTTCGGTGTTATCAAGGCAACGATGGAGCCGAACATTTCTTTGAAGATGCTTTTCATGACGTCAGAGTAAATGGCGATGAAATTTTCCTTGCGTTCAGATCAACGACAGAAATTACCGAATCCTGTTTTTTTAGAAACGGCAATCTTGGCCTGCTTGATAGAGCAAGCAAGATCGCCCCGATCAAATGCCTTGTGCCCGAAATGCTTGATCCAGATTTGTTGGGGTCGTCTTTCCAGTTTCGTCTTCTGCCGCCCAAAAACATCGGCGCAGCATCCTATATCGTGCATGGTAACTGCCAAACCGTGGTTCTCGACGATGGAAACGGGACTTACCGTTATTGTTCATACAACATGCCTGAATTAGCGGTATTGCATCGGCAGCACTTCTTGGCTCTTTGGGACACAGCGCAGCCTGTAATCGTGGCTTCTTCGAAAAACAAAAAATGAGTTTTAAAGCTGATTGATGGCTTGGCTCCCCGCCAAAAACATCAGACACAAGATATAGCAGACGGGGGCGTTATCTGATAGTTCAGTCAGGTCTTTGTCTCGTTACCCCATGCGGAATCTTTCAGACATGTGGCATAATAGGGCCTCTTTTTATGACAGACGCGTTTCTTGTTGCGTCATGGACAGTGAGCTGGCCCCCGAAAACTGGACAGATTTGGGCATCGAGCTAAGGTGTGATATCGCCCCTAGAATGGTGAAGAACCAAGGGGATAGAGATGGCAAACACACGGAAGAAACATACAGC
>CAIXLI010000165.1 GCA_903920205.1 uncultured Pseudomonadota bacterium
AGCACAGTGCCGGACAGCCGCGTTCATTTAGGGGCGACGTTGCTGACATGGAACGGCAGTGAACGCGCTATCGCCCTTCATGCCGACGCCATTAAAATTACCGATTTGGACGGCAGAGAAATTGCCGATATTCCTTCCTTCGATGCGAAGATCAGCTTGCTTGGTTTGCTTATCGGGCAATTTATGCCCAAGGACCTTGCCGTCGATCACCCGCAAATCAAATTGGAGCGCGCCAAAGACGGCGCGTTCGTCTTCGGTGGTAGGACAATGGGTGGGGAGGGCGGAACCCAAGACCAGCAATCCTCTGATGCGATGAGCGTGGTTCTTCGTTCGGTGGCAGAACATCTGTCGCGTTCGACACTGATGCACAAGCTGGCTGTAACCCGGGCCGTTTTTGATATTCATGACGAGGGAACGCAAAAGGATTGGTCCATCGCCATTCCCGAAATCTCGATCAAGCGGAACGGGATAGGCGATTTTGACCGCACGCTCAAATACGGCGCTTTAGACGGACGCATGACGGTCAAGTTAACCCAAAAAGATTCCGAATCCTCGATGGATGTGCATTACGCCTATGATCCATCGACCCGTTTCCACAACATTACTTCGGTTTTCACAGATGTGACCCCCGCCTTTGTTGCAGGGGGACATCCTGAAACTTTGGGGCTGGGCGAGGCGGCGATTGTCGATGTGCCGCTGACAGGGAAAATCGCGGTTACGCTCGATAAAAATTTTGAGGTCTCTTCCGTCGCGGCGCAAATTCGCGGCGACGAAGGGCATTTAGTCCATCCCGAATTCTGGGACGCTCCTTGTCCGATTAAGTCTTTTGCGCTGAATGCCGCTTATGACCGCGCCGCGCATACGGCGACGGTGTCCGATACGCGCCTTGATTTCGGCGGGCCGACGCTGGACATTAAAATCGACGGCACGCATTCTGCGCAAATCGGGCAGGACTTGGATTTCACTGTCGCTTTGCAAGTTGAGAACATGCCGATGAACCGCTATGGCGAGATTTGGCCTAAGTCTGTTTTGCCCGACCCGCGTTATTGGCTGCTGACGAATTTGCGCGATGGTATATTCTCTCATGCCGATGTCGCGCTGAAGGGAAGTTTGGCTTGGACCGATATGGCTCATCTTTCTATTACCGATGGCGGCGGCAAGATATCCGCCGTTAACGGGCGCGTGACTTACGTTGATGGGCTGCCGCCCGTCGAAGGCGTCAATGCCGTGGCGACCTTTGATCTGAAAAAAATGGCGGTGCAGATAACAGGCGGCGGCCTTGGCGCTATCCGCCTGTCGCCCTTTACGATCCAGATTACGGGGCTGGCGGATGTCGACCAATATATCGACATTCCGTTGCAAGTCGCAGGGCCCGTTCCTGACATCCTGCGTTTGCTTGATCACCAGCCCTTGGGTTATGCCAAGGCGTTGGGGGTATCCCCTAATGACATAAGCGGCAAGATCGAAGGGACGGTCAATTTTCATTTTGCTTTGCTAAGAACGCTGCAAATGAAAGACGTCGACCTTCACGCCTCGGCGAATGCCACGAACGTCGCCTCGACCAAGCTTATTCCAGGCATACCCATTGATCAGGGCAATTTGGCGCTGACGCTGGATATGGCTGGTTTTGATCTTAAAGGGCCTGTGGCGTTGGGCAAAGCGCCGTTCCAAGTTGTCTGGCATGAAAATTTCGAAGAACAAAAGGGCAAGCCCTTACGCCGCGCTTCGATCACGGGCGTTGTCCGGGATGATCAATGGAATAATTTTGGCATTACCTCTTTTAACGGTACCAAAGGCCCCATCAATGTCACGATGGAAATGACTAAGCCCGCCAAGAACAAGCTGGTTTTTTCGGGCGTTCTGGATATGACCCCTGCGGCGCTCACGTTTTCCATGCTGGATTGGAAGAAGCCTGCGAATACGCAAGCGACGCTGAAATTTACCGCCAATGCCGTGGACGGCAAGCCTGTTGTCGTTTCATCCCTCGTTCTGCGCGGCACACAGGTTCTTGCCAACGGCGACGCGACGTTATCGGAGGATATGAAGGATATTTTGTCCTTGAACCTTGCGCCACTGGTTCTGGGGCGAACGAATGCCACGTTGAATTTTACCCAGTCTTTCGGCGAAGGCGGCGCGTTGCGTTTTGACGCCAAGGGAACGTCGCTGGATGTCTCCGGCTTGCGGGGCGGCAACGACCCCGACCGCGCCGATCCGCGCCCCAAAGAATATCATGTTCAGGTCGACCGGCTTTATACCGGCGCGATTGGCGAGATCGACAAGGCGCAAGGTTCCGCTTCCCGCGATCAGGAAGGCTGGCGGGAAATTAGCCTGCACGGGCTTGCCGACGGCGATACGCCTCTTAGCATCGAACTGACGCCGCAGTCGGACGGGCATCGCAGCTTTGCCATCGCGTGCGAAAGTTTCGGCAAGGCGATGAAGGGGCTTGGCTTTACCGACTCGATCAAGGGTGGCAAGCTTACCGTTTCAGGACAAAGCACGGTCGAAAATCCGCGCATTATCACGGGTTCGGTTAAAATCGGCGATTTTACGGTCGAAAGGCTCCCCGTTCTTGCCCTTTTGCTGAACGCCACCTCGCCCTTCGGCATCACGGGCATTTTGACCGACAGCGCCAGTTTCAGCCGCTTTGAAGGCGATTTCCGTTGGCAAGGCGACGTTCTGACGATGACCCGCGCTCATGCCGCCGGTTCCGCTATCGGGGTTAATGTCGACGGTAAAGTCGATATGAATTCCGGCGACGCCAATTTGCAAGGCACGTTGGTACCGTTCAGCGTGATGAATAATCTGTTGAACTACATCCCCATCATCGGTGGGCTGATTACGGGAGGCAAAGACCAAGGCGTTCTCGCCGTGGCTTATGAGATCAACGGGAGCCTCGACGCGCCAAAGATTTCGGTTAATCCCGTCTCGCTGCTGACCCCGGGCTTTATCCGCAACCTGTTCTTCCGCGACGACGCGGCAGAAGATAATAAATAAGAAGGAATTTTTGATGACCAAGAAACAACCTGTATTTTCCGTCAAAGCCGAAGGCGAAGGATTTTCCCTTTATCGTGATGCTGAGGCGCTACGCACGCCGCGCAATTTGAACCTGACAGTTCCGACGCAAATCCTTGCCGATGCGATGGCGCAAGAATGCGGCGGGCAGGGCGACAAGATGGATTTGCGCAAAATGCCTTTGACGCAGATGGCGTTGACCTCCATCGACATCGCCTCGCAGCACCGCGCGGATGTCGTGGACGGCATTATGCGCTTTGGCGACAACGAACTGTTGTGCCAACGCGCCACAGACCCTGTCGATCTTGTCGCGGAGCAGGAT
>CAIXLI010000166.1 GCA_903920205.1 uncultured Pseudomonadota bacterium
CCGCGCTGGAAAAGGGCGCGAACTTCACGGATAAGCCTGCGTTTGTGGCGTAAAAACCTGTTTTAGGCGGGCAAGGCGGCCCTTTGTTTTTTCGCTCTTGCCAAGGTGCGTGGGCATAGGGGCTGTCCAAAAATAACAGCTACAGAAATGGGTTGGGGTTGATCGTGTAATTCCATTCTCCATGAAAGGAGTGAGGAGTCAAGTTGACAGCTTGGAATATGGCCTTGGGGATGAGTATGCCTGTTGGATAGACGTTGGTGTCGAGTTCGGCTTGGACTTTGAGGCCTGATTGGGTTGTCGTTGCGGCGATCAGTTGAACGATGGTTTGAAAAGTCCGCAGAGGCTTGCCTCGCCAATTGATGGAGACAAACGAGAAAAGTTTGTGCTCGATCTTGTTCCATTTGCTGGTGCCACGAGGAAAGTGACAAACGGTGATAGGCACGTGCAGTTCATCGGCCAGTTTTTGAAGTTCGGTTTTCCAAAGGCGCACGCGGTAGCCATTACTGCCGCCGCTGTCCGCTGTGATGAGAATGCGTTTGGACTTCGGAAAACGTTTTTCTCCCATGGTCTGCCACCAGCGGCGAATGGCATTGACAGCGAACGCCGCCGTGTCGCAGCTGTTACCGACGCTCATCCAGCCGGTATTATCGTTTACGGCATAAACGCCATAGGGGACAGCGCGTCCCTGCTCGGGGTCTTTGAAGTCATGCATGGAAACGTCTTCCGGCGATCCTTTGGGGCGCCATGTCCGACCGTTGTTCTTGAAGTTTCCCACCAGCTCTTTCTTCTTGGTATCCACGGACAAAACAGGATCATCGGAGGTCAGAAAATCGGCAACGCAGTCGTTGATGTACCGGAACTGAGCGTCCCGATCGGGGTGGTCGTTCCCGTCGCGGCTCTTGCGATTGGCTTGCGGGCTATAGCCCAAAGACCTCAAAATCGTGTCGAGAGTCTGCGGGCATATGACATGATTGGCTGCCTTGAGGTCGTCACACAAGTTTCTTAGGCTGCGTGATGTCCATAACAAAGGCCGCATCGGATCGCCCCTTGTTATCGGTTCCACGAGCCTTTTGATTTCTTTCTCCAACGCTGGGTTGGCCTCGGTTTTCTTTTTGCGCCCGCCGCCCGGTCGGCGCACGCGCCCCTTGCCTGCATGCCGATCAATTTTGATCTCCTGAATGCCGCGATGAATTGTGCTTCGCGCCATTCCCGTTACGCGAGCGATCACCGTCACGCCGCCTCGCCCATAGGCCAGAGCTTCGGACGCCGCCCAACGCCGCCGCCCCTGTTCGTTCAGCACAGGTTCCATCGCGTCATATCGACTTTTGATACAGGCATCCTCAGACATGCCCCGATTCTAATGCTTCTGATCCCCTCAAGGGAATCCCCCTTCTTATTTTCCCCTCTTTTTATCTCAAAACCGTGACCTATTTGATTCACTTATTTTTGGACAGCCCCTTAGGGCCTTTGGTATTATAAATGATCTTGCAGCGAGATCGTTGCCAATTCCGGAGGACTCTCCCAGCAGCTCTCCCCCCTCCCTAAC
>CAIXLI010000167.1 GCA_903920205.1 uncultured Pseudomonadota bacterium
AACCATCGCTAGATAAAGGGGTGTGAGGAATATACAGGCACATTGTCTGAAGTACAAAGGGCATAAAGCGTTAAGTTTTATAATTGGTTAGGCTTCCATTAGGGGGCTTACGGGTGTACTGTGCGCTGATCGATTTTAAGGATTGGCTAAGAATATTTTAAGGATATATCAAGGACGCTGCGTTATAGTTTCATGAAATTAAATTTCACGCCATGGCTCCGCAGAAAACTTTGCGGGGGATATTCCGTGAGGCGACTGTAGCGTTAAGAGATCCACAATGACCCTTCAGAATCATTCTTTAGGTAATCTTCCCGTCGACCCGTTGGTCCCCACCTTGTTTCATGAACCTTGGTGGTTGGATATCGCGGCGGGGGGCCGATACTCTGTCGCCGAGGTTATGGAGCATGGCGTAGTCGTGGGGCGTTTGCCTTATTTTCTGAAAAAGAAAAAGGGGGGGATTCTGGTGGCGGACCTTCCTCCCTTGACCCATTTTCTGGGACCCGCGCTTGTGCCCTGCGAAGGCAAACTTCATAAACAGTTTTCGCATCGTCAGGATGTCATGAAGGAACTGATCCTTCAGCTTCCGAAGACATCCTCTTTTTATCTGAAATGCCATCGCGGCGTACCGGACGTTGTCGCTTTTCAAAGTGCCGGATTTCGCGCGGGCGTTCAATTTACGCAGGAAATCCTTCCCCAAGTTCCCGATGATATTTGGCAGAGCATGCGCAGCAAGGCGCGTCAGGCTATTCGTGGGGCGAGTACGCAGGGAAGTATTGTGACGGGGAACGATCCCGATCTCTTTATGCAGTTCTATGTGGATTCCATCGAGAAGAACAAAGGCACGGGCAACACGATGGATAGGGATGTGCACACCAAGCTTATTCGGGCCTGTCTGGAGCGCGGACGTGGCAAAATTTATGAGGCACGGGGGCGCGACGGCGCTTTGGCGGCGGCTATTTTCTGCGCATGGGACAATGTCGCAAGCTATTATCTAATGACCAGTCGCAATCCTGCCGCCCACCCCGGGAACACTATTATGTTGGTGTGGGAAGCCATCAAAGAGGCCGTCGAACGCAACTTGATTTTCGATTTTGACGGCATTGCCAGTGCAGGTGGGGCGCGCGCGGCCAATAACTTTACCCCGCTTCTTTCGCCGCGTTATACCGTCTTGCGCGAGTCTGCGCCGATGCGGATTTTTCGTTCCGTGAAAGCGCTCGTCAAACCGTCGTCTTGCTTCTATTAGGGATCACGATGGATTCCGCTTCTGCAGCAGATTGTGCGGGATAGCCAAGGCCTAAATCCTTACCAGCAATCGTTGAGTACCGTGCCGATGACGTTCGCGCCTGCCAACGTTGCGAGGCTGCGCTTCAGGTCTTCCGCGCGTGTGACGCCGTCACGTACGACAACCAGCACGGCATCGACTTGAGGCAGAAAGGCGATGGGATCGTCTTGCGCAAGAATGGGTGGCATATCGTAAATAACCAGACGGTCAGGATAGCGCGATTTCAGCTCGCTGGACAACGCGATCATTTTGGGCGAGCCCAAAATTTCGGACGAATTATCCAGACGCGATCCCGAAGGCAGGATGTTGACGCGTTCGAAAGGTGGGCGCATCAGACATTCGTGGAGGGGCGTGTCGTGCAGTAAATAATCGGTCAGCCCCGCTTGCGGCTTAACGCCCAGATACTGGTGCAGGTCCGGTTTGCGCAGGTCGAGATCGACGAGCAAGACGGTTTGTTTTAGATCGAGAGCTATGCTGATCCCCAAATTCAACGCTACCGTCGTTTTGCCGTCGCCGTAGCGCGGGCTGGTGATGGCCAGCGTTTTGAATCCCGACTTGTTCATGATTTGGAGAACGTGCGTTCTCAATTGGCGATAGACATCGGCTTCTGCGGAACGCGTGCGGTGGGCGACGATGCGGTTCTGCTCCATTTGCGCGTCGTTGACCAAAGCTGAGTCAAAGGCTGAAGAAACAAAAGTTGGCGCACTGCCGCCCGCTGCCGATGCGCCTGAGTTTGGTGTCGGGCGCGGGGCCATCGTGGTGCGTAATTGCCTAGATTTCTCGAGGGCTTTTTCCAGCCTGTCCATACAAAATCTCCGGTTGAGGCGTTAGGTTCTGGTAAATCGTTGGATTGCAAGGCTCAGCAGCGCCTGAGCTCTGCGTTGCCAAGAGCGTTCGCGTTCCTCCTCCGTGTAAATATGGGGGAGGGCGACAATCGGCGCGACGCCGACGATCGATTCCAGATAGCGGGGTCCGACAATATTTTGGTTAGCGATCTGGGCGACGATAACACTGCTGCAAGCCGCCATAAAGGATAACAGAAGGCCGCCAACAATAAGGAGTATGCGCCGAGGCTGCGTGTGAAGAGGAAGCTCGGGAGGATTAATAAGAGAAAGTCTTTGGCCCTTGCGGTCTTGTTGCATCTGTTGATCCATATCAGCAGCCATCTTTTTTTCTTTCAGTTCCCGATAGCGGAGTTGCGCGTTCTCATAGTCGCGCGAAAGAGCCGCCATTTCCTTTTCGGCTTCCGGATTTTCAGTGATCGCTTTCTGATACGATGATTGTTGCTCTTGAAGAGTTTTGCGTTGATCCAAAAGAGCTTTGTGTTGCCCCTCGGCGGAATGCAGTTGCGCCACAAGTTGCAGATAGGCGGGATTGTCGGCGTCCCCTGTGATGTCTTCGCCCTTAGCGGGGGCCGCGCGTTTGCGGGTTGCCAATTGATCTTCCATTTTCTGTAACTGGCTTTTAAGTGCGACGACATCGGGGTGTTCCGCCCCGTATGTTTTTTCCGTCGCGTCAAGATTGGTGCGCACATCCGCAATTTGCGCCTTCAGTTGCGAGGTGTCCTTCGTCATGCGACCGACTTGGGGCTGTAAGGATTCAATCTGATGGCGGACTTTGACGACATCGGGATGTTCCGAACCGTATTGCGCGGTCAGCGTGGCGTATTGGGATTGAAGCGCTTTGAGCTGAACTGATGGAGTTGTGAGAACTTGCCCGTCCGCGATCACGCGCGAGTAGGGATCGACCGAGGCAAGTTGAGCGCGTAAGGATCCAAGATTGCCCTCCGTTGTCGAGATCTGGCCGTCAATATTTTGCAGGCTCAACGTCAGGGTCTCCGCTGCTTGCCGGTTAAAGGCAAAGCTTTCGGGGCGACTTGTGCCGTGCTCTTTTTGATAGTCGGCGGTCCTTTTTTCCTGCTCAGTCATTGACGCTTCCAAAGCCGCAATTTGCGTGGCAAGGAATGCCGATGTCTCTTGGGTTTCCGTGCGCCTCTCCTTCAAATCCTGATCAAGGAAGCGCGACGCCAGATCGTCCGTGACTTGTTGCGTAAGAAGGGGGTCGTTGTAATCAAAGCTTAAATTAAAGGCGATCGCGGAAAGTTGTTGCTTGTTGGCCGAGGAAGGGTTGGCGAGCGTGCTGCTAATAAGTTCAAGCTTGATCTTTTTACGCATGCTTTCAGCGACAGCGGCAACCGGCGTGTTCTTTCGCTTGTCGGCGTATAAGTCGAATTTTGTGATGATGTCAATCAGGGAAGATGTCGAAAGAACCTTTTGCTCGATTTCGCTGATACGCTGGTCGGCCAAAGCTTCCATCGTGTCGTGAGGGTTGACGCCGAGAGGGGTTGTCGCTTTGGCCGAGATTTCCGGTTGCTCGATCTGAACGACGGCGGTCGATCGATAGTTTGACCATCTCAGGACAAAAACGACCGACAGAATCAGGCAGACAAGCCCCGTTGTCAGAAAAACCTTCTTCCATCGCCGCAGAATGGCCAAATAATCAGAGAGAGATAGCTCTTCCATTTGAATCTTTCCTATGATCGTCAGCAAGTGTTCCAAGAGAGCGCGACACTATGCAATCACTGTAGCAGAGTCCACATATTTGGGCGGTAAGCCAAGCCGACAGTGACGGCATGGTCTTGCGCCGTTTTTGTCGTGTTTGTCAGGGCTTCGTGTCGGTAGCGATAAGAGGTTGTAAAATCAAGGCATTCGGTGGCGTGGTAAGATGCTCCCGCATTGCCTCCAATCATGTTTTTCAGTGCGCCGCGCGTCGTTGCTTGGTAGACGGAGGACAGGTAATTGGCCCCGCCGTTCAAAGAAATGCTTGAATTCAAGGCGTGGCTTTCTGCGAAAGAGAATGACGTTTGCAGGGCTTCCGTTCCGTTGCCATAGGCAAATTGCGCTCTTTCCGTTTTAAGATCGATTGTGTCTTGCACCCCTTTGAAAGAGAACCCTCCCGCGAAGACGTATTGCCACGTCCAGGGGGATGTCGGGTTTCCAAAATCATATTGGCGGCTTGTTTGCGCACCCACAGAAGCGTTGGCGGTCAAGCGCGGGGAAAAGGTCGTCTGCCACCCGATGTTCGGCCCCATGCTGTTGATTTCAACGGCATTCGTGCGTCCTGTTTGATAGCGTTGGGCTTGAAGCGAAATAATGCCGGCATTACGAGGGTCAAAGCGGCGGGTATAGGACGTCGTTGCGGAGAAGGTCTTATAGTTCGTGAAAACGGCACTCTCGTATTGCGATGTCGCTGCCGATCCCGTCAAAGCAAACGAGTCGACGGCAGTAGGATTGAAGGTAACTTGAGGCGTAAGCGATAACCCAAGATGCCGCAAAACAACGGGGCGTAAGCCGTAGTTCGTCACTTCGCTTGTGCGCGTGGTATCGTAGTCCGTCCGTTCCTGCATGCTCGCCACCCAGTGCGCGTTCTGCGTGGAAAATCCTGCTGTTACATGCATGTCGGTGGAATTGAAGCTTTGTTGATTGAAAACGCTTTTGTCTATCTTGGTATCGAGAAGCATCTGCGACAACGGCGTCGTGTTTTTGAAAATTAGTTCGGGCGACGTCGTTGATCCCATCAGGGGTTTAACATCCGATGAGACGGTCATCAGGGGGTTGGACGACCATGTGCCAGTTTCCGTGCCGATGGCTTGGAGCGTCATAGAGCCTGTCGTTGCCTGAACGCCGGCTTGTTGCGCTATGGCTTGACCTGAGAAAAGCGCCAACAGCCCCCCTGCGACGACGCTGTAGACGGAGAGTCGTCTACGCGTCGGCAAGCAAGGGGGCTGTCGCAGCAACATGAGTTAAAACAGTTTGGCTGTCGGGACGACGACAACGTCACCGGGTTCAAGGGCGATGTCCTTGTCCAGTTCGTCTCCTGTCACGATGTCGTCATACGGGACGGGGATGGATGTGTCCTTGCCGTCCTTGTGGCGAAGGATAATGATGTTACCTTCACTGGCGTAGGGGGTAAGCCCTCCGGCCTGACTGAGCGCCTGCATGGTCGTGAAGCGATGGCTGATGATAAACTCTCCGGGGCGTGCGACTTGACCAACTACGCTGACCGTGTGACCGAGCGCTGCCTTAACCGAAACCGTTACGGAAGCATCGGGGATAAGCTTTTTGAGCTTCTTTTTGACGATATCCTGTACTTCTGCGGGGGTGTGCCCTTGAGCCTTAATCGTGCCGATAAGGGGAAAGGTGATGTCGCCGTCGGGGAGGACAAGAACTTCCCGATCCAGACCGTCTTCTTTCCAGACGGTAATCTGTAGGACGTCTCCGGCGATGATCGTATAGGGGGAATCTTCTGCGGCGACGGGGTGCGGCAATCCCCATAGTGCCAACAATAATGCCAACAAACTCAATGCTTTTTTCATTTGATCCCTGCAGGTTGTCAATTGAGTGCCATAGTATAAGGGGTTTCCGCGTAACGGCAAGACGCTTCGTTCAGGGGGCAAGTTGCGGCGTTTTCAGCTTAGAAACAAGTGGTAAGCCATATAGGAAAATTAACCATAATGCGGGTAAGCAGCTGTTTTTTGTGGTAAAAAGGGTCAGGGCGGAATCATAAATCGTTAACATTGGAATGATTGAGGCAGTTTGTCAGAAAAAGGTCGTTCAAGCCAGCTTTTCTGCGCTTTGACTTGAGGGATAGTTTTTCTGGGATGCGTTTGAGCATGTTGAAAGCAGCGTGTTTGAGAACGGCGAAGTTGAGGGCGATGTTTTTGTCGCGGGCGCGGGAAAGGTCGTCGTGGAA
>CAIXLI010000168.1 GCA_903920205.1 uncultured Pseudomonadota bacterium
CATTGTTTTCTCCGAGGGTTAAATAAAATCGCTAAAAACATAAGGAATGCTTTCAGACTCATATTTGTTAGCCGTCTTCCGCTTTGTTCGCAAGAGAAGACCGAAGATAGCCCCAGAACGCCCCTCAATGCTTAATGAGAGATTAAACGCGCTGTGATTCGCCGATTCGCTTCCTGCGACGCTAGAAATGGATAAGCAAGTTGCGGCATCCCCACGATTTAGGGTAACTTGGCGCGTGTGAGTTTCCAGACAAAAGGGTTCAGGCCGCCATGAATTTCCGCACAACGCTCCTTACGCTGACGTCTTGCCTTGCGATTGCGCTGTCGCTGACGGGGTGTGACAGCCCTGAACAGAAGCAAGCCAACTATATCAAACAGGGCAATATTCTCCTCGACAAGGGCGATCTTGAAAAGGCGCGGATCAATTATAAGAACGCCGTGCGCCTGAAGCCCACCGATGCGGAACCCTATTATCGGCTGGGTCTGGTGGACGAAGAGCAAGGCGATTTGCGCAATGCGTTCGGCGGCTTTACGGCAGCGGAACAGCAGAACAGTCATTATTATCCCGCCGTTCTGAAAATTGCGCAGTATTATATGGCGGCCGAACGGTACGACGAAACGCGCAAACGAATCGATGCCGTCTTGAGCGAGAACCCCGACAACGACGAGGCGCATGCTTTGCTTGCCGCGCTTCTCTTGCGCGAAAAGAATTTTGATGAATCAGAAAAAGAAGCAAAGACCGCCCTTGCCAAGAATCCCGACAGCATTACCGCCTGTTCCGCTTTGACGGGACTGTATGCCGCCAAGAAAGATTTTCCTAACGCCGTGGCCACCGTCAATGATGGCATCGCCCGCAATCCGAAAAACGTCGCCCTGCCGATGCTGCGCGTCGTGTTGTACGAACACATGGGCGACTTGCCCAAAGTCGCGGAATCTTATCAAGCCATTTTTAAGTTAAAGCCGAACGACGCTCATTTCCGCGCCGATCTTGCCTCGGTGTTTGTGAAAGCCGACAAGCTCGACGAAGCCGAATCCACGTTGCGCGAAGGCATCGCCGCGCGACCCGACGATTGGGACATGAAACGCCAATTAGTTTTGTTCCTCAACGAACATCGCGGCGTCGATCGCGCCGAAAAAGAGATCAAAGACCTGATGCAAGCCTACCCCAAGAACGACGCGCCGTATTTCTGGCTTGCCGACCTTTACGAAAACCACGATGCAACCGACAAAGCAACTGCGCTTTTGGATCAAATTGTGGAGCGGGGGCAATTCGATCAGCCCGCGCTTAACGCGCGCGCGCTTTTGGCGCGCATTAGCATCAAGCGTGGCGACAGGGCTCTGGCGGACAAGCTTGTCGCCGCCGTGTTGAACAAAGCTCCCGATAACCGCGCGGCTCTTTTCATCCGCGCCAATTTGTCTTTCCAAAGCGGTTATTATCAAAGCGCGGTTTCCGATTTGCGCACCATCCTCCGCACTTCGCCCCAAGACAAAGACGTTTTGCAGCTTTTGGGCGAAACGCTTTTGCTGCAAGGGCATCTTGATCTTGCCATCGACACGATGAAGAAGCTGGTCGACATCGACCCGACCAACATGGCCGCGCGCGTACGTCTGGCGCAAATGGTTCACTTGAACGGTGGAAAGAAACAGGCGATGGAACTGGTAACCATGGTGACGCAGGCAGCGCCCGGGTATTATGTCGGGTGGGAAACCGCAGCGCGTTTTGCTATCGACGCCCAAGAATGGCTTCCGGCGAAAGCCGCCATCAGCGAACTCGACAAGATCGACGGGCAACATCTGACCGCCATTTTTCTTGAGGGCCAGATTTTGAGCATCAACGACAAGAACGAAGAAGCCTTGGGGAAATTTTCCGAGATTGTCAGCGCCGATCCGACAACGCCTTTAGCGGAACACGCCCTAAGGGCGCTTGTCGCCTCATACCAAAAGCTAGGGCGCATGGAAGCGGCGGCCCGCTATCTTGAAACCCTTAAGACCGACAGCCCGCTTGTCTCGACGATTCTCGGTCAATGCTATGCGGCACTAGGCCAGTTGAATGACAGCGCGGCAGCCTTCGACAGGGCCATAGCAGCCAACGCCGCGTTTCCCGACCCTTATATTGCCCGCGCCAAGCTTTATCTGAACGACCATCACGCGGAACAAGCGATAGAGGTTCTGAAAAAAGGCGCGACAATCGCCCCCAGCGATTTCCACGCGCCAATCTTGGCAGCGTCCATATTAGGCGATATGGGGAAATACCAGGAAGCCATTGAGCTATATGACGATATGCTCACGCGCAACCCGGGGCTTGATGTCGCGGCGAACAATCTTGCGGAAATCATCGCCGATTATCAACCCAACGATTCCGCCGCTTTGGAAAAAGCGCGGCGAACGGCGGAACGTTTTTCCGGTTCGACCAACCCCTTGCTGCTCGACACGCTTGCCTGGGTGTATTTCCGGCAAGGCAACTTGCCTCTGGCGCAAACGGTTATGGAGCGCGCTATGGGGCAAAGCAAAACGCTCCCCCCACAGGTTCACTACCACTATGCGGCGATTCTTATGAAAAGCGGCAAAACAGACAAGGCAAAAGCAGAATTGCAACAAGCCTTGGTGAAAGACGCCAATTACCCTGGGATCGAGGACGCAAGAAAAATGCTGTCTTCACAATAAGTTGCCAAAGTTCCGCGCAGACATGGTTAACTGGTTAATTGTGCTGCATTTTTTTCTTGCCAACAACGATGAAAAAAGGGTATCCTGCCGCGGTCTTTTTTCTCCTAGAGGAGCATTCCATGTTTAAAACTGCATTACTCACAGCCATTGCCGTTGTCTCTCTTTCCGGAGCAGCGAGCGCTTCGACCGTGGACATCACGCTTGGAAGCCCCCTTGCTGCTTCCATCAGCGGCGCTACCTATACAGGGAACATCAATCTTGGAATCACCCCACCTGCACTAACGGGAACTGCGGTGGTAGTGCCAGCAGGTACTAACATTGACGGAATTACCGCATCGCCAACAGGGGCCCTGTATGGTAATTCCTATGTATACGTCACGGGAAATCAGGGATCCAGCGCCACATTCACCTTGGCAGGAAATCAAAACGCTTTCGGCCTGACTTGGGGCACGATTGATACTTACAACACACTGACTCTCAACACCACCTTAGGTCAGTACGTGATTACCGGTAACGACCTCTTGGCAGCCTTGAGTGGATTAGGCGTCCCCTATTCACTCTCAGGCAACAACGCCGTTGACCCCAATAATAACAACCAAGGACTTCAGGCAGATGTCGTTTTCCATGATCTGGGCGGCTACATCACGTCGGCGGTCCTGACGAGTTCGCAGAATTCGTTCGAAGCAGGCAATTTCTCTGCGGTTCCGCTTCCGCCCGCCTTCGTTTTGTTCGCGTCTGGTCTGATCGCTATGGCTGGTTTTTCGATGTACAAAAAGGCCAGAGACCAAGCTTAAGAAGCGCAACTTATTGATAAGATCAAACATGCCCGCGAGAGCGGGCATGTTTTTTTGTGGCAAGCACGCCAGAAAAAAAAGACCGAATCGTCTATTATGTAGCCCACCAGCCCAACAAGCCGCAGTTCCGCACCTAAAACATGGTTAACCGATTCATTATGTTGGTTTTTCTTCTTGCCCTCCTCTAAATTTTTTGTTACCCGATGAATGTGAAAGTTTTAAACGCATACTATTGTGTGCTCTTTGGGAGGTTATCGTGAAATTATCTCATTTGCTCGTTGCGACCTTAGTTGCTGGTTTGGCTTTTGTCTCTGATGCGAGCGCGGCGAACTACGGAACGACTGCCGGTCTTTTGGATCCAAACTATCAAGTCGTCATCACTTACAGTGGACTTCCCGCTGGTACGCTCTTTGATCAAAGCTCATATGGAATCGATGGAACGACCTACACGGTTACATCGCATACGACGCCGACGGGCTCCCTTACGGCGGCTTACTCGCTCGATAGCTCCTACAAATACACGTCACTTCCTCCTAACACACTCCCCGTTCTTGTGACGGCGTCCATTACTGGCACGACGGGTATCGCTACCATTAAGAACTTGTCCCCGACAGCCGTTAATTTCTTTAGCTTCTTTACGGGAGTGCAGGGCCTTAGCGGAATCACAGCGAACGCCGTCATTTCACAAGTTCCCCTCCCCCCTGCTTTCGTGTTATTTGCCTCGGGACTGATCGCTTTGGCTGGTTTTTCTATGTACAAGAAGGCTAGCAACCAAGCTTAAGGAACGCGTCTTATTGATAGGATCAAACATGCCCGCGAAAGCGGGCATGTTCTTTTGGGGGATCGCGCAGCCCAAACCCATTGCCTAACCGCCCGCCCCTTTTGTATATAACGAACATGAAAATTCGCCCTATTATTCTCTCCGGCGGTTCCGGCACGCAGGGCAATCGACTGAGTTAACATGCGATCACATTGCAGAGGAAATCGGTGTCCCAAGCTGCGATATGTCGTTTAAGTTGAAGGCTTTCCTTGCCTTTTGAGGTTCTGAGTAAATTGCTGGCAGCGTGTTTGATTGTTGC
>CAIXLI010000169.1 GCA_903920205.1 uncultured Pseudomonadota bacterium
CCGGGGGGGGGGGGGGGGGGGACTTTTCGGTTATGTCCTGCGATAGATCGGAATGGAAAACATGGGGCTTATTTATCCGCCGTGTCGTAAATTTTACCGTAGACGTTGAGGATTTTTCTGATCGTCTTCACTGTATCTTCGAAATCGAGTGATTTTTGGATGTGAGCCGTCGCTCCTGTTTCATAGCTGGTGTCCACGTCGGACGGTTTGGTGGAAGATGTATAAATCAGGACGGGGACGCTCTTCAGTTCGTCAAGGCCGCGAATGGTCGACAGCACTTCGTGTCCGTTATAGCGTGGAATGTTGATGTCAAGAAAGATAAGGTCGGGAAGACTGGCGGCGGGTTTGCCGGAGATTTGCTTGATGTATTTGATCGCGGCTTCGCCGTCTTGCTCCACATGCAGGTTAAAGTGGTGGCCTAGCTCCTCAAACGCGGCTTTAAGAAGATCGACATCGCCCTGATTGTCCTCGACAACGAGGATGTTCTTGATCGAAAGACTGGCACTCATGAGGGTTCCTCGTCACATGCAGGTAAGGTAAAGAAAAAGGCAGAGCCTTCCTGTTCGGAGGACTCGCACCATATGCGTCCGCCATGAAGTTCGACAATGCGCTGGCATGTGGCGAGACCTATGCCGGTGCCGGAATATTGGTGCGGGTTAAGCCGCTGAAAAAGTTCAAAAACTTTTCTCTGCATATCGGCATGAATGCCGATGCCGTTGTCTTGAACGGCGATGCGCCAGAATTTATCCTCTTGCGCAGCAAAAATAATAATGTGAACTGATTCCCCTTCCTTACGAAATTTTATAGCATTGCCGATAAGATTCTGGAAGAGCTGGTAGACCTGTGTCCTTTCAGCCAAAACAACGGGCAGCTTGCCGGCCTCGATTATGGTTCCCGTTTCCGTGATACTATCCGCCATCGCCTCCTTGACTTCGGTCAGGATATCCGACAACGCCACGGCCTTGTGCTCCTGCGCCTGAGAGCCAAGCCGCGAATAATCTAGAATGGCATCAATCAACGACCGCATGCGCTTGGCGCCACTGACCGCATAAGTCAAATACTGGCGCGCCTCCCCCTCAAGCTTATGTCCATAGCGTTTTTCAAGCAGTTGGGAATAGCTGGCGACCATGCGCAAAGGTTCTTGAAGATCGTGCGACGCGACATAAGCGAAGGATTCAAGCTGCTTGTTCGTCTCACGCAAAGATTCCGAAGTCGAGAGCAACTCAAGTTCAATTTGCTTGCGCTCTTCAATTTCCGTTTGCAGCAAGCGGTTTTGAGTCAGAAGACGATTGGCATGACTGGCCTTCACGCCGATCAGCGCGAGGCGCAACTGTTCTAGCGCGCGAAAATCGGCGGATTCCCAAGGATAGGCAGAATAGCGAACTTGCTGAACCCATGTAGAAAACGAATGCCGAGGGCCGACTTTGCCGTCGGTATCAAGGCGCAACGCTTCATAAGGATTGCCTCCCCATTTACGTTGTTGAATCTGTTCTTTGCGTATCCAGATAAGGATCGCCTGCTCGTCAACCGCCAGCGCAAGCACGCCTGCGGCGACGTCGCCAATTCCGGCAAACGCGGAATCAAGAGCGACAAGAGATTCTGTTCCGAAAACGCTTTGTTGCTTGGTTCGTTCTTTAACGAAGGCTATCAGCGAAGCCGCATCCTGTTCCGACAAACCTCCCGTACCGAGGCAGGAAGCTCCATCCGTCCAAAGTAAATCGTCACTCCCTATAAGCCCCCTTAACTGGCTCACATGCTGACTTGCAAACGCGCCGAAGTCGCAAGAAACGCTTTCGAAATTACGCGCGAGATCGAGAATGTAATCGAGATGCTGCTCCAAGCGACGCTTATCGGAAATCTCGGTGATGGCCTGAAGTCTGCTGGCAAAAAGTTCGACGATTTGCTGCGCCTCGACCAAGGTTCGGAAGGGCAAGCGCCGCGGCGAGGCATGGTGCCCACCCAGAAGCCCCCACAGATGCCCGTCGATGACAATCGAAAAAGAGATGGTCGCTTCGACATTCATATTGGCAAGGTATTGCAAATGCGATGGCGAAATCTGGCGTATCAGCGAGAGACTGAGATCGAGGGCTTCGCTTGCGCCAGATGACTCCACCAAGCCCACAAGCTGACAATCACGATCCGCCAGATACCGAAAACGGCTGCGTTTATAAATTTCATGTAGATTGGTCGGAATATCGGTCGCAGGAAAATGGTGATCCTGAAGGGAAGGGAATTTGTCGTTCAGAGACTCGCCTACAACAACGCCGTTTTTTTGCGCGTCGAACCTGAAGCAGTAAACGCGATCAAAACCGATGATTTTGCGCATCCATTCGGCAAGCAAGGTGGCGAACTCTTCAAGCCCGCCGCTGAAAAGGGCGATCTCGTTCATCGCACGGGATTCAAGGGCGCATCGCCCCGCAATGAGAGGAACGGTACCAGGCAATTCCGTCTCTATACATAGAAAATCTCCGCTGCGATACACAAAGCCCTCGGCTCGATGTTCGGCAAGCGGCAGCATAGTGTGCCATGCCCACTCCAGAAACAAACGCGCTGAAACGACATCAGTCTTGTCGTCGAAGAGATGGGCTGCACTTTCTTGAAAGGTCGCGGCATGGGAGGGCGAGATAAGAGAGAGAATGTCGCTGCCGAGAATCTGCGCTGCCGATTGGCCTAGAACGCTGACATTCTCACTAACTTTTTGAACGACAAAGTTTTTGTCCACGACAAACAATAAGCCGATAGGCTGAACGAAGCGCGTAATCGGATAGCTTCGTTCATTGCACAGTTCCGCTAGAGCGCGTTGTTTGCCATTAAGTTGATCAGTGGCGTCTTTGGACAACGATGAATTAGCCATGACCGAGCACCTCTCCAAAGCAACCAAAAGTTTCTAGGGCAGCAGAGAGCATCTCTTGGGTATCGAGCTTCCTATCGCGCGAATAGTCTTCGACAAAGGCGCACCACTCGCGCCAGCGTTGTCCCGTATCGTGTCCATAACCGGCATAAAAACAGGCGGCGGCTTCTGCGGTGTAGCCGTAGAGGTCTGTAAGTTGTTTGAGGATCACACGCCCGCCCAACGACGCACCCTCGATCACATACAAAGCGCCTAGCAAACGCGCATCGCTGCCAACATTCGGGAGGCGGACGGTGCGAGGGACAATCTCAAGGTCTTCGGGCGAGGCTCCTTGCAGAAAAGCGATGTCTTGCAAGAGGCGTTGACTTTTAAGGCGTCGCCTGAAATCAAAATTCGTCGCGCGGGTCCACAACGGATGCGCCATTGCCGCTGCCTCTAGAGGCGACGCCAGACTATAAATGTCTTCTAGTAGCGCCATGTATCCTGAACGGCTTAATGTTCCCGCAAGCAGGCTACGCATAACGGGCGTATCTTCCATGCTTTGGTGCGCATCGGCGGTATCCTTGCGCAGCATGACCATAACATCCGCGCATGTTTTCGCTGTCGAGGCTTCATCGGACCTATCAACGGGGACATCGGACGTTGTCATGGGACAAACCTTGTGGTTAGAGAAAACACGAAACAGGCGCTACGTTATCGTGAGACAAGCAATAATATATTCGAAAAGCCGCCCCTTGTTATAAGGCTTGGCCAGAAAGCCTTCGGCACCTCGCTTTTGCGCAGCTTGAACATTCTCAAGCGAACTATCCGCACTCAACATGATGACATAGGCTTTCGGATCAAGCTCTTTCAGTTGATCGAGAACTTCCTGCCCCCCAAGCCCGGGCATATGGATATCCAGCAAGACAATATCGGGGTTATGCTGTTTGTAGGCAAGAATAACTTGCCGACTGTCGCTAACTTCTACAACAGCCCCCAGCTTCTGAAGGCTTGTCTTGGTAAGCTGACGCATATACATGTCGTCGTCAACGACAAGAAAGACGTTTTCATGGCGAAAGGCGCGCGCCATATAATAGAGCTCGTACTCGGATCCCGCCGGACAAAGAAGCATCTCAATCCTTTTGATTCCATCCTTTGTCGGGGGTTCTACGGTCGTTTCACAAATATCGGGAGGAAGATGGTCATGAACGGTTCTCACAAGCTTCTCTAACGGATTGTCTTTTCCCCACTCGATCAACATCAAGGTTTCAACCCGATTGCAAACAAAAATACGGCCTTCGTAAGCATGAAACAGTTGCGTCAGCAACATCGCTATTTCCGCGCCAGTGATGTCTTGTTTTTCAACATCGATCAGAGTGACTTCGACGATCAGCCATTCGGAAATCCGCGACCTCAGTTGCGCCATGTAATTAAGCAGGAGAGGACGCTGTGCGGAAGAAAGAATTTTCATATCAACACCGAACCTAAGAAAATTAGCGTTAAACTTAACAA
>CAIXLI010000170.1 GCA_903920205.1 uncultured Pseudomonadota bacterium
CGCAGAAAAGCTGGCTTGAACGACCTTTTTCTGACAAACTGCCTCAATCATTCCAATGTTAACGATTTATGATTCCGCCCTGCGTTTCCCGTCATTTTCTCTACACAAACCAAAAAGCATGTGATAGGAGAAAGCCTCCCGTTGGGGGATCGTCTAGCGGTAGGACAACAGACTCTGACTCTGTTTACCGTGGTTCGAATCCACGTCCCCCAGCCAACAAAACAGCCCCCGCTTGGGGGCTTTTTTGTTGGCTGGGCGGATAGTCGGGAAATAGGGTGCTTCTTGAATTTTTCCCATCCCCACGATTTCCTAAACGTTAAGACCATGTTAAGGTGCCCTTTGTATGGTTTCCCTGCGGGACGGTAACGCGCTGAAGCCGCACGGAAATTCTTTCAAGAAATACATCTCGTTCTTCATGACTATGCCCCCATCCTCAGACACAAGATCAGCTCCGGCAAAAAGGCCGGAGGCGGATAGAGCCTCGGATAACGTGGTTCCCGCCGCTTTGTGGGGCGTGGCGTCGATGACGGGGCTGGGGACTTTGGCGATTTTGGTGCCCCATTTTATGTCCGGCGGCGTGGAGATAGGGGCCAGTTCGCTTGTCGCGCTGATGCTGTTCGGCGCGGCGGGGGCCACATGGCATTTGTTCAAACGCACGCGCCCCGAAAGCCGCCAAGAAGTTCTGTTGCGCGAAGCTTTTCACAGCGTCCTAACGCCGCAGTTGATTACCGACGAAAAAGGCAATCTTATCCTCGCCAATCGCGCCTTCCGCGGCTGGATTGATCTGGGGGCACAGAATGCGGAAGCGGCTCTTGCCTCGCGCTTCTCTGCCACCCCCGCCGTTGTCAACGAATTCAATCAGGTCAAAGCCTCACTGCAAAAAGGCCAGCCTGGCATCGCCGAATTGCCGATAGTGCGCGGCGGCAAGATCATCGAATGGCGGCGCATCGTGTCGCGCCCGTTGGAAGGCTATCCCAACTACTATCACTGGCGCTTTGACGATATTAGCGAACGCCGCCGCATGGAAAAAGCCATGCTGGACGAGCAGAACAAGCTGATCGACTTTATGGCGCATGCGCCCGTCGGCATCTACTCGGTCGATCAGCACGGGCTGTTCCGCTTCGCCAATAAAACGCTCGCCGAATGGCTGCAAGTCACGCCCGAAGAATTGGTCAAAGGCGATGTCCGTTTACACGATGTTCTGCGCGACCCTCCCAAAGGCGTTGCTGCGCATGCTGTTGCCGCAGGGCCGCAGGGCGAATTGCTGGGCGAAACGGTTATGCGGCGGCGCGACGGCACGCTTTTTCCGGTGGCGATCACCCAGACTGTGGTTATGGGCGACGACGGGAAAACTTTACGCACGCGCTCTATCGTGCGCGACCAATCGCCGGAACGCGAATGGCAACAAGCTTTGTCCGTTTCCGAACATCGCTTTCAACGATTGTTCGCCGAAGCGCCCATCGGCATTTTGCTGGTCGACGACAAATACAACGTGATGGAATGCAACCATGCCTTTCACGGGATTATCCGCCGCCCACGCGGTGGCGTTGTTGGCACCAGCCTGTCCGAATTGATCGCACACCCCGACCGCAAGGAAATGATGGTCAAGCTTGCCGAAGTTCTCGGCGGCACCGACCAGACCAAGCCGCTGGAAGTCAAAATGGCCAGCACCCGCGAGATCATCACGCAGGTCTTCGTCAAACGCTTCGGCCTCGGCGGCAAGGAAACGGCAGGCGGTGCGACGGAACAAAGCGGGTTGATGCTTTATTTCATCGACGCGACCGAGCAAAAGCATCTGCAAATCCAATTCGCCCAATCGCAAAAGATGCAAGCCATCGGTCAATTGGCGGGCGGCGTCGCGCATGACTTCAACAATTTGCTGACGGCGATGATCGGTTTCTGCGACTTGCTTTTGCAACGTCACAAGCCCGGCGATCAAAGCTTCAACGACATTATGCAGATCAAGCAGAACGGCAACCGCGCCGCCAATCTGGTGCGGCAATTGCTGGCTTTCTCGCGCCAACAAACCTTGCAGCCCAAGGTTCTCAGCCTCGCCGATGTTTTGTCGGAACTGGCAAACCTTCTGCGCCGTTTGATCGGCGCGCAAATCCGGCTCGAAATGGTGCACGGGCGCGATGTCGGTCTGGTCAAGGTCGATCAGGGGCAGTTGGAGCAGGTCATCATCAACTTGGTCGTCAACGCCCGTGACGCCATGCCTAACGGCGGCACCGTCACGGTTCGCACGCGCAACCACCAACAAGAAACGCGGGTCATGCGCGGGCAGGACGATATGCCCCCTGGGCATTATGTGGCGATCGAAGTCGCGGATTCGGGCGTCGGCATTCCGCCCGAAAACCTGCAACGCATTTTCGAACCCTTCTTCTCGACCAAGGAAATCGGCTCCGGCACGGGGCTTGGCCTATCGATGGTCTACGGCATCGTGCGGCAGACAGGCGGCTTTATTTCCGTCGACAGCACGGTCGGAGTCGGCACGACGATCAACATTTATCTTCCGGTCTACGACAACGTCGATGGCGTGGTCGAGATTAAACCTGAAGAAGCGCGTGAAGACAGGCCTGGCCCCGATCTGACCGGTGCAGGCATTATCCTTCTGGTCGAAGATGAAGACGCCGTGCGCGTCTTCTCGTCCCGCGCTTTGCGTAACAAAGGCTACCAAGTTCTCGAAGCGCGCAGCGGCGAAGAAGCGTTAGAGGTTATGGTCAAGGAAAACGGCAAGGTCGACCTCATCGTCTCCGACGTCGTTATGCCGCAAATGGACGGGCCGACGCTTTACAAACACGTCCGCGAGAAATGGCCGACGATCAAAGTCATTTTTGTCTCCGGCTATACTGAAGACCGCCTGCGCGAACAATTTACGTCAGGCGAAACCATCTACTTCCTCCCCAAACCCTTCACGCTCAAGCAGCTTGCGGGGAAGGTGAAGGATGTGATGGAAGAAAAGCCGTAATCAATCTTCCTCGTTCAACCCGAACCGTTTGCGCGTCAGCGCCAGCAGCATTCCCATGCCTATCGCCAAAGCAAACAGCGATGATCCGCCATAGGAAATGAAGGGCAGCGTCATCCCCTTGGCAGGCATCAGCCTCATGGTCGAGGCCAGATTGATAACGGCTTGAAGTCCGAATTCAACCAGCAAGCCGCTGACCGCCAGAACGATGAATAAGCTGTTCTCGCGGCGCAGGCGGACCAATCCGCGCAAAACGACAAAGGCGAATAAGCCGATTAACAGCAGGCACCACAGCAAACCTAATTCCTCTCCCGCCACGGCAAACACAAAATCGGCATGGGCGTCGGGGATCGACATTTTGACGGTGCCCTGACCGGGGCCCGTACCGAACAACCCGCCATTGGCAAACGCGCTCAACGCGCGATCGACTTGATAGGTGTCGCCCGTATGGCTCAGGAATTTGTCCATGCGCGCCGTGAAATGGGGGAAGGTGTAATAGGCAATCACCAAACACCCGACTCCCGCCGCGCCGCCAATGCCGACAAGGGCGATAGGCAAACCTGCAAGAAAAAATTGCCCGAACCAAATCGCCGAAACCAAAAACGCCATGCCGATATCAGGCTGCATCAATAAAAACACGACGATCAGAACGTAAAGCAAAACGTTGACGCTTAACGCGGGAAACCCCCGCCTTTCGCATTGGCGCGTAAACAGCCACGCGGCAGTCACGGCGAACAGAGGCTTGACGAATTCCGAAGGTTGGATTGAAAATCCCGGGATATGAATCCACCGCATCGCGCCCTTGATTTCTGTGCCGATAAAAGGCGTTGCAATCAAAAGCGGCAAAAAGATCGCCAGCAACAAAGCGGCAAGCCCCCGCACCCTTTGCGGCGACATCAGCGAGATCGCAAAAATAACCGCCACAGAGGGCAACAGCATCGCCAGATGCCGTTCGACGAAGTACAAATTGCTCCACCCGTGCTTGACAGCGACTGCTGGGGTCGAGGCCTGAATCAACAAAATGCCGAAACCCATAATGCCGACCAGCGCCGCTAGAATCCAGCGATCGACCGTCCACCACCAACGCCCCAGAACGGAACGGTCTGACCTTGCTAGTGGCGGCATGAGCAACCTTTCTGTCCGACAATCAGTTTTTGGATTTCCGCCATAAACTGGTCGCTGCGATCATATTCGTTTTTAAAAACGCCAAAGGACGCAAAGGCGGGGCTGAGGATGATATTATCCCCCGCCTTGGAAACCTCCATCGCCGCTCTGACAGCATCCGGCATCGAGCCGACAAGGGGGATATCCTGCAGTTTTTCCAGCACGCGGTCGCTGCCGGTTCCCTTGATCAGCACGCATCGGATGGCATTCTCCGCGATATAGGCGACCATCCTGTCGATGGGCAGGCCTTTATCGTTGCCGCCGAAAATCAAAACGACTGAGGGGGCGGGGAACGAAGCCAAGGCTGCCAGAGTCGCCTCTTGGGTCGTGGCGTTATTGTCGTTGTATATATCCCGCTCCATCCACCGCCCGATAAATTGTAACCGCCCCTCGACGCCTTCAAAACGATGCAGCGCATCGTCGATGGTCAGGCCGTCTATCCCGCAGACACGCGCAGCTGCTTTGGCTAAGCCCGCATTCAGTAAATTATGCGCCCCAGGTATTTTCATCGCAAAGGAAAGCGGCAAAGCTTCCGCTGTTACCCAATCCGCTTGACGATCATTCCCGTAACCTTTTTGCCGAAGCAGCGCGGTCACATCGGGCGAGGCGATCAACGTATCACCGGATTTCTGGTGCCTGAAGACGGCGGTTTTGTCGCGTAAGTACCGATCCATATCCCCGTCATAGTAATTCATGTGGTCGGGGAAAAACGTCGTAAAGACGCTGATATTCGGGCTGATGCCTAGAGAGGCAAACCCCTGAAGCTGCCAGGAATCCAATTCCAACACCGCAAAATCAAAGCGATCCGCCTCGCCCAGCAAAGCCAGCGTCGAAACGCCCCGAATATTGCCGCCGATCAGAACTTTCTTCCCCGCTCGTTTCAAAATCTCCGCGATCATGCAGGTCGCCGTCGTCTTGCCCCGCGTCCCCGTCACGCCGATTGTGGTGACGGAGGACAGATGGGCAAACAAAGCCGTGCTCATATAAACAGGAATGCCGTTCTTTTCCGCATGGGCGATATAGGGATTGTCCAACCGCACGCCCGCGCCTTTGATAACAAAAGCGACCGAAGTGAAAATCTTGTAATCGTGTCCGCCCAAAAAGAATTCGATGTTATCAAATTCTTTCAAAGCCTCGACCGAAACGGCAAGCTCCTCCGCGCTTTTGGTGTCCGTCACGAAAACGCGCTTGCAATGCCGCGCCAAAAACGCCGCGTCCCCCACGCCCCGCCCCAAAAGCCCCAAGCCCACCAAAGTCACGGTCTTGTCTTTGAAAAACGCTGTGAACGACTCTTGCGCCATCTTCGATCCTTCAAAGCCAAGGGACATCGGGCATAACGGGGGCAGGGGTAGAGAAAAACTGGTGCGCCCGGGCAGATTCGAACCGCCGACCTCCGGTTTAGGAAACCGATGCTCTATCCAGCTGAGCTACGGGCGCATTCCTTATAAATCATATAGTTAGACTTCTATTGCAAGAGGAAAAAGCATCGCTGCTCCCCCGCATATTTTCACTCTGTGATCGTCCACATTTCAGCACATCGTAGGGCCATCCCGACTTTGGGGTCGGAATAGTCCTCACTTTTATAGCAGACCTAAACGCGCTGTCGAGTTTTGCCGCCGCGTCATCCTGCGTCGTCGTTGTTCTTGTACTATGCCCAAATTTTTCCTGTGCGGTTATGGGGGGATTCCCATTTGTCGCTTGACGAAGATTTCGTTTGTATGGATAATGACCACTATGAACTCGCAAGCACGCACATGTTCTTATTCAGCTGGGCTTCTTAGCCTTGCGGCGCTGCTTCTGCGCGTATAACGCGCACATACACACCCCACCTCACAATACATCGCCGGAATTTTATAAACTCATTAAGGGGGTTGCCTTGTTAGCACAGCCACAACAAAAATACGCGCCATTTCCCGTCATTTCCTTGCCTGATCGCCAATGGCCAAGCCAAAGAATAGCCCATGCGCCGCAATGGTTAAGCACGGATTTGCGCGACGGAAATCAAGCTATATTCGAACCGATGGACGGCGCCACTAAGCTGGAGTTTTTTCAGCTGCTCACGCGCATCGGCTTTAAAGAAATCGAAGTAGGTTTTCCCTCCGCATCGCAAATTGACTTCGATTTTGTACGTGACCTGATCAACGGAGGCCACATTCCCCATGACGCGACCATTCAGGTTCTGACTCAAGCGCGCCCTGATTTAATCGAGCGCACGATGGAATCCGTCAAGGGAGCGAAGCAAGCCATTATTCATTTCTATGTGGCGACATCCGATAACTTCCGCGAAATTGTGTTGGACAAGACTAGGGACGAAGTCATGGAGATGGCTGTTGCCAGCGCCCGTCAAATCAGGGAGTTGGCCGAGCAACAGCCGGAAACAAAATTCACGCTTGAATTCAGCCCCGAACATTTTTCGCAAACGCCGTTACCGTTCGCGCGTGACATCTGCGACGCCGTTGTCGAGGCGTGGGGAGCAACACCAGAGCGCAAGGTTATACTGAATCTTCCGGCAACAGTAGAAAGCTGCGATCCATGCGATTATGCCGATATGATCGAGTGGATGGGGCGCCATCTGAAAAAACGCGACAGCGTTATCATCAGCGTTCATCCCCATAATGACCGTGGCACAGCCGTCGCGGCGGCGGAAATGGCCTTAAAGGCCGGTGCTGACCGTATCGAAGGCTGTTTGCTGGGCAATGGCGAACGCACGGGCAATGTTGATCTGGTCACTCTTGCGCTGAATTTGTACACACGCGGCATTCATCCCTGCCTTGATTTCTCGACGATAGACGACATGGCCAGAGCCGTTGAACGGTACACGCAAATTCCTGTTCATCCGCGCCAACCTTATGTCGGGGATCTGGTCAACACGGCTTTTTCCGGTTCGCATCAGGACGCGATCAAAAAGGGGCTGTCTCAAGAGAAGAATAATCTTGTCTGGAACGTTCCCTATTTGACGATCGACCTTAAAGAGATTGGTCGTGGCTTTACAAACGTCGTCCGCGTCAACAGCCAGTCCGGCAAAGGTGGTATTTCCTATTTGTTGGAATCCTCGCAAGATATTTTCATGCCGCGTCGTCTGCAGGTCGAATTCAGCAGCGTAGTTCAAAAACATACCGAAGTTACAGGGGGGGAGGTCAGCGCCGAGCAAATTTGGTCGATGTTCAAAACCGAATACCTCGACGGCGATAAGCCCATTCAGTATGTCGGGCATAAGCTCACAGCCAAAGACAGCAATCAATCCCAGAGTATTCTGTTGACCTTCGTCAATTGCGGGAAACAAGTGACGCTAAGGGGCGATGGCAATGGACCGATTGACGCCGCGATCCATGCTTTGAAGCTTCCTATCGGTGTTCAATCCTATGAGGAACGGTCCTTGGGTAAAGGTTCGAACGCCAAGGCCATAACGTTCCTTGAAATGGCCATCGAAGGTGTTCCCGGCACTCACTATGGCGTTGGCGTTCACGATAACTTCGTCACAGCTTCAATTCTGGCCGTCATTAGCGGTGTCAATCGTGGCGTCCGTCAAGGCAAACTGGCGCTGACGTCCGAGTTAGAGCACTTTCCGATCATACGAGATAGCCTGAGTTGTTGAGATAAGCGGCGCATTCTGAGGGAGAGATAGACCTGATGATGCGAGCAATGGCTTTGTAGATGGCCGAGATAGAGCGAGCCGCCGTTTTGCGGAGCATGGCTTTGATTTTGGAAAAGGCTTGTTCGATGGGGTTCAGGTCAGGGCTATACGGCGGCAGGTAATGAAGCTCTGCCCCTGCGGCCTCGATAGCCTCACGGATGCCGCTGACCTTATGGCTTGGCATATTGTCCATAATAACGGTGTCGCCCCTGCGTAAAGTTGGAACAAGAAAATCACGGACATAAACGCGGAACGCATCACCATCCATCGCGCCGTCCAAGAGCATTGGAGCGGTCATGCCGGATAAGTGCAAAGCGCCAGTGAAGGTTACTGTTTTCCAATGTCCCCAAGGTTCTTTGCAAAGCATGCGCCCCCACGGGGCAACGGCCATAACGCCGCGCCATATTGGTGGAGGCGCCCGTTTCGTCGATGAAGACAAGCCTTGCCGGATCAAGTGCGGGTTGGTTCTCTTTCCATTCGACACGAGCCGTTTGGACGTCAGGCCGCTCTTGTTCTCTGGCGTGAACGGTTTTTTTATAGCTGAGATTCAGATAGTTCAGAAAGCGGAAGATGCTGGCTATTCAACAGCCGCGTCCTCAGCCTGGCCTCATCCATCATTCGGATCGGGGTAGCCAATATGCCTCTCACGATTATCAGAATGCTTTGGCAGCAAAAGAAATACGCCCCTCGATGTCACGCAAGGGTAATCGCTGGGACAACGCTCCCATGGAGAGCTTTTTCCACACGCTCAAAACCGAGCTCGTCCATCATAAAAACTACGCAACCAGGGAGGAGGCCAAACGGGACTTGTTTCGTAACTGCCTAGCCGTACCGAGTGAGTCTGGCGGGTCACAGGCTTAAGTTAAAG
>CAIXLI010000171.1 GCA_903920205.1 uncultured Pseudomonadota bacterium
AAATAGTTTCGGCACTACGCAAAGACTTCTCCGTGGTGTTTGCTGGCAATCTCGGCATAGCGCAGTCGCTGGATACAATTGTCGATGCTGCTGAGAAACTACAGCTGTATCCGGAAATCCGGTTTTATATAGTTGGGAGCGGCAGCCGCGCCAGTTGGCTTGAGCAGGAAATCTCACGACGCGGACTTAATAACGTGAAGTTAACCGGTCGCTTGCCTTTGTCCGACATGCCTGCTCTTTTTTCGGCAGCCTCAGCATTAATGGTGACGCTTAATGATGATCCCATACTTGCTTATACAATTCCTAGTAAGCTTCAGGCTTATTTGGCGGTAGGCAGACCGGTTATTGCGTGTCTCAACGGTGAGGGGGCTCGCGTGATCGAGGCTTCCGGAGCAGGGGTCACCTGCCCCGCTGAGGATGCGAGCGCATTGGCGGACTCCGTTTTGAAATTGTATGCGATGCCGCCTAAGGAGCGTGATCGACTTGGTGAGTTAGGGCGTCGATACTTTAGCGAACACTTTGAATCCGAGAAATTAGTGTGCGCATTGATCGAACATTTTGAGGCGGCCCTGCTTAAGCATGGAAGGAAAAAGGCGTAAGGGTTTTTGGTTCGAGGCGCTTCGGGAATACTCGGTGCCACGGGTATATGACAGGACTCTCCTATAAATTGTCTGCAGATGCAGAAGCGGAGCACCTAGGTGCTTTCTAATACCTCAGTCCCTTTTTTATAACTCCGAGTATATGTCTGCGCAATTGGTAGCAATGTGGCAGCCAATGACGGCCACCCCAAAGCAGAAGCCCAATTATTGCTTGGTCGAGCATATTGGCCTTGAGTGCAATATTCCTTGCCATATATTCTATTTCTTGCCCAGCTGACTGGTGGCCCCGCATCCTGTTTTTCATGGAAATAATTGCATATCCCATAGCGAGGCTACATCCTGTGTTGCGCGTGATCTCTTGAGGGGGTAATCGTTGTGCAAACCGAATAACCATTGCATTTCCTTCGGCAAACGTTTTGGTTCTGGCCCTGGATGCGCCCATCATGCTTTGAACCAGACCACCCGATTAATATAATCGACATAACTCAAAACGCACCTGAGTATTTTTTGAGACACGTTTTCGATTTGATAGTCGGTTACCGATCTCTCAACGTCGGGTTCGTGTTGGGCTATTACGACTCGCACGGCATTAAGGACAGATCCCGCCTTCAGCCCACTCATGATCAGCACTCCTTCATCCATTCCTTCGGGGCGTTCGTGAGCATTACGAAGTGTTATTGCCGGTAAATTAAGCAGGGATGCTTCTTCGGTAATTGTCCCGCTATCCGACAGAACGCATAACGCCTCCATCTGGAGTTTGATATAATCAAAAAATCCGAAGGGCTTCAGGAACCGAATGCGAGGGTCAAAATTTTCGATGCCCATGGATTCAAGGCGTCGGCGCGTGCGCGGGTGTGTCGAGACGATGACGGGCACGTCATAGGTCTTTGCCAGCGCGACCAACGTATCCAGCAGGTCCTGCAGATTGTCGGGACTATCAACGTTCTCCTCGCGGTGCGCGCTGACCAGAAAATATTTTTGTTGCTTGAGTTCCAGTTGCGCTAGAATGCCCGATTGCTGGATTTTGGGCATAAAGTGGTTCAGCACTTCCTTCATATGGGAGCCGGACTTGATGATGCGCTCCGCAGGGATGCCCTCTGCTATGAGATAGCGGCGCGCATGTTCGGTCAGCACAAGATTGATATCGCTGAGATGGTCGATCACTTTCCGATTTAATTCTTCTGGAACGCGCTGATCGAAACAACGGTTTCCTGCCTCCATATGAAAAACGGGGATTTTCCTGCGTTTTGCGGCGATGATGGCTAGGCATGAATTGGTATCGCCATAGAGCAGGAGCGCGTCTGGCTTCTCCTTTTCCAGAACCTCATCGGCTTTTTCCAAAACCCGTGCGATTGTTTGGATCGCCGTAGTGCCCACGGCATCCAGAAAATAGTCGGGCTTGCGAATGCCGAGATCGTTAAAGAAAATCTCATTCAGTTCGTAATCAAAATTCTGTCCTGTGTGAACGAGAATATGCTGTGTGTGCTGATCAAATTCGGCAATGACCCGAGACATCTTGATGAGTTCAGGACGCGTCCCGACAATTGTCATAATTTTAAGCACGAAGATTCTCCTGTATAAAGTCAATGGTCAGAAGCAGATCTTTTACGCCCTTAACATCGAGACGATTTGTATTATGGGAAGTATAGTCGTCGAAGGAAGCAATTTCGACCTCGCCCTCGACAAAATATTTGGCGTAATTGAGGTCTCGATTATCCGCGGGAATACGATAATAACGTCCCAAATCCTCAGCTTTTGCCATTTCTTCACGAGACACCAGAGACTCATAGCTTTTTTCCCCGTGACGGGTGCCAATGATGTTAATCGGATTGGATTTTTGAAACAATTCTTTCAGGGCTTGCGCCAAAACCTCGACGGTTGACGCAGGGGCTTTTTGCACGAAAATATCCCCCTGACATCCCTTAGCGAAAGCGTAGAGAACCAAGTCCACAGAATCCTCCAGCGACATAAGAAATCGTGTCATCGCTGGATCCGTGACCGTCAGAGGTTTTCCTTCTTTCAACTGGCTGACAAACAAGGGAATAACCGATCCGCGGGAAGCCATAACATTGCCATAGCGGGTTGCACAAAAGATTGTCTCCCCCTCCGAACGCATGCGTGACTTTGCTATCATCAACTTTTCCGCCATGGCCTTCGATAACCCCATGGCATTGATAGGATAGACCGCCTTATCCGTGCTTAATACAATGACACGTTCTACTCGATTAAGAAGAGCCGCGTTCATCACGTTTTCGGTGCCAGAAACATTCGTTCGGACGGCCTCCATCGGGTAAAACTCGCAAGAGGGAACCTGTTTTAACGCCGCAGCGTGGAAAACATAATTGACGCCCCTCATGGCCTCGTTAAGGCTGGAGGGATCCCTTACATCGCCGATGTAGAATTGAAGCTTCGAATTGTTAAAGGCGATGCGCATATCTTCTTGTTTTTTTTCGTCACGGCTAAAAATACGAATTTCCTTGATGTTTGTATCAAGAAAACGATTAAGAACTGCATGCCCAAAGGAACCTGTGCCGCCAGTGATCATCAAAATCTTTCCGTCAAACATTTTTTATCCTTTGTGCGCTTGGAATGAGGCAAACATAGATGCAATAAGCTCAGGCCAATCCCGAGCTGTGTACCCTGTTGCCTGATGAAATCTATCCGCATTAAGCGAACGATCAATGACAAAATCCTTGTCTGGTATAATAGCGATGTCTTTCCCATAAATCTCGGCGATCAAGGACAGAAGGTCGAATTTATTGATAGGCTTGGCTGCCACATGATAAAGCCCATGCAGCTCTGGTCGGATCAGGACATAGTCCCGCACGATGCGCGACAGCTCTATCGTTGGTAGACCGGAAAAAATGGCTCGCGTAAAGCCTTTCACGGAGTCGTTCTGGGCTAAAAACCAGTTTAGCAAACTTCGTTGTCCTGAAAGCTCGTGTCCGATAATGGAGGTGCGAAGTGTCACGGCATGGGGATAGTCCACCTCGCCCAACAATTTGGATCGACCATAAAGATCGTCGGCATCTGGAAAATCTGTCTCTCGATAGTTTCCTTGAGCACCAGAAAAAACACAGTCCGTGCTTATGTGAATAAGGCGAGCTCCCACGATCTCGCAAAGATTAGACAATCGATGGGGCAGCATAGTATTCAGGGGGACGGCGTATAGGGGGTTCTTGGCTTCAGCGAGTTGTTTAACGACGCCAATACAGTTGATGACAACATCGGGTTTAGCGGAGGCAAAGGCTTTAACGAGAAAATCGCTGTTTTCAACATCAACCGGAGCGATAATGCGATCAGGCTTGATTTCTGGAAAGTAGCCGCAGGCTCCAGCATGCCGCGCTGTGCCATATACCTCCAATTTCTCGCTTGCTGTGAGAATCCTTAACATGGCACTTCCAAGCATGCCCGTAATACCAAGAACTAACACTCTCATTCGGCACCTCTAGAAGGAAATTGCAGAATCTGTCGCTAACTCATTGTCTTGAAAAGACTGTTCACAAAGGAGATGTTCCTGCTCATTATCGTAATTATTAAAAGTCTCTTTAGCCGCGTTCGGTTATTAGGCAATATGCCAAAGCATCCTCTGCCTTCGTCCACATTGCGCCTCCGTACCACGATCAGGCATAGGGCACAAATCAACCCG
>CAIXLI010000172.1 GCA_903920205.1 uncultured Pseudomonadota bacterium
ATTCGAGAAATCTTGGCGACGATGAAGACTGGTGTGGACACCAGAGCCGTAGAACAACAAGAAGGGGTTGTTCCGCTGGAACGTTCTAAGGCGATGCTGGGACAGTCACGATGCTCCGGTTTTGCCGGGCCGAAATCGGGATGCTCCAGCTTCTGGGGACCAAAAGGGCTCGAAGGGCTTAAAATGTAAGCTAGATAGAGGGCAAACCCGTCTTTCATGTTTGCCCTCTATTTATCTCTTGTTTTGGTAATTCATCATGCGTGACGAGGTTGTTCAGGAATCTATCGTTGTCACCTTGACGCAGCGGTGCAATTTAAAATGCACTTATTGTTATGAGCATAAAAAGGATCGAGCCATCCTATCGGTTCGCGTAGCTCTTGACGCCATCGATAAAGCTTTTCGCAAAGGAAAAGGGGATCTGTCTATTGCCCTCTTTGGGGGAGAGCCCTTTTTGGCTTTTCAGGAAATGAAAGAGATTGTTGAGGGCGTTATGCTGAAAGAGCAGGCGCGCCCCTATTCATTTTCTGTGATAACAAACGGCACTTTACTGAACGAAAAGATGAAAAGCTGGCTTGCCAGCAAGCGCGACCGCATTCGGGTGGATTTAAGCCTTGATGGACCTCCAGAAATTCACAACATGAACCGCCCGGGCTCCTTTGAAAAAATCGATCTGGATTTTTTTAGAAAAATTGGCCTGATAATCCTGTTAAAATGACAGTTTCCCCGCAGACTCTCCCCGTGATGGCAGAAGCGGTTCTATGGATGCGACAACAGGGGTTTAAAGTTAGAGGAGGCCCAGCCGGCGGCGTTGAGTGGGGGGACGACGCAGGCGCAATATATCTGCAACAGATGTTCAAGATTGCAAATTTTTATCTGGAAAATCCGGAATATGAGCCGGATGGTTCTTTCAAAACATCGCTAGACCTTTTGGCTCAAAACAGCACGCCGGAAGACTTCAGATGGTGCGGTTGTGGAAAGAGCGTGTCTTGCCTTGACGCAGATGGAGAAGAATATCCTTGTTATATGTTCTTGCCATTCTCAGATGAAAACAAGGGACAAGATAAACTTCGCTTGAGCGAAGCGGAGGCAGCGCTGGACTGCAAGGGCGCATTGTTGGCACCCGAATGCGCAAAATGTGATATCAGGCCAATCTGTCGCCATTGTTATGGGATGAACTATTCTCAGAACATCCCCTTGGCTGCGGGCGACACCCAAAACTGCATTTTTAACATGATTGAAGCCAGCGTATCGGCGTGGATGCTATCGGCTATGTTTGAAAAGGGGAACAAATACCCGTTTATTCGGAGCCTATCGGAAACGACCATCAGCGATATGCGAAGAGGCATCCAAGTTATTGATAAGGCTATCCCCCTTGATCTGCTCCATGCTAAAATTAACGGCGACATAAAAGGACTTGGATTGCCCAAGTGTTCTCTGGACGGCGGATGAATTTTGGGGCGTTTTGTAGGCATAACCGCAAGTTTTTGTTTCAGGAAAAGCCACCTTTCATGCGCTGTTTTTTCCTATCTTTCCGCATAAGGCGTTGCGACGCGGAGGAAGGTTTGGGGGGCGGCGCTGTATCGGGTGATGATCTGATCGATTGTGCCATCGTTTTGCAATTCGACGAGGGCGCTGTCGAGCATTTCCTTGAGTTGCGTTTCGTGGATCTCGACGCAGTAGGAGGTTGGGAAGAATTGAAACGGCTTGTCTTGCGCACGGCGAAGTTTATTCGGATTGGCTTTCATATATTCTTCGACAAAGGATGGTTCGTTAAACACGATATCCGCTTTGCGCGTTGCGACGTTTTCGAGGATGTCCGTGATTTGCCCCAGTTGTGGAATTGAAACTTCCTTTGCTTGTGGAAAATGTTTCTTGGCGACTTCGTCCGAGACTTCGCCGTCCATAGCGGCGATACGGATGTTGGGGTTGTTCGCAATGGACAAATCTTGGTCGAAGCGGTGGTCGTTTGCACCGACATAAGGATAAACCGCGCTGTAAAAGATCGGCAGGCCGAAGGCCACAAAGCGTCCTTTTTCGGCGCTGCGCCACGCTCCGGCGCAGAAAGCGTCGATTCTGTGACTGCGCAGGCTTTCGACGAGGCTGCCCCATCCTGTGTTTTCAGCCCATTCGACCTTTAGCCCTAATTTGGCGGCGACGGCTTCGGTTGTTTCGGCAAGAAGGCCGGAAATCTTTCCGGTCGTCGGGGCTTTGGTCAAAACATGAGGGGGCCAATCGGTGTAGCCTGCAGCGCAGGGTTCCTGTATTCAGGACGCGCTCATAGGCGCTTTCCGTCGGGGGCGATGCCTTTTCTCCGCCGCGAAGATGGAGGCTCACGCAATCGACCGCCAAAAGAAGCGCGATGACGATTAGGGCCGTGGTCGATAGTTTTTGCGCGGTATTCACGGTCTCAATCCCGTTTTGGTTTTCCTTCAAGTATTTTGGGGTGGAGGCGATGAAACTAAAAATTATTTTGATATATCATATATAAAATGTGATATCTTGCCGAATGGAGGCCTAAAAACATGATTTCTCCCGAACAAGCCCGCGCGGCGCGTGCCATTTTGGTGTGGAAGCAATCGGATCTCGCGCATACGGCGGAGATTTCGGTCACCGCCGTGAATTACTTTGAGCGCGAGATCGGCAATACGCGTTCGGACACGATTACGGCTATCGAAGGCGCGTTTGAACAGGCGGGTATCGAGTTCATCGCCGAGGGTGGTGTGCGGCGCAAGCAGGATGGATTCAAATTTTTGAATTATCGTGGCGCCGATTTTCTTTCGCGGCTCAACGAAGATATGTATCGGGCTTTGTACAAAGGCGGGGCCGAATGTGTCACCTGTTCGGCGGACGAGGCGGCGTGGAACCGCTATGCGCCCGTCAATAATCAGGAATATATTGCGTTTGCCAAGGCTAAGAAAATCCGTGAACGCATTCTGGTCGTCGACGGGTCGCAATCCACCAACAATCCCGATGTTGTTTACAGAACTTTGCCTGCCACCACGATAGGCAAGGTCACCTACAGCATCTATGCCGACCGTGTCGCTTATATTCTGTGGCACCAGAAACGGATTATCATTCTAAGAAACCCCGATCTGGCCGAGACGTTGCTGTCGCAGTTTAATTTCCTGTGGGGACAGGCGCGGCCTTTTTCTGTGGGCGCAGGAAAATAACGATTAAAGTCGAATAACCCAAAGATTTGAGGGGGGTTAGCTCTTTGGCTTAGGGAAGCGAGTAGAGGCAGCGGAGTCAGCCTCATAAGCGACTTGCCAAGTCGTGGGCTTTATTGGCGTATATCTGTAGCTTCCTCCGTTGTAAAAGCTGGCAATTTGTAATTCAGCCAGTCGCCCATCTCGGGCTTCATCGAAGAAGGGGGCCCCCGTTTCACGGAAGCGATCAATAAGTTCGGGCCTTTCTAATAATAACACGGCGTAAGTTTCTTCTGCTTTACTTCTACAGTTGGCGCTTGCTATTGGGAATGCGTCACGCAATTTTTCGACAATATCCATCAGGCTTGGCAGAATATCGTGGCGAATAAAAAGGGCAATTTCCCCATAAGAAAGGGGCTTGGATTTCTGAGAAAGTTCCTCCTCCGCGTTTTTCCAGCCTGCTTCTGTCTTTTCTTCATTCGCTCGCGCCCAACACTGAGCATAAGTCTCCGCATTTTTGGTCACTACGCTACGAACCGAGTCAAGGTCGTTGTCGTTTATCGTTTCCAAACTGCCGCGCGAAGCTAAGGCAAAATTGTGTTGAGCAATTTGAAGAAGGGTTATGAGCTTGTCCCCAGAACGCATTATATACTCGGCTTCCTCATCAATGTTCGTTTGAGATATATGATTAGCAGAGGTTACGACTTGTTCCATAACCATATTGATAACATTAGAAGCATCGCTAGCGCGCACGGCAGCAACAAGCAGTTTAGTTTGTGATGCTCCGAGCCTTGAGCGTGCCGGCGTGCCGGGAGATCTAACCGCGTTCGTTAACGCCCGTATAGTGGTCAGAAGAGGGGAGGCCGCTTCTAAAAATGCGGCAAGCGAAAATTTCTGCTCGTTCATAAAATGCTCCGTCAAATGCGATCAATATCTGTTAATAAAAACACATTTACTTCTTAAGAGCAACCCTGTCCTGTTCGAGAAAATTCGCCTTACACTGTAAGGCAGTCGTGGCTGCATAACCTGTGTCTCGCTTCGATAGAAGCGTTTCGTATGCTGCTTTCGTCACGGGGCCGGATTCGGATAACGCTGGTGTATGGCGTTGATGCGGTCTTCAAGTTCGGGCGTAATTTTGATATCTAGGGAATCGATGTCGGTTTTAAGCTGCTCCATCGTGCTGGCTCCTATAATTGTCGCCGTCACGAACGGGCGGGATGTGACGAAGGCAAGGGCCATCTGCGCGGGGTCGAGGCCGTATTCCTGCGCGAGCGCGAGATAGGCGGCGATTGCTTCTTCGACATTCGGTTTTTCTTGGCGTTGGCCTCTGTTGTACAGTGTCGCGCGTGCGCCTGCGGGCCTTGCGCCGTTCTTATATTTTCCCGTCAGATAGCCTTGCGCAAGCGGGGAATAAGCCAACAAGCCGACATCCTCACGCAGGCCCATTTCCGCAAGCCCTGTTTCGTAAGTGCGGTTGATAAGATTGTAGGCGTTTTGGATGGACGCGATGCGAGGCCCTTTGCCCGTTTCGTGTGCGCGCAGAAAGTGCGAGACGCCCCACGCTGTTTCGTTCGATATACCAACGGCGCGGACTTTGCCTTCGTTGACCAGACGCGCGAGTGCGCCGAGCGTATCCTCCATCGGAACGCCGTCATCCGGCTGTGGCAGGCCGCGAAAGATCGTCGAGTTGTCCTGAAAGAGTAGAAGCGGACGATCAGGCCAATGGAGTTGATAAAGATCCAAATAATCTGTTTGCAAACGCTTAAGGGATTGTTCGATGGCATAGCGAATATTGGCGTCGTCAAGACGCGTTGGCTTGCCGTCGGGGCGTAACCACGTGTTGCCACGTCCGGCAACCTTGCTGGCTAGAACGACTTTATCGCGGTTTTTACGCGAGGCTAGCCATGTGCCGATGATGCGTTCGGTCGAGCCTTGGGTTTCCGGCTTCGGCGGAACCGAATAAATCTCGGCCGTGTCGATGAAATTGATGCCGCGTTCGATGGTGTAGTCCAACTGTGCGTGGCCTTCGGCCTCGGTGTTTTGCTGCCCCCACATCATCGAGCCGAGGCAGATGGGTGTGACGTCGATTCCGGCGCGTCCAAGTTTGCGTTTGGTGAGCATGGGGGGCCTTTCGTAAAAAGGGGTGCGCCTAAAGTTACTGCATCTGCAGGTTTTGGCAAAGATCGGTTTTAAGGTTAAGGGGGTAAGATGTCTTCTCTTAAGGATAATCTAGGTTAACTTTAGCCGAATTAGTTACTTACTTTCGGTTGGCGCAGTTATACTCGCAGAAATAGCGAGTATCGATTTTATATGACCAAATTTGAACCTCTTAAAGATCCGCGCTCCGCTTGGCCTTAAGCGGCAGTTGAGGTTTTCGTACCCAGGATCATCGGTCATGTCATTTCGTCTCCTGCGGTTTCTTTTGCCGTGGGCAATACGTTCCGCCATTGGCAACTTGGAAACAAAGTGGGTTGCGCGGCCAGCGCCGTGACAGCGGCGGTTGCAATCGGATACAGCGCTTATGAAGCTATTAAGAAAGAACAGCACGGCATCCCTCTTTACGCTTTGGGGATGTCGCATGTCGTCATGACAGGATCCCTTCTAATGACGGGCGTCGAACAGCATGGGGTGCACGAATTGCTGGCTTTTGGAGACGCGGGGAAAGCCATATTATGCGCGACCGTCTCGCTCTGTTTTGGGGCATCGGTGCGTTCTGCGCGGGCTATCACGAGGCGAGAAACAGCCAGCCCCGCTACATCATCGACGACGTGCAGGTGCATTATGGATTGGGCGATGTGGCCTCTCTTGTGCTCAACAGTCCTTTTGCCGCCATCCCAATACTAGGAGGACTTGGCCTCGCTCTTCTGCCTCGGCGCGAAGCGGAAGCTGATACAAACCCCAAACTGGTGTTTATCAAAAAACAAGCCACCCCCACGCGGCTCTATGCGCTCGGCTTTTTTGCTGGGGCCGCTTTCAGCGCCGCTTCTGATCCACTGTTTGCTGGGATCAAAGCTTTATGGGGATGGGGATATATTGCCATGGGGAAGAATGAGAACGCAGATCGCTGCACACGTCTTCACAGAATAACCCAAAAGATAAACAGCAAACCAGCCCCAAGACCTTGATGCGGGGGCAAACAACTGGCATGGCTTCAGATCAGTATTTCTCCTTATGACCAGCCATTGACCAGAGCGTTTGTAAAGCTAAGCTTATTGCTGTGCTGTGGTTTGTTAGGCGGGGCGTTGCTTTTTTTCCATGTAGATTACCCGTGTTACGTTTTTACCGACTTTCCAGAAATATTCAAACTGATGACGAAAAGCTGCGGTAATGGATGCGTTCTCGATGAGAATAATGCGCAAAGAATCCTTAAAATTAATAATGGCTGTTTTATCCTTATACAAATATACAGGCGTTAGCCCCGAAAATATCTTTCGCGGAATTTCTTTAAAATTTTCGTTTGGCCAGATACGAACAAGATCGCCTTCTTTGACAAGCCCCCTCAAATGAATGTTGTTTGCAGCGCGTCGCTGAACCATCGCCTCCAATTCGTTTTTATATCGAATGTACATGAGCGAATGGTCTAGGTGGTTGAGCAAAACATCGCCACCGCCGCAGGCTATTAGTGTTTTTTCTATGTCTACCCATAGGTCAAACAGCCCTTGGCTTCCTTGCATAACTCTGACGGCAAAGCGTTCGGGCCGAAGATCAACGCCGTGATCTTCGATAAAATCGACGCCAAATTTTTCGAACGCGCCACGTATCGCCAGCATGGTTGCAAGTCTCGGCTTGCCTTGGCCTTGCTCTACCTTAGCAATCGCGGCTGCGGACATGCCGCTGATGCGGGCTAAATCGCTTTGTTTCCAGTCGAGAAGCGATCTCGCGGCCTTGATTTGAGAAATGGTAATCATTATCATTAATAATAACATAGAATAGTATCTATTACTATATCGTTCTTTTGTGAAACTATTAGGACGGCACTTCATGTGCTATAATTCTTTTTATAATTTACACACAGGAGGCAATTATGTTTGAACGTGATTTGGATTTAAAAGAAATAAATGCGGATTTTGAATGGCATCCGAAATATATCGACGTTATCGCCTGTCTGTATATCTGCACCAACATTGCGACATGGGTTACGGCGGGGAAGCTGTGGTCTTTCGGCCCATTCACATTCTCGGCAGCCGTTCTTGTTTATCCGCTGACCTGTATTTTCGGCGATGTGTTAACTGAAATTTACGGCTTTAACCGTACGCGTCGGTTAATCTGGACGGGGTTTAACTGTGGTCTGTTGTTTTTGTTCTTCGTTCAAGTTGCTATCGCCTTGCCGCCTTCCGTCGATTATAAAATGCAGGAGGCATTTATGGCTGTTAACGGCAGCTTGCCGCGCGTTATCGTGGCGTCCTATTTGGCCTATGTATGCTGCGAATTCGTCAACTCCTATATTATGTCTAAAATGAAAATTTGGTCGCAAGGGAATAACTTTCCGTTGCGTGCGGCCCTATCGACTGTGGGGGCGCAACTGGTCGACAGCATCGTCTTTTTCGTTATCGGCTTTTTCGGCATCGTGCCGACAAAAACGGTTGTTGTCACCATTCTCAGTACATGGGGTGCAAAATCAGCCTACGAGATCGCCTTATTGCCGCTCACAACTTATGCGGTCAGGCGGTTAAAAAGAATGGAAGGCGTGGAGCAGTTTGATCGTTGCAGACTTTTAATTTTCAAATTTTAAGAACCGTTGATCGCATCAACTTTAGGAGGCTAAAATGGACAAGCAGGACAAAATTCTTATGGCGGAAACGCCCTTGGTTTGGTCTATGGTTGTCAGCGGGAAAAATTTAAAACAGCCGCGTCCGATAAAAGTCCGCACTGATCTGTGGCCTTATTTTTATGGTTTCTTATGTCGATATTAAATGAACATTGGACTGATAGTCAGGTCGCCAGATTTGCACAAGCCTGCATTGATGAAGGCATGGAAATATTGGGAATTATCAATAACATTCCGGTCAAAGCATCAACGTTCTTTTTAAATCCAGCGAAACTCGGATGTTGCAAAGATCCCGCTTCCATGAGGGATGGCATTCGACAAAAATTAAAAGAAGTTTTGCCGAAAGAGGTCTTTGCGAGATTGCCTAAGGAGGCCGTAGAAATTTTTAAGGGGTTAGGCGACTATGTGTATTCTTTTAATGGGAAACTAAATTTTGTACTTTCTCGACCCGATGATAGCCAAAATTTATTCCAGAGAATTGCAGAAAGAACCAATATTGCTGCGAATGATCTAACTGTTGATGCCAGTTTAACGTCCTGCGGTTACGATAACCTCGAACTTTTACAGCGCTTATATTTAATGTTCCAAAACATCCTCAATGGCGGAGATGTCAAAGTTAAGAAGGCAGGGATATACCACATTCTTGAATATCAGAGCATGTTGGGCGCTCGGCGCAAATTTCTGTTGCGCGGCGGTGATGTAAGGATGGTTGCTCTACATCAGGCCGTGGGATTCGTTGCGGCATTCACAAAACCTAAAATTGCATATGAATATACTGGCTTTATGGACGACTTTGGCTTTGAGGATGGCGCTACGGAGCATGTTTATAAAAACATCTACGATCGGCTTGTCGATTGGGGTTACACCAGCAAGACGGATGGGGGATATCGTAGTCTTCCGGTGGACAGCCTCCTGAATGGGCTTAGCGAAATCTTCGACGGTTATGTAAATAGAACGGGGGATTCAGATGGAAAAACCCTTGCGGCTTTTCATAAGAAGTTTGTTCTTGGTAAAACCGACAAGCAAGTGGAACGGATATGTAACAACCTATCCAGAAAGGATTTTGTGCAGGAAGTCGAGCTCCTGGTTGTGCTCAAGTCGCTTAGAGGCCTGAAAGAAATTATGGGCGATAACACTAGGAAGTATGCACCCGAACGGTCGATGGAGTCCTTTGACCGAATGAACAATCTTCTGAAATTGCAGTATTGATAAACGGGGAGCAGGTCATCTGCGATCACTTACTGCGGTTTACTCAATAGCACCGCTCATGCTACTCATTGTGTTCACAAACCGCCGCCGCTCACCCGCCAAGGCTCGAAGCCGCTCACGCAGAACGCTATCGTACTTGCGGGAACGATAATCAATCCTTTGTCGCTCGACGCTCAAAACCCGACACGTGTTCTGCGTCACACGGCGGCGACATGGATGGTCATGGCTGAGGCGCCATTGTCAGAGGTGGCGCGGGTGTTGGGAGACAGCGAGAGAACCGTGGAGAGGGTTTATGGCAAGCATGCGCCAGACTTTCTTCGCCGCGCTGTTAGTGCCCTGAATATCCGGCCTTCTTTAAACCTCTGAAGCCATTTGGTTTAGCTGAACCAAAAAACACATCGATCAGCCGCATCTTTTTAGGCTAAGTGCTTGAAAAAGTTGGAGCGGGCGACGAGGATCGAACTCGCGACCCCGACCTTGGCAAGGATTACCCAACTAACGCAATCAACGCATTAAACACAAGTACCTATGGCAAAAGCCTCAAGATTTCCGCTGTTTCCAACAGATCGCATTACACTGTAATGTCAAAATCATACGAAGCGTTGATGCGTCTCGCTCTTGAAGGCATCCTCAAGGTCAATACTAGGGCGACCCGAACCGGCGGCATAAGAATATATGTGTCGATGGGTCGACGAGAATATAGGTTGTTAGAACTATACAGAGGTGGAACGGCTGAAGAGGCTAAGTAGCCGAACAACCAGACATTTTACACGCCATATTATCCTTTACTAATAAGTAATATATTGATATTAATATTAAATAATGAAAAACAAACCAGACATGAAACAAGACATTTTGCCCGCCTCGGACCGAGGTGAATCAATCGGTTTAATGGAGCCCTTGCTCATCAGCGAAACGCATCCTTCTCGCGGCGAGCTTGCCGATCTCGCCCTCGATTTGGGAAAGAAATCCGCAGGGTTCTGCCGAAGTCTGCCTGATCGGATGCTCACATCGTTAGCCGACTTAGTTCGCTCGATGAATTGTTATTATAGCAATCTCATCGAAGGGCACGACACCCACCCCATCGACATCGAACGCGCACTCAAAAAGGATTACAGCAAAGATAGAAAAAAGCGGGATTTACAACTTGAGGCAAAAGCCCATATCTCCGTTCAAAAATGGATTGATGAAGGTGGGCTTAAGAATAGCGCGTTTAGCTTAGAGGGAATCCGTGAAATTCACCGCCGCTTTTATGAAGAAGTTCCGGATGAACTCAAGTGGGTTGAAAACAAGGACACAAAAGAATGCCTACCCATTATTCCGGGCGAATTCAGACAGAACGATGTTGCGGTTGGAAAGCTCGTTGCAATCAGCCCCGGTGCGATTCCACGGTTTCTTGGACGTTTTTCAGAAGTCTATGAAAAGCTTGGAACGTCGGAAACTGTCATAGCTGCCGCTGCCGCACATCATAGGCTGGCTTGGATACATCCCTTTCTTGACGGCAATGGCCGCGTAGGAAGATTGATGTCGCACGCCGTTTTTCTCAAAACGCTCGACACACGCGCTATTTGGTCCATCGCGAGAGGGTTGGCCCGTAATGTTGATCAATACAAACAACTGCTAAGTAATTGCGATATGCCGCGCCGCAACGATCTCGATGGACGCGGAACCCTAAGTGAAGAGGCGTTGGCGGAGTTTACCGGCTTTTTTCTGAAAACCTGCATTGACCAAGTTTCATTTATGGAAAGTTTGGTACAACCGGATCGGTTACGCGCCCGCATCCTCGTCTGGGCAGAAGAAGAAATTCGCCTTGGTACTCTTCCCACAAAATCCGGCAACATTTTTGAGGCGCTCCTTTATCGCGGCGAATTACCGCGAAGCGAAATTCAAAACATTCTCAACGTTGGCGAACGCCAAGCAAGTAGAGTTATATCAGCTCTTCTAGAGCGTAGTGTTGTCACTTCAGAAAGCCCACGATCTGCGCTGCATCTCGCATTTCCGGCTACGCTCGCCTCTCGCTGGATGCCGGGGCTCTTTCCGGACAAAACATAAAAATACAAGCTGAGATCGGGAATGAGGCGGGAGGCATAATCTTAATAATGATTTCTCCCGAAAATTATGAACTACTTCTGCTGCCATAGATGATGAGAGCGTAAGGAGTAAATTTGGAAAATTTACTGTAATGTTTTTGTAATGCTTTACAGAGGTTTCTAGCCGAATAACATTGTAACATCGGCAAAAGGGCGGGCGAGATATTTACGAAGAGTTAAGGGATTTATGAATCCCTGTGGGTATGACGAATCAGCCCGAAGATATTGACGCCCTTGG